>NZ_NWSW01000007.1:0-332002 GCF_002531805.1 Rhizobium sp. M1 | reverse complement strand
TGCGGCTTGTTGCGCTCAAACTTACTCTTTGCCATTTGAATGCTTCCTGTGAACGAAATGGTGGCCCCGGCGAACCGGTTTAGTGCCGCCGTTTAAGGCTTTCGGCGAAATTGCGCAAGACTTAATTGCAGACGCCATTCTTGGCGTGAAGGCGCATATGGGAGACAATTCGCCGCCTGCAAGGCGATTCGCCGCAGCCCTTCCAAAAATCACTGGAATCTTAGAGAAAAATCGGACGGATACATCAAGGATGAGCCGCAGTCGGCGGCATCGACACCCTCGCCTACGGCAATAGCGGCGAGCTTCCAGCCGAGGCTGAAACATGGCTCACGACGATCGTGGCTGCGATGGTATCAACTGGCTGTACGGGAGACTGGAGCGGGTAGCGGGAATCGAACCCGCGTATTCAGCTTGGAAGGCTGCTGCTCTACCATTGAGCTATACCCGCGGGATGGTCCGATCCGATGACGAATGGTGGAGAGAGTTGGATTTGAACCAACGTAGGCTGAGCCAACGGATTTACAGTCCGTCCCCTTTAACCACTCGGGCATCTCTCCAGTTTTCGTCCGGATCGTTAGACCAAGTTCGTCAGACTTCGAAGCGTTGCCGCCCGTCGTCTGCGCCGCGTATATGACCGGAGCATTTCCGTCTGTCAACACGATGACAACGGAAAAAACACGAAAAATTTCATTCGCGGCCGAAAGCCGGCATATGAAAGAAAGCCTATGCGGCAGCCAACGCCATAGCTATAAAGCCGCATGAGCAAAGACAAGAAATCCGGCGGCAAGGCCGCAGCAGACCCATCCGCCAAGGATACGCATTACGCCAATCTCAGGCGTGCGCACCGCGACGCCAAGCGCGAACGCGGCGAGATCCCGACACCTCAGCCGCAGAAGCGCAAGAGGGCTGAGGATTGGAAGCCGCCGGCGCTGGCGCCCGACCAGGTCTATCTCTACGGCCTGCATACGGTACGCGCAGCGCTCGACAATCCCGAGCGCAAGAAGATCAAACTCTCCGTGACGCAGAACGCGCTCGCGCGGCTTGAAATCGACGTCGAGACGCTCGGCATTGCCTTCGAGATCGTCTCGCCGCACGAGATCGACAAGGTGCTCGGCCCCGAGGCGATCCATCAGGGGGTCATGCTGGAGACACGGCCGCTGCCGGTGCGCCGGCTCGAAGCGCTGAAGGACAGCCCTCTCCTGCTCGTCCTCGACCAGGTGACCGATCCGCATAATGTCGGCGCGATCATGCGCTCGGCGGTCGCCTTCAATGCCGGGGCGGTGATCACCACCCAGAGACATAGCCCGACCGAGTCGGGCGTGCTCGCCAAATCCGCCTCCGGCGCGCTGGAACTGATCCCTTATATACAGATCACCAATCTCGCCGATGCGCTCGGCGAATTGCACAAGCTCGGTTTCTCCACCATCGGCCTCGATTCGGAAGGGCCGGCGCCGCTCGAAGGCACGTTTTCGGGCGACAAGGTGGCACTGGTACTCGGCTCGGAGGGCAAGGGGCTCCGGCAGAAAACACGCGAGACCGTGACCGCGCTTGCCCGCCTCGACATGCCGGGCGCGATCAAATCGCTGAACGTGTCGAATGCGGCGGCGATCGCGCTTTACGCGGCGCGGCTTTACTTAAAGGCATAGGCTGGCCACGGGCCGCGGCAGCCTGACGCTGATGAGCCATGACGGTGCGTCGCTTGGCTTCACATGCGCGCCGACGGCAATTTCGACAAGTCCAGGGAAGAAGGCGGCAAGCCGCTTTCACTCGGCGCCGCGACGCGGCGTTAGCTCCGTGTCTTTTGCATGTCGTTATCCCGGAACCGCTGCACACGTCCGGGCGACATGCATTAGACAGGAGAAATCCACTTTTGCCTTGGAATGACCTTCTGGAGCACTATGATCGGGCGGCGATCGATCGTAGCGACCGGTCACAAGCAAGAAGGAGCGATCCCCATCATGGCCATTCGACCGCTGATTTTCGGTATCCTGTTCATCGCGGCCTTTGTGGGAATCATCCTCAGCATCATCTGGGTGGACACTTCGCATCCGGTCCACCAGCCCGATCCTTTGTCGCCGACGGCACCCGGCCCCGCGACGCCGGGACCGGTGCAATAAGCCGAGAGGAACGCCGGACGGCGATTGCGCGTTAATCCCCACCGAACGAGGATTGAACGCTCATGCGCATAATGATCGCCGTCGTCGCCTTCATGGTCGCCTCCGTTCTCAGCATCGCAATCCTGTCGCCTTCCGGCGCCGGCCAGACCGGCAAGAGCGACAGGATCGAGGCAAGCGTCAACGAACCGGGCCCTCATTGAGCTGACGGCCCGGGCGATTCGCAACGGCGCTCAGCCGCGATAGAGCCAGAAGGGGACATCGCGATCGCGATGGCGCCACTCGCGGCGTTCCTGCCACCGCTCGGCACGCCACCGCCGCCAGCGGCGGTCATCATCGCGCCAGTCGGAGCGGCGCCAATCGCGCCGATCGCGCCAGCCACGGTCGCCACGCCAGTCACCGTCATCACGCCAACGATCGCCTCGCCAGCTGTCGCGAATTTGGACGACATCTCCCTGCGCCGTCATCCCGGGCCGTTCAACCGGCATGGCGGAAGCAGGTGCGACAGAGGCAAAAGCCGCACCGGCGGCAATGGTTGCGGTGAGAATAATGTGTGCGAGCTTCATGGCTGCGTCCTCATTGATGATGAGGAGACAATGCCCCGGAGCGGCTGAACTGCCGCTGAAGCAGTCCTTCAGGCAGGGTTCATCGAGGGACAGCGGATCGGAGAATAGGGATGGTGCCCCCGGCAGGGTTCGAACCCGCGACCCCCTGATTACAAATCAGGTGCTCTACCAACTGAGCTACAAGGGCAATAGCTGCCCAACTAACAGATTCTGCGATCCTGTAAAGGAAAATCCGATCCCCGTGGACGGTCCGACTTGGCGGCAAAACGCCGGGACGTGCAAAACGGCCTTGTCGCAACGGCCTTTTATCCTTTAGCTAGAGCAGCTTCACAAAGGGCATTGCATGGGCCGTTCATTTCAGACGCTTTCGTTTATCGCCTCGCCGACGATGGAGGCGCTCGCCGCGCGCGAAGAGCTGATTCGCATCTATGGCGACGTGCCGCAGGACAAGGCGGACGTTATCGTCGCGCTCGGCGGCGACGGGTTCATGCTGCAGACGCTGCACAGCACCATGAACTCCGGCAAGCTGGTCTACGGGATGAATCGCGGCTCGGTCGGTTTCCTGATGAACGATTACAGCACGGATCGGCTTCAGGAGCGCATCTGCGTCGCCGTCGAAAACGCCTTCCGGCCGCTGAAGATGACGACGGCCAATGCCGACGGCACCAATTCAACGGCCCTTGCCATCAACGAGGTCTATCTGTTCCGCCAGTCTTATCAGGCCGCCAATCTCAGGGTCGTGGTCGACGGGCACGTGCGCCTGGAGGAGCTGATCTGCGACGGGCTGATGGTGGCCACCCCAGCCGGATCGACGGCCTACAATCTTTCCGCCCATGGCCCGATCCTGCCGCTCGAGGCGCCGCTGCTCGCCATGACGCCGGTCAGCGCCTTCAGGCCGCGGCGCTGGCGGGGGGCTCTGCTTCCCAACAAGGTGACCGTCGATATCGACGTGCTCGAGCCGGTGAAGCGGCCGGTGAATGCGGTGGCCGACAATACCGAGGTCAAGTCGGTGCTGCATGTCCGCATCGCCCAGTCGGAGCATATGACGGCGCGCATCCTCTCCGATCCCGACCGCTCCTGGTCCGACCGTATCCTCGCCGAGCAGTTCAAGGATTGAGACGATGGCAATGCGACGGATATTGATGACCACGATTTTCCTCGTCGGATGCTCGGCCGCCATCGCCGCTCCCGCTCAGGACGCCATCCTGCCGGCTTCGGTGATCTTTGCCACCAGCACCGGCTACTGGGAGGACGACGGCAACGCACCTGATATCGAGCGGGCGCCTTCCGCCGCCGAGAATGTTTCCGCCCCTCAGGGAAAGCGCCATGGCTATTACAAGCTCTTTGCCGTGCGCCAGCCGGATCGGACCTCGAAGGTCTATCTGCAGCAGATTGCCCAGACGGAGACCGGCCCGGCGATCGCCTCGACCGTCGAGCTGCAGGAGATCAGCGACCTGAAGCCCTACGTGACCGATATACGCCCGGAGAATTCGAGCGGCATCAGCAAGCAACCCGGCCTCTTCGCCACCATCTATCTGAAGACCGAGCCGGCGGCCGAGCCGGATGGCTGGACGGTGCTGATCGACGAATTCGGTGACATCACCGTCGAGAAAGCGACCAATTGAACAGCGAGACGCTGTTTGCACAGGCTTGGACGATGAAACTCGGCTTTCGCGACGGGGTACTTTACGACGATCAACGACCGGACTGGGACGCAGCCGGCCCGAGGCCCGTCAGCTGGTCTTTGTGGTATCCGGCTGCCGATGACGCTCGGGAAAGCGATATTCGGGAACGAAGCTGGTTTCGCAAGGCGGCGGTCGCCCGCGATGCGCCGATTCGGCCGGCAAGCACGCCTTATCCCCTCGTCCTGCTGTCGCACGGCACCGGCGGATCCGCGGCCGGGCTGGAATGGCTGGCGCGGCGCCTGGTGGAGCGCGGATTTGTTGCGCTCGGCGTCAACCATCACGGCAATACCGGCGTCGAACCCTACCGGGCCGAAGGCTTTGCCTGTCTCTGGGAACGGGCGCCGGACCTAAGCCTGATGCTGGACCGCAGTCGCGACTGGCTCGGCGATCTCGCCGGCCGGATCGATACAGCCCGTGCGTTTGCGGCCGGATTTTCGGCCGGAGCCTATAGCGTCATGCTGCTTCTCGGCGCCGTCGCCCGGTTCTCGCAGTTCGAACCGTCAAGGCTGAAACCGGGTGGGCCGCGCGGCCCAAGGGAATTTCCCGACCTTGCCGATCATATCCCCTCGTTGCTGCGTGAGAGCGATGTGTTTCGCCAGTCATGGTCCCGCATGTCGCGATCCTATCGAGACGACAGGATCAAGGCCGCGCTCCTCTGCGCGCCGGGTCGCTCCGTTCTCGGTTTCAGCGAGGACAGTCTGAAAACGGTCGAGGCACCCGCTCTTATCCTGGTCGGCGATGCCGACAGGGCGGCACCGGCCGAAGAATGTTCTGCATGGCTGCATGCGCGGCTGGCGCGCAGCGCGCTGAAGATCTTCGGCGGCGGCCTCGGGCATTATGTCTTCGTACCGGAGGGCACGGGATTAGGCTTTGCCTTTGCGGCCGAGCTCTTCACCGATCCCCCTGATATCGCGCGCGCAGCCATCCATGACGAGACCGCCGATCTGTCGGCAGCGCTGTTTCAGGGCGGCGACATCCGCGCCATCGCCTGAACGAAGAAGGCCCCGTCTCCGGGGCCTTCTCGTCATTCGATCTCGCGGCTGCCTGTCAGTCGACATCCTCGACGACCGCGTCGGCGGCGCCGCTGATGCGGTGGGCAAGGGCCGCTTCCATGAATTCGTTCAGGTCGCCGTCGAGCACATCGTCCGGCGCGCTGCTGGCGACGCCGGTGCGCAGGTCCTTGACCAGCTGGTAAGGCTGCAGCACGTAAGAGCGGATTTGGTGGCCCCAGCCGATATCCGTCTTGGAGGCGGCTTCGGCGTTGGCGGCGTCCTCGCGCTTCTTCAGTTCCGCTTCATACATGCGGGCGCGCAGCATGTCCCAGGCCTTGGCGCGGTTCTTGTGCTGCGACCGTTCCTGCTGGCACTGTACGACGATGCCGGTCGGGATATGGGTGATGCGCACGGCCGAGTCGGTGGTGTTGACGTGCTGGCCGCCGGCGCCCGACGAACGATAGGTATCGATGCGGCAATCGCCTTCGTTGATCTCGATCTGGATCGAGTCGTCGACGACGGGATAGACCCAGATCGACGAGAAGGAGGTGTGGCGACGCGCATTGCTGTCGTAAGGCGAGATGCGCACCAGACGGTGCACACCCGATTCCGTCTTCAGCCAGCCATAGGCATTGTGACCCTTGACGAGCAGGGTCGCGGACTTGATGCCCGCCTCTTCGCCGTCGTGGACTTCGAGAAGCTCGACCTTGAAACGCTGGCGTTCGGCCCAGCGGGTGTACATGCGCAGCAGCATGTTCGCCCAGTCCTGGCTTTCGGTGCCGCCGGCGCCGGAATGGACTTCGAGATAGGTGTCGTTGCCGTCGGCTTCGCCGGAGAGCATGGCTTCCACCTGGCGGCGCGCAGCCTCGGCCTTCAAAGCCTTCAGCGTGTCTTCGGCTTCCTTGACGACACTCTGGTCGCCCTCTTCCTCGCCCAGCTCGATCAGCTCGATATTGTCGTTGAGCTGCTGTTCGAGCTGCTTGACTCCGTTGATGCCGTCATCCAGCTGCTGGCGCTCGCGCATCAGCTTCTGCGCTTCGGTGGCGTCGTTCCAGAGGTTCGGATCCTCTGCCTTGTTGTTCAACCAGTCCAGTCGTCTTATCGCCTGGTCCCAGTCAAAGATGCCTCCTCAGCAGGGTGATAGCCTGCTTGGTTTCATCGACCACGTTTTCGATTTCGGCTCGCATTTTCCTGCTTTTCCGTAACTGTCTTTTCAGATGCTGGTGAATAGAGACGCCCGCCGCGGATGTAAAGAGCCGCGGCCGGCGTTCAAAATTCGGCGATGGTCAGAACAGGCCGGGTGTGCCGGTCTGGACGGCCTGGTTGGCCTGCGGCGAGGTCTTCAGGATCTCCTCCGGCGCCATGGTGCTGTCCATGCCGATGACGGAGAAGCTGTCGGCCGGGCCGGTTCCGGGCTTGAAGGCCTCGATGATGGTGTTCGGATCGCCGTCGACGGCGGCCATGCCGGTCTTGCGGTCGATCGGGATCAGGTTCATGCCCGGCGGAATGACGAACTTCGATTCCGGCGTGTCCTTGACGGCGGCCTGCATGAATTCGTTGAAGATCGGGGCGGAGAGACCGCCGCCGGTGCCGCCGCGGCCGAGCGGGCCCGGCGTATCGAAGCCCATATAGAGGCCTGCGACCAGATCCGGCGTGAAGCCGACGAACCAGGCATCCTTCTCATCGTTGGTGGTGCCGGTCTTGCCGGCGACGTCGCGGCCGCCGAGATCGATCTTGCCGGCGGCGGTGCCGCGCTGAATGACGCCCTGCATCATCGAAGTGATCTGGTAGGCGGTCATCGGATCGAGAACGGTTTCGCGGTTGTCGACGACATTCGGCTCTTCCTGATTCTGCCAGTCGCTGGCATTGCAGCCCTCGCACAGGCGCTCCTCATGCTTGAAGATCGTCTTGCCGTAGCGGTCCTGGATGCGGTCGATCAGGGTCGGCTTGATCTGCTTGCCGCCATTGGCAATGACCGAATAGGCCGAGACCATACGCAGCACCGTCGTGTCGCCGGCGCCGAGCGACATGGAGAGAACCGGCAGCATGTGATCGTAGATGCCGAAGCGTTCGGCATATTCGGCAACGATGTTCATGCCGAGATCGTTGGCGAGGCGCACCGTCATCAGGTTGCGCGAATGCTCGATGCCCGAACGCAGCGTCGACGGGCCGCCGGATTCGCCGCCGTAGTTTTCCGGCCTCCAGACCTGGCCGCCCGAGACGATTTCGATCGGCGCGTCCATGATGACGGAGGCCGGCGTATAACCATTGTCCATCGCCGCCGCATAGACGAAGGGCTTGAACGACGAGCCCGGCTGACGCATCGCCTGGGTGGCGCGGTTGAATTCGGACTGGGCATAGGAGAAGCCGCCGACCATGGCGAGCACGCGGCCGGTCTTCGGATCCATGGCGACAAGGCCACCCTGCACCTTCGGCGGCTGGCGCAGGCGATAGGAGGTCGACGCCTCGTCTCCGAGCTTCTCGACATAGACGACGTCGCCCGGGTTCAAGACGCCGGCCGGCGTTTTTGCGGTCTTGCGCGAGCCGTCCGCCGAACGGTAGGCCCATTGCATGTTCTTGGCGTCTATCGTGCCGCGCTGCCGGTCGGCCGCGACCTTGCCGCTGCCGTCCTTGGCCGGCTGCAGGCCGATGTCGACATTGCTGTCCGAGGCGGCGAGCACGACGGCGAGGCGCCATTCCGGCACGTCGGACAGCGCGGGAACATCGGCAAGCGCCTTGCCCCAGTCACCGCTTGCATCGATCTGCTTGATGGGCCCATGGAACCCGCGGCGCTCGTCATAGGTCACGAGGCCATCCTGCAGCGCCTTGCGGGCAGCAAGCTGCATCTGCGGATCGAGCGAGGTGCGCACCGAAAGGCCGCCCTCGTAGAGGACCTTCTCGCCATACTGATCGATCAGCTGACGGCGCACGGCTTCGGCGAAAAAGTCGGACGCGAAGAGCGAGGGGCCAGTGCTGCGGGCAGTCACGCCGAGCGGCTGCTTCTTGGCGTCCGCGCCGTCGCTCTGGCTGACATAGCCGTTCTCGACCATGCGGTCGATCACCCAGTTGCGGCGCTCGAGCGCAGCTTCGGGATGGCGGAAAGGATGATAATTGGCCGGACCCTTCGGCAGCGATGCCAGATAGGCGGCTTCGGCAACGGTCAGTTCGGTAACGGATTTGTTGAAATAGGTGAGCGCGGCGCCGGCGATGCCATAGGAATTCAAGCCGAAAAATATCTCGTTCAGGTAGAGCTCGAGAATCTTGTCCTTGCTGTAGGCCTGCTCGATGCGGAAGGAGAGAATTGCTTCCTTGATCTTGCGGTCGATCGTCTGGTCCGAGCTCAAAAGGAAATTCTTGGCCACCTGCTGGGTGATTGTCGAGGCGCCGACCGGGCGGCGGCCAGAACCGAAATTCTGCAGATTGACGAGGATTGCCCGGCCGAGGCCGGTCAGGTCGACGCCCGGATGGTTGTAGAAATTCTTGTCTTCGGCCGACAGAAAAGCAGCCTTGACGCGGTCGGGGATGGCCTGGATCGGCAGGAAGAGACGCTTTTCCTTGGCATATTCAGCCATCAGAGCGCCGTTGCCGGCATGCACGCGCGTCGTCACCGGCGGCGCGTAGCTGTTCAGAACGGCATAGTCTGGGAGATCCTTCGCGACATTGGCGAGATAGATGGCAATACCCGCCGCCGCGACCAGAAACAGGACGCAGGCCATTCCGAAGAAATATCCAAGAAGTCTAACCATATTTTCAGCTACCGGTCTCTTCGATCTTCAATCGGCACAGACGCAACGATTGCACAGATCAAGGCAATTTGCACGTTGCGCGCGGCTTACTCCATGAGCGCTACCGCTACAAGCCGATTCCGCGCTTCAGGCTGTGAAACATAGGCCGGAGTAACGGCGTGAATGTGAGCAAAATAGGACCCTGCCCGCCGCATTCATCGCTGCGGCCGCGTTTCATCGGAACTGTCACATCCAAGCAACGCCCCTGCCCGCCGCCAATCCGGAGCGCGCGGCTGCGAAACTGATTCAAGCGGCGCACTCAACTCTTTGTTTTTACGGGTATCGACCTTAATCAACCGGCCGGCGCCCTGACCGCGCGTCTTTCATAGACGCAAGCGACACTGTAACACTTTCAACTGCTGCACGCATCACCCACCATTTGCAACGACGCCGCTGCGATACCGCTTCACGGCGTCGGTCAGCAGATCGGCTATCTTGCCGCGCCAGCTCTCATCGAGCAGCCGTTTCTCATCCTCGGCATTCGACAGGAATCCCAGCTCGAGCAGGATCGACGGCACGTCGGGGGCCTGCAGCACGCGGAAGCCGGCATGGCGGTGCGGATTGTTGATGGTACCGACCTGATCCTTGAAGGAATTCAGCACGCTCTCGGCCAGCGAGATCGAAAAGGCCTGCGTCTCGCGCCGCGTCAGGTCGAGCAGGATGTCGGCGACCTCGGGAGGCTCGGCGACCGTCTCCTTGCCGGCGATCTGGTCGGAAAGGTTCTCGCGTTCGGCAAGGTCGGCGGCGAGTTTGTCGGAGGCCTTGTCCGAGATCGTATAGACGGTCGCGCCGCGGATATCCTTCTGCTTCAGCGTGTCGGCATGCAGCGAAATAAACAGGCCGGCATGGTTCTGGCGGGCAATCAGCACGCGCTGGGAAAGCGACAGGAACTCATCGTCATTGCGCGTCAGGAAGGCTTTGATGCCCGGCTCCTTGTTCAGCCGGTCGGCCAGAGCCTTGGCGAAGGCAAGCGTCACCTGCTTTTCCTCGGTCTTGGTATCGACGCCGATCGCGCCGGTATCAATGCCGCCATGGCCGGCATCGACGGCGATGACGAAATCCCCGGGGGCGGTTTTCGCAGGTGCGGGAATGGCGCTCGTCGTCTGGGCCGCGGCGTCCCGATCGTTCCAGGCCCGGTCGCTCCATGATTGCGTCTTGACCAGTTCGGCAAAGGCCTGCTTGTCGATCATCTCGGCCTCAAGCACCAGCCGATGCCCCTTGCCGGCCTCGTCGGCCTGCACCTTGGCGAGGGAAAGCTTCACCGGCCGTGCCGCTGTCAGCACGATGCGGGCGCTCTCCTCGTCCATCTTGCCGTAGCGGATGTCCTTGAAGAGGCCGTGGGCGGCCAGATCCTTGCCCGGAAAGCCGAAGGCGGTCGCCGGCAGGTCGACGACGATGCGTTCAGGATTGGCGATATAGTGAACGGAGAACCGCGGTTCGCGGTCGAAATCGATGACAATACGTGTTCTGGCGTCGTCGCCGATGATGCGCGCGCCATAGGCAAGCAGCGGATCTCTCGTCTCGGCCGAACCCGCGACACCAGGCAGAATACAGCCGGCGACGAACACCGCCGTCATGAGCCGCCTTGCGAATGTCGATCGCCGCGTTGCGGACTGCGCCGCGATCCGAGCCCTCTTAAACAATAAACCGCCACATCCTATTTATAGCGCGATGGACCCGACATGGCCGGAGCGGACGCCCGAGAGCGAAACGCCTTTGCCGCCTGCCGAATCGCAATCGCTGGCCCCCAGCTTCTATGTGTTCCGAAATCCATCAATATTATGGCACATTTGGCTTTTCCCTTGCTATTGTGACAGAGAAAACATACAACGCATTTTAGGGTAGAAGTGTTGACGGGATAGAGTCGCCGCAAGGGCTGCCAGCCAGATCTGGACCTGGCGCCACATCGGTCATCGTCCGCCGTCTCATGCGCTTCAACCCGAGAACTGGATCCTGATTTTCCGGCTTCTGGTCGGAACTTCATTGGTGGATCAGCCACCACGCTCTCAGGGAGCAACCTCATCGGACCCGAAAAGGGTCTTCGTATTTGTCGATCACGCTTGGTTGTTGATGGTTTCGCAGCAGGTTTTATCTGAAGTGTACAGGCCCCGGACCGAAATGGTTCCGGCTGCGGTCTGGCTGCTGCTCTCCTCTTCGCGCCAGGCGCGACTTTCATTATCCGGCGCGGCCACGGTGGACCGCATTCTTTCTGTTTCTACAGCAGTCGGGAATGCGCTCTCGCGGCCACGCCGAGGAGCACAGCTTACATGGCAGACAAAATGCTTATCGATGCGTCTCACGAGGAAGAGACGCGCGTCGTTGTCGTTCGCGGAAACCGCATAGAAGAATTTGACTTCGAGTCGCAGCACAAGAAGCAGATCCGCGGCAATATCTATCTTGCAAAGGTAACGAGGGTCGAGCCCTCGCTGCAGGCCGCCTTCGTCGATTACGGCGGCAACCGGCACGGCTTCCTGGCCTTCGCCGAAATCCACCCCGATTATTATCAGATACCGCTCGCCGACCGTCAGGCGCTGCTTCGGGCCGAGGCCGAGGAGCATCGCCGCGACGAAGACGTCGAGCATGTCGAAACCGCGCCGATGGTCGACCTTTCGACCCAGGACCAGCCGGATGTCGGCATTGTGCCGGCAGAGGCGCCGGAACCGGCTGTCGTAACGGAAGAGGCAACGGCGGAAGACGTTGCCGTAGCGGCAGACGTGGCGGCATCGCCCGAAGCCGCCGAGGAAGCGCCGGCCAAGAAGGCACGGCCGCGCCGCAGCCGCAAGAAAGTCACCGAAGCCGCTGCCGAAACCACCGCGACCGAGGACGCCGTTCCCACGGACGTCGAAGCCGAAGGTGCTGCGAGCGTCGACAACGAGGATGACGGCTCGACCGGCGGCGCAATGGCCGCGATGGTGGAAACCGACTCGATCTCCGAGGACGTCGACACCAGCAAGCGTCGTCACGATGACGACGATGACGATGACGATCACGGCGAAGAGGAAGTCATCGAATCCGTCGGCGCCGAAGACGCAATGGAAGAAGTGCCGGACCGCGTGCAGCGCAAGCCGCGCAAGCAGTACCGCATCCAGGAAGTCATCAAGCGCCGGCAGATCCTGCTGGTGCAGGTTGCCAAGGAAGAGCGCGGCAACAAGGGCGCGGCGCTGACCACCTATCTCTCGCTCGCCGGCCGCTATTCCGTGCTGATGCCGAATACGGCACGCGGCGGCGGCATTTCCCGCAAGATCACCAACCCGGCCGACCGCAAGCGCCTGAAGGAAATCGCGCGCATGCTCGAAGTGCCGCAGGGCATGGGCGTCATCCTGCGCACCGCCGGCGCCAACCGCACCAAGGTCGAGGTCAAGCGCGACTTCGAATATCTGATGCGCCTGTGGGAGAACGTGCGCACGCTGACGCTCGCCTCCACCGCTCCCTGCCTCGTCTATGAGGAAGGCTCGCTGATCAAGCGCTCGATCCGCGATCTCTACAACAAGGATATCGGCGAGATCATCGTTGCCGGCGAAGACGGCTATCGTGAAGCCAAAGACTTCATGAAGATGCTGATGCCGAGCCATGCCAAGGTGGTTCAGCCCTATCGCGACATCCACCCGATCTTCTCGCGTTCGGGCATCGAAGCCCAGCTCGACCGCATGCTGCAGCCGCAGGTGACGCTGCGCTCCGGCGGCTATCTGATCATGAACCAGACGGAAGCGCTGGTTTCGATCGACGTCAACTCCGGCCGCTCGACGCGCGAACACTCGATCGAGGACACGGCGCTGCAGACGAACCTCGAAGCGGCGGA
Organism: Rhizobium sp. M1; assembly: GCF_002531805.1. Classification (NCBI taxonomy): domain Bacteria; kingdom Pseudomonadati; phylum Pseudomonadota; class Alphaproteobacteria; order Hyphomicrobiales; family Rhizobiaceae; genus Rhizobium; species Rhizobium sp. M1. The sequence goes on along the minus strand of NZ_NWSW01000007.1, from coordinate 319,061 downwards.
AGAAATCGCCCGTCAGCTTCGCCTGCGCGACCTCGCCGGCCTGATCGTCATCGACTTCATCGACATGGAAGAAAAGCGCAACAATCGCGCTGTCGAGAAGAAGCTGAAGGAATGCCTGAAGAACGACCGCGCCCGCATTCAGGTCGGCCGGATCTCGCATTTCGGCCTGCTCGAAATGTCGCGCCAGCGCATCCGCGCTTCGGTTCTCGAATCGACCACCCAGGTCTGCTCGCATTGCGCCGGCACCGGCCACGTCCGTTCGCAGTCCTCCGTCGCGCTGCATGTGCTACGCGGCATCGAAGAGTATCTGCTCAAGAATACGACGCATAACATCACCGTGCGGACGACGCCTGACATCGCGCTCTACCTGCTCAACCACAAGCGCCAGACGATCGTCGATTACGAGAGCCGCTTCGGCGTGGCGATCGTCATCGATGCGGACGGCTCGGTCGGCGCGCAGCATTTCGCCATCGATCGCGGCGAGGCCGTGGAAAATCCGGTCAAGATCGAAACGCTGTTCAACTTCGCAGCCATTCCCGAGGATGACGACGACGACATCATCATCGAGGCGGATGAGGACGAAGACGAGGAACTCGAGGAAAAGCCGGCAGCGGCCGAACGCGCCGCCACGGCACGCTCGGAAGGTGACGGTGACGGCAACCGCAAGCGCAAGCGCCGCAGGCGCCGCCGCGGCCGCAACGGCAATGCCGAACAGCCTGCATCGGCTGCGGGCGAAGCCGGCGATGAGGACGAGGACGGCGACGACGAAGGCGCCGAAGGCGATGAAACCACCGGCGCTGCGCCGGAGGCCCGTGCCGAAAACGAAGACTCGCAGCGCCGCAAGCGCCGTCGTCGCGGTAAGCGTGGCGGTCGCCGCAACCGCGCCGAGGACGGCTCCGAACTGGCGGCCGGTGAAGCCGGCGAAGACAACGGCAGCGATGAGGACGAAGGCGACGACACCTCGAGTGACGTGGCGCCTGCCGAAGCTGCAATCGTCGAGACGGCTGCCGAACAGCGCGAAGACCAGGCCGCAGCGGCCGCCGTCGAGGGTGCGGCTGTCGTCACCGAGGAAGTGAAGCCCGCCCGTGGCCGCGGCCGTCGCAAGCCCGCCGCATCGCCGGTCGAGGAACCGGTAGTGGAAGCAGAAGCAGCACCCGCCGCCGAAGCCGAGCCAGAGGTGGCCGAAGCCTCCGCCGACCTTCAAACGCCCGCCCAGGAAGAGGCAAAGCCGGTTCGCGCCAACCGCGAATCCAACATCGCCTCGTCCGAGCCGACGGTGAAATCCACTCGCAGCGAAAATGGCGAAAGCGACGACGGCAAGCCGAAGAAGGCCGGCTGGTGGCAGCGCCGTGGCTTCTTCTGAACGCTGATTTTTGGACGTAAATGAGAAAATCCGGCCGCGGCGACGCGGCCGGATTTTGTTTATGGCGGTGCTTTATCAGTGAAGTTGAGTACCCCGAGAGGTAGGCGACACCAGCCCCTCATCCGCCTGCCGGCCCCTTCTCCCCGTAAACGGGGCGAAGGGGATATGCCGCGGCCCTCTGCGTCCCCATTGATCTCTCGCAGGGCACGTCCCCTCTCCCCGTCAGAACGGGGGGAGGGTTAGGGTGAGGGGCAGCCATCGGCTCGATGCCGGTGCGACGAACAACAATACCCGCCTGCGCTCACGCCGCCGGTGGATAGAGAAGATCGACGATGTAGCTGGCGTCGAAGCGGGAATCGAGCATGCCGTAAGTGGAGCGCCAGCCGCCGGCAAGACGCGTCTCGATGAAGGCATCGGCAATGCGCCCTGCCCCAAGCCGATAGAGTTCGGCAGCACCGGCCGCAAGCGCCAGCTGCTCGACGAGCAGGCGCGCCGCGCCTTCATCCTGTTCGCAGAGCGCGATGGCGGCGCGCAGCACGTCGATCGTCTTCTTGCCGGCGGGACCGAGATCACGTGCCAAGCCGGCAAAGACCGTCTCGAACAGGTCCTTGCCGCGGTTGAGCACACGCAGCACGTCGAGCGCCATGACGTTGCCGGAGCCTTCCCAGATCGCATTGACGGGAGCCTCGCGATAGTGGCGGGCGATCGGACGTTCCTCGATGTAGCCATTGCCGCCGATGCATTCCATCGCTTCATAGATCAAGGCGGGCGCGATCTTGCAGCACCAGTATTTGGCGACCGGCGTCATGACGCGGGCATAGGCCGCCTCCTCGGCATTGCCGCGCGCCTTGTCGAAGGCATCGGCAAGACGGAAGGACAGCGCGGTGGCGGCGGCAACGTCGAGCGCCATGTCGGCAAGCACGCGCGTCATGATCGGCTGGTTGACGAGCATCTTGCCGAAAACGCTGCGGCCGCGCGTGTGGTGCACGGCCTCGGCGAGCGAGGCGCGCATGATGCCCGACGAGGCCAGCGCGCAATCGAGACGGGTCAACGTCACCATGTCGAGGATGGTGCGGATGCCGGCATCGGAGCCGCCGAGCAGGAATCCGAACGTGTCGGTGAATTCGACCTCGCAAGAGGCATTGGAGCGATTGCCGACCTTGTCCTTCAGCCGCTGGAACTGCAGGCCGTTGGCCGAACCGTCCTCCAGAAGGCGCGGCACGAGGAAGCAGCCCATGCCTTCCTTGGTCTGCGCCAGCATGATGAAAGCATCGCTCATCGGGGCGGACATGAACCATTTGTGGCCGGAGAGCCGGTAGATGCCTTCGCTGACCTTTTCGGCGGCGCTTCGATTGGCCCTGACATCGGTGCCGCCCTGCTTTTCCGTCATGCCCATGCCGATGGTCACCGCGGACTTCTGCATGGCGGGGCGGTTGGACGAATCATATTTGCGCGAGAGAATCTTCGGCGCCCAGTCCTTCTGCACCGCGGGCGAGGCCGAGAGCGCGGCAACGGAGGCGCTCGTCATCGTCAGCGGGCAGAGATGGCCGGATTCCAGCTGCGCCGTCAGATAGAAGCGGGCGGCGCGAACCTTGTGGGCCTCGTCCTTGGCGTCGGTATCGGCCTGCGGATCCCAGACGGAGGAATGCAGGCCGACCGACATGGAGCGGCGCATCAGCGCATGCCAGGCCGGATGGAATTCGACGACGTCGAGGCGCTCGCCGCGCGGGCCGTGGGTGCGCAGCTGCGGCGCGCCCTGATTGGCCATGCGCGCCAGTTCCTGCGCCTCCGGCGAGGTGACGTAGCGGCCCATGTTTTCCAGATCCTCGCGGATGCCGCGCGGCAGGGCCGCCGTCAGATCGACGATCAGCGGATCGGACCGGTAGGCGTTGATGCCGGACCACAGGCTCGGCTGGTTGAGTTCTGCGAGTTTGTCGTCAGTCCGGTTGGCGGAGGTCATAATTCGCTTCTAGTGTAAGAACCCGGCAAAGGGAAACCGGAAGTTATGATTCGGTTCATTCTGCTCTATCGGAATTCTGGCGAAAATGCATGGGGACATAAGCCTTTGCCCACAGCGCATGCTTGCCCCGGCGGGCCGCACTCTTTATAGACCCGCCAGAGACAGCAAGAGGCAGGGTCATGGTCTTTTTCCCCCACCGCCACCTCATCGGCATCAAGGGCCTCACCGAGCAGGATATCACCTATCTTCTCGACAAGGCCGACGAAGCCGTCAAGATCAGCCGCCAGAGAGAAAAGAAGACGTCGACGCTGCGCGGGCTGACGCAGATCAACCTCTTCTTCGAGGCATCGACCCGCACGCAGGCCTCCTTCGAGCTTGCCGGCAAGCGGCTCGGCGCCGACGTCATGAACATGTCGGTCGGCAATTCCTCGGTGAAGAAGGGCGAAACGCTGATCGATACGGCGATGACGCTGAATGCGATGCGCCCGGATGTGCTGGTGATCCGCCATTCGAGCGCCGGTGCGGCCGCCCTGCTCGCGCAGAAGGTCTCCTGCTCGGTCGTCAATGCCGGCGACGGCCAGCACGAACATCCGACCCAGGCGCTGCTCGACGCGCTGACGATCCGCCGCGCCAAGGGCAAGCTATCGCGCATCATCGTGGCGATCTGCGGCGACGTGCTGCATTCGCGCGTGGCGCGCTCCAACATCCTGCTGCTCAATGCGATGGGCGCGCGCGTGCGCGTCGTCGCGCCGGCCACCCTCCTGCCCTCCGGCATCGCCGAGATGGGCGTCGAGGTCTTCCACTCGATGCAGGAGGGGCTGAAGGACGCCGACGTGGTGATGATGCTGCGGCTGCAGCGCGAGCGCATGTCTGGCGCCTTCGTGCCGTCGGTGCGTGAATATTATCACTTCTACGGACTCGACGCCGAAACGCTGAAAGCGGCGAAAGAGGATGCGCTGGTCATGCATCCGGGCCCGATGAACCGCGGCGTCGAGATCGCCTCCGAGGTCGCAGACGGTCCGCAGAGCGTGATCGCCGAACAGGTGGAAATGGGGGTCGCGGTGCGCATGGCCGTCATGGAGACTCTGCTCGTCTCGCAGAACCAGGGTCCCCGAACCGACGGAATGAAGGCATGAGCAACCCGATCGTCCTCAAGAATGTCCGCATCGTCGACCCCTCGCGCAATCTCGACGAGGTGGGCACGATCATCGCGAAAAACGGCGTCATCCTTGCCGCCGGAAGCGTAGCGCAGAACCAGGGCACGCCGGACGGCGCCGTCGTGCGCGACTGCACCGGCCTCGTTGCGGCGCCAGGCCTCGTCGACGCGCGCGTCCACATCGGCGAACCCGGCGGCGAACACCGCGAGACGATCGCCTCTGCAAGCCGGGCAGCGGCGGCCGGCGGCGTCACCTCGATCATCATGATGCCGGACACCGATCCCGTCATCGACGACATCGCGCTCGTCGAATTCGTCAAGAAGACGGCGCGCGATACCGCCGCCGTCAAGGTCTATCCGGCCGCCGCCATCACCAAGCATCTTGCCGGCGAGGAAATGACCGAGATCGGCCTGTTGATGCAGGCGGGCGCCGTCGCCTTCACCGATGCCCATTCCAGCGTTCACGATACGCAGGTGCTGCGCCGGATCATGACCTATGCGCGTGAATTCGGCGCCGTCGTCTGCTGCGAAACGCGCGACAAATATCTCGGCGCCAACGGCGTCATGCATGAGGGGCTTTTCGCCAGCTGGCTCGGGCTCTCTGGCATTCCGAGAGAAGCCGAGCTCATTCCGCTCGAACGCGATCTCAGGATCGCCGAGCTGACACGGGGGCGTTATCACGCGGCGATGATTTCGGTGCCGCAATCGGTCGAGGCGATCGAGCTTGCCCGCAGCCGCGGCGCCAAGGTGACCTCGGGCATCTCGATCAACAATCTGGCACTCAACGAGAACGATATCGGCGAATACCGCACCTTCTTCAAGCTCTATCCGCCGCTGCGCCCGGAGGACGACCGGGTCGCCATGGTCGACGCGCTGGCGCGCGGCGCCATCGACATCATCGTCTCCTCGCATGACCCGCAGGACGTCGATACGAAGCGCCTGCCCTTCGGCGAGGCGGCAGACGGCGCGGTCGGCCTCGAAACCATGCTGGCGGCGGCCCTCAGGCTTCACCATGGCGGCCAGGTCAGCCTGATGCGCCTGATCGACGCCATGTCCACTCGCCCGGCAGAGATTTTCGGCCTGGATGCCGGCACGCTGAAGCCGGGTGCTGCCGCCGATATCACGCTGATCGATCTCGATGAGCCTTGGCTTGTCGCCAAAGACATGCTTCTCTCCCGCTCGAAGAACACACCGTTCGAGGATGCGCGCTTCAGCGGGCGAGCGGTCGCGACATACGTCTCGGGAAAGCTTGTCCACGCAGTTTAGGGACCGGCCGGACTGAGAACAGGCCATCGGAGGGCCGAGGGGGCATATGTTATCCAATCTCTTGTCATGGCAGATCACGCTGCCGATCGCGCTTGCCGCCGCCGTCATCGGCTATCTCCTCGGCTCCATTCCTTTCGGCCTGATCCTCACGCGCGCGGCCGGCCTCGGCGATGTGCGCAGCATCGGCTCCGGCAATATCGGCGCGACCAACGTTCTGCGAACCGGAAACCGGAAACTCGCCGCGGCAACGCTCTTGCTCGACGCACTGAAGGCATCGGCGGCAGCCTGGATCGTCGGTTATTTCCTCGGCGAGGAGGCCGCGATCATCGCCGGCTTCTTCGCCTTCATCGGCCATCTCTTCCCGGTCTGGATCGGCTTCAAGGGCGGCAAGGGCGTCGCCACCTATATCGGCACCCTCCTCGGCGTCGCACCGATCATGGTCGTGCTCTTCGCCGCCGTCTGGCTGGCGGTCGCCGTCACCACCCGCTATTCCTCGCTGTCGGCGCTCGTCGCCATGCTCGTCATTCCGGTCGCCCTGTTGATCCTCGGCAATGAAAAGGTTGCGGCGGTCATGGCGATCATGACTGTCATCTCCTACTGGAAGCATAGGGCCAATATCTCCCGGCTAATGGGCGGGACGGAAAGCAAGATCGGGGCGAAGGGATAATGGACGCGCCGAGCGCGGGATCAAAAGGTACGGTGCTGAGCGAACGGCAGAGAATTGCCTGGCTGCGCCTGATCCGTTCCGACAATGTCGGCCCTGCGACCTTTCGCGACCTCATCAATCATTTCGGTTCGGCCGAAGCGGCACTCGCGGCGCTGCCGGAGCTTTCGGCGCGCGGCGGCGCGACGCGGGCAATCCGCATTGCCAGCGAGGCCGAGGCGCACCGGGAACTGGAGGCGGCGCATCGTTTCGGCGCCCGCTTCGTCGGCATCGGCGAACCGGACTATCCGCAGGCGCTGAAACAGATCGACGGCGCGCCGCCGCTTCTTGCCGTCAAAGGCGCGCTTGCCGCCGCCAAACGGCCGGCTATCGGCATTGTCGGCTCGCGCAACGCCTCGATCGCCGGCGCCAAATTCGCGGCGATGGTGGCGCGCGACTGCGGCCGGGCGGGTTACACGGTGGTTTCCGGCCTGGCGCGCGGCATCGACACGGCAGCGCACCGGGCAAGCCTCGAGACAGGCACGATCGCGGCCCTTGCCGGCGGCCTCGACAAGCCCTACCCGCCGGAGAATCACAGCCTCATCGAGGAGATAGCCGGCGGCAACGGCCTGGCGGTCAGCGAAATGCCGTTCGGCTGGGAGCCCCGCGCCCGCGATTTTCCGCGCCGGAACCGGCTGATAGCCGGCATCGCGCTCGGTCTCGTGGTCGTCGAAGCGGCGACGCGCTCGGGCTCACTGATCACCGCACGCCTTGCCGGCGAGTTCGGCCGGCTGGTGTTTGCCGTGCCCGGCTCGCCGCTCGATCCGCGCTGCCATGGCACCAACGGCCTGCTGAAGGACGGCGCTTCGATCGTTACCGAACCTGCCGATGTTATCGAGGCCCTGGCGCCGCTGGCGCAACTCGAGCTGTTCCCCTCGTCGAGGGCGGAGGAACCGGCAGGCGAGAGCAGGCCAATAACGATGCCGCCCGGCGATTCAGACCGGATGCGCATCATCGATGCGCTCGGACCGACGCCGGTCGAGATCGACGACGTCATCCGCCACACCGGCCTTCCGGCATCCGCCGTCTATCTCATTCTTCTGGAACTCGACATATCAGGCAGGCTGCATCGGCATCAGGGCGGCCTCGTTTCGCTTTCCGACTGAGCTTTGCGCGATATGAGAGAGCCGCCTCGGGAGTTGCAGGAGCCGCGTGTCGAATTCGACAGGCGCGCCACCTGAAATTGTATTCAGCGCACAATCTTCCCTCGATTGCACCGTACGCAAGAAGTAAAATTGTAGCAAACCCCTTGACCGCAGCGATTTCCCTGTCCATGTCGGAGGGCCAGTATCCAAGTTGCGCTGCGTGTTGCGCTGGCTTCCACGCCGGCGCGGAGTCTTTTTTAGAGAATCATCATGAATGTTGTAGTGGTGGAATCGCCTGCCAAGGCCAAGACGATCAACAAGTATCTGGGTTCGGGATACAAAGTGCTCGCTTCCTTCGGCCATGTGCGCGATCTGCCTGCCAAGGATGGCTCGGTCCTCCCCGATCAGGATTTCGAAATGCTCTGGGAGGTCGATGGGGCCTCGGCCAAGCGGATGAAGGATATTGCCGACGCGGTGAAATCCTCCGACGGGCTTTTTCTGGCGACCGACCCGGATCGCGAAGGCGAAGCGATTTCCTGGCACGTCCTTGACATGCTGAACAAGAAGCGGGTGCTGAACGGCAAGTCGGTCAAGCGCGTCGTCTTCAACGCGATCACCAAGAAGGCGGTGCTCGACGCGATGGCCGACCCGCGCGACATCGACGTGCCGCTGGTCGACGCCTATCTGGCGCGCCGTGCGCTCGACTATCTCGTCGGCTTCAATCTCTCGCCGGTCCTATGGCGCAAGCTGCCCGGCGCGCGTTCGGCCGGACGCGTCCAGTCGGTGGCGCTTCGTCTGGTCTGCGACCGTGAATCCGAGATCGAGCGCTTCATTTCGGAAGAATATTGGAATCTCTCCGCACTTCTGAAGACGCCGCGCGGCGGCGAGTTCGAGGCAAGACTGGTTTCGGCGAACGGCAAACGGCTGCCGCCGCGCGCCATCGGCAACGGCGAAGATGCCGGCCGCCTGAAGGCATTGCTCGAAGGCGCGAGCTATATCGTCGACACGGTCGAGGCGAAGCCGGTCAAGCGCAACCCGGGACCGCCGTTTACGACCTCGACACTGCAGCAGGCCGCCTCCTCCAATCTCGGCTTCTCCGCCTCGCGCACCATGCAGATCGCCCAGAAGCTCTATGAAGGCGTCGATATCGGCGGCGAGACGGTCGGTCTCATCACCTATATGCGAACCGACGGCGTGCAGATGGCGCCCGAGGCGATCGACGCAGCGCGGCGCGCCATCCTCGACCAGTTCGGCGAACGCTACCTGCCTGAGAAGGCGCGCCTTTATTCGACCAAGGCGAAAAACGCCCAGGAGGCACACGAGGCGATCCGTCCGACCGATTTCTACCGCTCGCCCGATCGTCTGCGCAAATTCCTCGACGCCGACCAGATCCGGCTCTACGAGCTGATCTGGAAGCGCGGCATCGCCAGCCAGATGGCGTCGGCCGAGATCGAACGCACGACGGCTGAAATCACCGCCGCCAACAAGGGCGAGAAGGCCGGCCTGCGCGCCGTCGGCTCGGTCATCCGCTTCGACGGCTTCATCGCCGCCTATACCGACCAGAAGGAGGACGGCGAGCAGAGCGACGACGGCGACGAGGATGGCCGCCTGCCGGAGATCAATGCGCGCGAGACACTCGCCAAGCAGAAGATCAATTCGACGCAGCATTTCACCGAACCGCCGCCGCGTTATTCGGAAGCCTCGCTGATCAAGAAGATGGAAGAGCTCGGCATCGGTCGGCCCTCCACCTATGCTGCGACGCTGGCGACGCTGCGCGACCGCGACTATGTGACGATCGACAAGCGCAAGCTGATCCCGCAGGCCAAGGGCCGGCTGGTGACCGCCTTCCTCGAGAGCTTCTTCACCAAATATGTCGAATACGACTTCACGGCCGACCTCGAGGAAAAGCTCGACCGGATTTCGGCCGGCGAGTTGAACTGGAAGCAGGTGCTGCGCGATTTCTGGAAGGATTTTTTCGCGCAGATCGAGGACACCAAGGAATTGCGCGTCACCAACGTGCTCGATTCGCTGAACGAGGCGCTGGCGCCGCTGGTCTTCCCGAAGCGCGAAGATGGCAGCGACCCCAGGATCTGCCAGGTCTGCGGCACAGGCAACCTGTCACTGAAGCTCGGCAAATACGGCGCCTTCGTCGGCTGCTCGAATTATCCGGAATGCAACTACACCCGTCAGCTCTCCTCCGAAAACGGCGGAGAAGCGGAAGGTGTCGCCCTCAACGAGCCGAAGAACCTCGGCACCGATCCGACGACCGGCGAAGAACTGACGCTGCGCTCGGGCCGCTTCGGCCCCTATATCCAGCGCGGCGACGGCAAGGAAGCCAAACGCGCGTCGCTGCCGAAAGGCTGGAAGCCGGAGGATATCGATTATGAAAAGGCGATGGCGCTGATTTCGCTGCCGCGCGATATCGGCAAACATCCCGAAACCGGCAAGATGATTTCCTCGGGCATCGGCCGCTACGGGCCGTTCCTTCTGCATGACGGGTCCTACGCCAATCTGGAAACCGTCGAGGACGTGTTCTCGGTCGGCCTCAACCGCGCCGTGACCGTCATCGCCGAAAAGGCGAACAAGGCGCCGGGCCGCGGTGCCCGCGGCACGCCGGCGGCGCTGAAGACGCTCGGCGATCATCCGGACGGCGGCGCCATCACCGTTCGCGACGGCAAATACGGCCCCTATGTCAACTGGGGCAAGGTCAACGCTACCCTGCCGAAGGGCAAGGATCCGCAGGCGATCACCGTCGAGGAAGCGCTGGCGCTGATCACGGAGAAGGCCGGCAAGGCACCCGCCGGAAAGCCGGCAAGGGCGAAAGCCAAGCCGAAGGCGGCTGCGGCCGAAGCCAAGACCACCAAGACGGCCGCCAAGCCGAAGGCAACGAAGGCGAAAGCGCCGGCGAAATCGAAAAAGGGCTGAGGTGAGCAGGATACCGCGCGACAGAACGAACCCTGCGGGCAAGCGCCCGGGCAAGATCGGCCGCACAGGCAAGGATGCTCCCGCCGTCGAGCCGCTGAACATCGTCCACGGCGCGCTGCCCTCGCGCGAGGTGATCCTGCGCTTCATCGCCGATCATCCGCAGAAGGCCTCGAAGCGTGAACTCGCCAAGGCTTTCGGGCTGAAGGGCGACAGCCGCGTCGAGCTCAAGCAGCTGCTGCAGGAGCTCGAACAGGAAGGCATGCTGCAGAAGAGCCGCAAGTCGCTCATCCGTCCCGGCGCCCTTCCGCCCGTCACCGTTCTCGATATCACCACGCGCGACAAGGACGGCGATCTCATCGGCCGGCCGGCGGAATGGCCCGAGGAGCAGGGTGTCGCGCCTGCCGTCGCCATTCGCCAGCAATCGCCGGCAGGCCGCCAGGGCAAGGGCAAGGCGCCCGTCGCCGGCCTCGGCGACCGTATCCTGGCGAAGATCTTCCCGGCCGTCGATCGCGGCGGGCCGGCCTATACGGCGCGGATCATCAAGGTGATCGACAGGCGCCGCGGCGCCTCGATGGGGGTTTTCCGCACCGCGCCCGGCGGCGGCGGTCGGCTGCTGCCGATCGAGCGGCGCGGCGAGGAGATGGTGATCGATCCCGATTTCACCGGCGGTGCTGCGGATGGCGACCTGGTCGAGATCGAAGTCGCCCGGCTCGGCCGCTTCGGCCTGCCGCGCGCCAAGGTTCTCTCCGTCGTCGGCTCCGTCGGCTCGGAAAAGGCGATCTCGATGATCGCCATCCATGCCCATGGCATCCCGCATGTCTTTCCCCCCGCCGTCATGGCCGAGGCGGAAGCGGCAAAACCGGCGACGATGTCGCATCGTGAGGACTGGCGCGACGTGCCGCTGATCACCATCGATCCCGCCGACGCCAAGGATCATGACGACGCCGTCTATGCCGAGCTCGACTCCTCCCCCGACAATCCCGGCGGCGTCATCGTCACCGTCGCGATCGCCGACGTCTCGTGGTATGTCCGGCCCAATTCGCCGCTCGACCGCGAGGCGCTGAAGCGCGGCAACTCCGTCTATTTCCCGGATCGGGTGGTACCGATGCTGCCCGAGCGCATCTCCAACGATCTCTGCTCGCTGAAGGAAGGTGTCGATCGTCCCGCGCTTGCCGTGCGCATGAGCTTCTCCGGCGAAGGCCGCAAGATCGGCCATACGTTTCATCGCATCATGATGAAGAGCGCCGCCAAGCTTTCCTACCAGCAGGCGCAGGCAGCGATCGACGGCAATCCCGACGACAAGACCGGACCGATGCTCGAGCCGATCCTGAAGCCGCTCTGGCACGCCTATGAGGTGATGAAACGCGGACGCGACCGGCGTCAGCCGCTGGAACTCGACATGCCGGAGCGCAAGATCCTGCTGAAGCCGGACGGCACGGTCGATCGTGTCTTCGTGCCGCCGCGGCTCGACGCGCACAAGCTGATCGAAGAGATGATGATCCAGGCGAACGTCGCCGCCGCCGAGACGCTGGAAAAGAAGCGCCAGGCCCTGGTCTACCGCATCCATGACGGCCCGACGCTGGCCAAGCAGGAAGTCCTGCGCGAGTTCCTGGCGACCCTCGGCATCTCGCTCGCCAAAGGCGGCAATGTGCGCGCCAACAGCTTCAACGGCATTCTGGCGAAGGCGGAGGGCACGGCGCACCAAACCATGGTCAACGAGATGGTGCTGCGCTCGCAGAGCCAGGCGATCTACAGCCCCGAGAATATCGGCCATTTCGGCCTCAACCTGATGAAGTACGCCCACTTCACCTCACCGATTCGCCGCTACGCCGATCTCATCGTGCATCGCGCGCTCGTCGGCTCGCTCGGCTTCGGCGAGGGCGGCATCACGCCGGACGAAGAAGCCGCTCTCGACGATATCGCCGCCGAAATTTCGACCTTCGAGCGCCGGGCGATGGCAGCCGAGCGCGAGACCATCGACCGGCTGATCGCCCATCACTTGAGCACCCGGGTCGGCGAGGAATTTGCCGGCCGTGTCTCGGGGGTGACGAAATCCGGGCTTTTCATCGCTCTGCCGGACTATGGCGCCGATGGTTTCGTCCCTATATCGACGCTCGGCAGCGACTATTTCATCTATGATGAGGCGCATCAGGCGCTCTCGGGTGAACGCACGGGGCTCGGCTATCGCCTCGGCGACAGCGTTACCGTGAAGCTTGCCGAGGCGATCCCGCTTGCCGGCGCGTTGCGTTTCGAAATGCTGAGCGAGGGGCGCGAGATGCCGACGGCGGTGCGCTCCGTCCATAAGGCCGGCCGCCGCGACAGAGGCGAGGTCCGCAAGAAACCCGGCACGAGGCCGCCGCGCGGACGGCGTTAATGCATCTCACGGCATCGAGCCTGATTCAGGAGCCCTACATTTTCGGGCTGAAAAGGAACATGCGATGGGCACACAGACCGATCCGACGGTCCGCTACGGGGGCACGCCCGAGATCGAACGTCCGCTCCGTCGCTCGATCCTGCGCGGGCTGATGAACCGCTGTCCGGCCTGCGGCGACGGCAAGCTCTTTCGCGCTTTCCTGAAACCGGTCGATCACTGCGCTGCCTGCGGCGAGGCGATGCATCATCACCGCGCCGACGACCTGCCGCCCTATATCGTCATCCTCGTCCTCGGCCATGTCCTCGTCGGTGGCTACATGTTGACCGACATGACTTTCGTTCTGCCGGTATGGGTTCATCTCGCCATCTGGGCGCCGATCACCGTCGTCACCGCGCTTGCCTCGATCCAGCCGATCAAAGGCGGCGTCATCGGCCTGCAATGGGCGCTGCGCATGCACGGTTTCGGCGGGGAGAGCGATGACCACGATGATTACGACCTTCCCCGGCGGCCGGATTGAATGCCTTCACCTTCCAGACATATTTAACGTGTAGTGGCTGCCCTCCACCGACCACTACCGAACGCGGGCGTCGTCGATCCTCAACGACTTGACATGGTAAGCTTTTCTTGTCTGAACAGGCTTTACATTCCGCAGGCGGTCACTCACATCGGAAATACTGCGAAACGCTGCTCGTCACCGGGATTTGGCACGTCCGTGTCTTTCTATGCGAAGCGACCGGCCGATTCGCTCGCGAAGCTTTCTAAGGATGGATAAATGTCTCAGCCGAGAAACGGCACACCGGGCGATCTCGAAGAAATCCATTGGCCTTCTCTGGTGGCAGCCATCTCGTCGATATCAGCCGTCGGCATCGCAATCGGTCTCGGACTTCCGCTGCTCAGCATCATCCTCGAAAAACGCGGGATCTCATCGACCCTGATCGGGCTCAATACCGCGATGGCAGGCATTGCGGCGATGGCCGCCGCGCCCGTTACCACCAAGCTCGCGCATATATACGGTGTTGCGCCGACAATGCTCTGGGCTGTGGTGATTTCAGCGCTGAGCGCGCTCGGTTTCTACTATGCCCAGGATTTCTGGATGTGGTTTCCGCTGCGTTTCGCCTTCCACGGCGCAACGACGACGCTGTTCATCCTCTCCGAATTCTGGATCAACGCCGCCTCGCCGCCGTCCAAGCGCGGATTCGTTCTCGGCATTTATGCGACCGTGCTTTCGCTGGGCTTTGCCGCCGGACCGCTGCTGTTTTCGTTGCTCGGCAGCGACGGCATCTTCCCCTTCCTGGTCGGCGCCGGCGCCATTCTGCTTGCCGCCATTCCGATCTTCATCGCCCGCTACGAAAGCCCGGTTCTCGAGGAAAAGCCGGAGCTGCATTTCATGCGCTACGTTTTCCTGGTTCCGACGGCGACGGCGGCCGTTTTCATCTTCGGCGCCGTCGAAGCCGGCGGGCTGTCGCTTTTCCCGATCTTTGCCGTGCGCGCCCATTTTACCGAATCGCAGGCAGCACTTCTGCTGACCATGATGGGCGTCGGCAACGTCATCTTTCAGATCCCGCTCGGCCTGCTTTCGGACCGCATCCCCGACAAGCGGCCGCTTCTGGCCGGCATGGCGCTGATGGGCTTCATCGGCTCGATGATGCTGCCGTTGCTGGTCGACAACTGGCTGCTGATGGCCGGGCTCCTGCTTTTCTGGGGCGGCTGCGTCTCCGGCCTCTATACGGTCGGCCTCAGCCATCTCGGCTCGCGTCTGACCGGTTCCGACCTTGCGGCGGCCAATGCCGCCTTCGTCTTCTGTTATGCGATGGGAACCGTGGCCGGGCCGCAGGCGATCGGCGCAGCGATCGATGTCGCCGGAAATAACGGTTTTGCCTGGGCGATTGCCGCCTTCTTCGGCTTTTACGCCATGCTTTCCGGCATCAGATTGATGTTCATTCGAAAACGGACTTGACTTTTCGGGCGGGATTCGTAGTTTCGCGCCAGAATTTGCCGTGGAGCCCCATCCGGCTTCCACGGCTTTCATTTTCTTAAAGGCAGGACGACCATGGCCAAGGCTACAACAATCAAGATCAAGCTGCTGTCGACAGCCGACACCGGTTTCTTCTACGTCACGACGAAGAACAGCCGTACGATGACGGACAAGATGACGAAGACGAAGTACGACCCGATTGCTAAGAAGCATGTCGAGTTCAAGGAAACCAAGATCAAGTAATCACTTGGCCTGACGGATTTCAAAAAAGCGCGCGCCCTCGGGTTGCGCGTTTTTTATTGTCCGGAACGATCGCGTTTGAGGGATGATAGCGCAAACAAGAAACGCCGCCCTTCCATCTTCGGGAAGTGACGGCGTTTTCCTGAAAGGGGGTCGGCCAGCATGCAAAACGGCACGAGGAACCGTTATGACTTGCCTACTAGCCGACCGACCCCACGACCCAGGAGATGCGGCGGACCTGAGCATCATGGGGTATCGGACAGCTCCTCTAGGGGAGCGCTTCTGTTATGACGCCGATAATTTGCGCAGAAATGAAAGAAAATCAACAAATTCTTAATGATGAATTTTCTTAGCTTGATTCTATGGTTAAAAGTCCAGTTTTGGCACACACAAAGATTTGCCGCCTCTGCTTGCCTCCGAAGCCTAGTGCCGAACGCCTAGAAGAAATTCGACAATATAACTTAATAACTTAAGCCGCCCCTCCCCTTACGTGAGGTGACGCCGCCGCGCTCTATTTGACCCTCTTGTCAGCAGACATTCTTTTATAGTCCCCATTTCATTCCGAGCGCCGCCCGGCATTCCAGAAACTGTCGCACGCCGCCGTTATCCACAGCAACGCCTGGAGTCCATTTTTGGGCTATCGAGTTGCAAAATTTTCGGCCTGCGTCGCGTGGGCGAAGCTTAAAAATCGGTAATAATTCGCTTACGGCAGTGGAAAACCCGCAAATGGCCGTAAAGCGTACGGGTGATTCGTCAGGCAGCCGCGGCAACCACACGATTGCGGCCGGTATTCTTGGCCTCGTAAAGAGCAAGATCGGCCTGCTTCATCAACTGGTCCGGGGTCAGCACCGAGCCAATCCGCGAGGCGATGCCGAAGGAAGCGGTGACGTTCAGCGCTTCTCCGGAGTGCTTCAGCATGAAAGGGGCGCTCTCGACCGCAGCGCGCAAGCGCTCGGCGACAGCGGCGGCCACTTCCGGCGATGTGTCCGGCATGGCAACGACGAACTCTTCCCCGCCGTAGCGGCAGGCAAGATCGGCGCCGCGGATGGTCGAACGGACGCGGTTTGCGAATTCGCGCAGGACTTCGTCGCCGCCGTCATGGCCGTAAGTGTCGTTCACCTGCTTGAAACGGTCGATATCGGTGATCAGCACCGAAAGCGGACGGCCCCGCGCCATCGAGCGGTTGAAGAGCACACTCAGGTGATTGTCGAGATAGCGCCTGTTGTAAAGTCCGGTCAGCGGATCGGTCACGGCAAGCTCGATCGTCTGCTTGACGCTGGCGCGCAGACGGTCGTTGTAGCGCTTGCGACGGATCTGCGTCAGGCTGCGGGCGACCAGCTCGTTCGGATCGACGGGACGGATGATGTAATCGTTGACGCCGAGATCGAGGGCGCGCACGACCATCTCGTCAGCCCCCTGCTCGGTGATGATCAGGATCGGCAGGAAGCGTGTGCGCTCCAGCGATCGCAATTGCGAGCAGAGGCGAAGCGGATCGTAATCGTCGAAATTGGCGTTGACGATGACGAGGTCGAAGACATTCTCGGCTGCTTCGAAAAGGGCTGCCTGCGGATCGGAGAGGGCAAGCACATCGGCGACGGGCTTCAGCGCCCTGACGATGCGTTCCTGCGAATTGGCGCGGCTATCGACCAGCAGCACCTGGCCGGCCTCGTCGGCGCGGCCCTCGCCTGCCCGCATCAGATCACCCATGCCCATCGTATGGGCGGTGTCGGCGCGGATGCGCAGCTCATCGCTCAACGTTTTCAGCCGCAGCAGGCTCTTTACCCGGGAGATCAGCTGCAGATCATTGACCGGTTTGGTGAGGAAATCGTCGGCGCCGGCCTTCAGGCCACGCACGCGGTCGGCCGGCTGGTCGAGTGCTGTGACCATCACGACGGGGATATGGGCGGTCTTCTGGCTGGCCTTCAGCCGCTCGCAGACCTCGAAACCATCGATACCGGGCATCATGATGTCGAGCAGGATCAGATCGACCTGATTGCGCTCGCAGATTGCCAGCGCCTCGTGGCCGTCGGCGGCGGTCATCACGTCGAAATACTCCGCGAGCAGCCGCGCTTCGAGCAGCTTCACGTTGGCCGGAATATCGTCAACCACCAGTATTCGCGCAGTCATAAGCGTCTTTCCGATGCGTCAGGCATCGCCCAGATAGGTCTTGATCGTCTCGATGAATTTCGGAACCGAGATCGGCTTGGAAACATAGGCCTCGCAGCCGCCCTGGCGGATGCGCTCCTCGTCGCCCTTCATCGCGAAAGCCGTGACGGCGATGACGGGAATCACGTGCAGCTCGTCGTCTTCCTTCAGCCATTTGGTGACTTCCAGGCCGGAGACCTCGGGAAGCTGGATATCCATGAGGATGAGGTCGGGGCGATGCTTGCGCGCCAGATCGAGCGCCTCCATGCCGTTTCGCGTCTGGATCGTGGTATAGCCAGACGCCTCGATGAGGTCGCGAAAGAGCTTCATGTTGAGCTCGTTATCTTCTACAATCATCACCTGTTTGGGCATGACAAGCTGTCCCTACGTCCGTTCGCGCAGCGGTTCGTCCCATGAGAAAGACACATGCGGATGAAGAGCTCCGTGAAACCGATAGCGCACGCTAGCGGTATTTGGTTGAAGAAAAGGTAACTTACCCCTCGAAATGCAAAGCAACTTCAAGACTTCGAAACAACTGGCGGCCGATCCGCACGAGACGGCGATCGCCGTGCTCGGCTGGCTTGCCGGCGATCCCGACATGTTCGGCCGCTTCCTCGCGCTCACCGGCGTGGCGCCGGAACAGGTGCGCGGCGCCGTCAACGATCCCGGCTTCCTCTCCGGCATGATGGATTTCCTGATGAACCACGAACCGACGGCGATGGCCTTCTGCTCGGCGAGCGGCCTCAGCCCGGAGACGGTGACCGCCGCCTGGCGGCATTTCTCCTCGCCGGGTCTCGATTCCGGGGAATATTGAGCGTGACCGACCTCGATATTTCGCATATCCGCCTCGGCGAGCGGCCGCTGATCGTCTGTGACGTCGACGATGTGGTGCTGCAGTTCATCGATCCGTTCCAGCTTTTTCTTCAAAGCCTGGGTCATGCGTTCCTGCCGCGATCGTTCCGGCTGCACGGCAACATCGTCTCGACAGCGGACGGTGCGGAGATCGAGGGCAACCAGGTCAGCCGACTGATCGAAGAATTTTTCGAAGCGCAGGAACTGTGGCAGACGCCGGTCGACCACGTCGTCGAAACGCTCGGCCGGCTTTCGCAGGCGGCCGATATCCTTTTCCTGACGGCGATGCCGCCACGATTCCAGGATCAGCGCCGCCGCCTGCTGGACAGCGCCGGGCTGGTCTTTCCGCTGCTTGCCACCGAGCAGCCCAAGGGGCCGATCGTCCACGCGCTGCATGCCAGCCGCTCCTTTCCCGTCGCATTCATCGATGATATGGCGCACAATCTGCATTCCGTCAGGGAACACGTGGCCGATTGCCTGCTCATTCATCTGATGCCGGATTCACCGGTCCATCGTTTCGCGCCGCCAGCGGCCGACGACATTACCCGCGCCATCGACTGGGCGCATGCCGCTGAACTGATCGACGCGCATTTCCTTTCCGGCACGTTCAGTCGCGCAATTCCAGCCGCATGAGCGGCCGTCCGTCCTTGCGCCTTGCCACAGTCTCGAACCCGGCCGCATCAAAGATCGCCGTCGAACCGATGCAGAGCGTCACGGATTTCGACTGCTTCACGTGGTCGATCGGACAGGCTTCCAGCAGCCGTGCGCCCTGGCGCCTGGCGTGATCGATCGCGCCGGCGAGCAGCCGATGGCTCATTCCCTTGCCGCGCAGCCTGGGCAGCAGGAAGAAGCAGCTGACGGCCCAGATCGACGGATCATGCGCATCGCCCTCTTCCAGCGGCCGCGAAACGGTGCGCGGCGAATTGAACTGCGGCACGTCGTGGCGCGGCCCGACCTGCACCCAGGCGACCGGCTCGCCAGCGGCATAACAGAGGATGCCCGGCGGCGGCCCTGCCGCGATCCGCTCCTGCATATGCGCCTTGCGCTCGTCGGCCGCCATTTTCGTCCTCACCGCATGCGGCAGACGCAGCGCCACGCACCAGCAATTGTAGAAAGCGCCCTGCGGCCCGAACAGGGTTTCGAAGTCGCCCCAGCGTTCCGCCGTCACCGGCTCGAAACGAAGATCGTTATCCAAGGCAAAGCTCCCCGCCTCTCTTGAGACTCGTCAGCTTAAGGCGTAGTGTCGCAACGTTCAACCTTTGTTCTCACCATGACGCCCGCGCCTGACAAGACACCCGGCTTCTGTCGCGACTGCCTTGCCGAGCAGAAGGGCGAGGCGCGCCGTTGCGTATCCTGCGGCAGTCCGCGTCTGGTGCGCCATCGCGAGCTCCATGCACTGACGCTTGCGCATATCGATTGCGACGCCTTCTACGCGGCTGTCGAGAAGCGCGACAATCCTGAGCTTGCCGACAAGCCCGTGATCATCGGCGGCGGCAAACGCGGCGTCGTCTCCACCGCCTGCTACATCGCCCGCATCCACGGCGTGCGCTCGGCAATGCCGATGTTCAAGGCGCTGGAGGCGTGCCCTCAGGCCGTCGTCATTCGTCCTGATATGGAGAAATATGTCCGGGTCGGGCGCCAGGTGCGGACGCTGATGCAGGATCTGACGCCGCTGGTACAGCCGCTGTCGATCGACGAAGCCTTTCTGGAACTTGGCGGCACCGAGCGACTGCATCACGACCCGCCGGCGCGCACGCTCGCCAAATTCGCCCGGCGCGTCGAAAGGGAGATTGGCATTACCGTCTCGGTCGGGCTTTCCTATTGCAAATTCCTCGCCAAGGTCGCCTCCGACCTGCAGAAGCCACGCGGCTTTTCCGTCATCGGCCGCGAGGAAGCGGTCGAATTCCTGGCGCCGCGACCCGTCACCACGATCTGGGGTGTCGGCAAGGCCCTTGCCGCGACGCTGGAAGCGGATGGCATCCGCACCATCAGCCAGTTGCAGCAGATGGAGGAGAACGACCTGATGCGCCGCTACGGCAGCATCGGCCAGCGGCTCGCCCGCCTGTCGCGCGGCATCGACGACCGCGAGGTGCACCTCAACGATGCCGCCAAGAGCGTCTCGGCCGAGACGACCTTCTTCGACGACATCTCGCGCTACGACGACCTGGTGCCGATCCTGCGCAATCTTTCCGAAAAGGTCTCATGGCGCCTGAAGAAAGGCGACATCGCCGGCCACACCGTCGTGCTGAAGATGAAGAGCGCCGACTTCAAGACGCGCACCCGCAACCGCAAGCTCGAGGACCCGACCCAGCTGGCCGACAGGATCTTCCGCATCGGGCTCGAGCTCCTCGAAAAGGAGACGGACGGCACGAAATTCCGCCTGATCGGCATCGGCGTCACCGACCTCGGCGATGCTGCCCGCGCCGATCCGCCCGATCTCATCGACCGGCAGTCGGGTCGGCGGGCGGCCGCCGAAGCGGCGATGGACAAGCTGCGCGACAAGTTCGGCAAGAACACGGTCGAGACCGGCTACACCTTCGGCAGCAACAAGCGCGATCGCTAAAGCGTGTCGCGATCTTTCAGATTCGCTTCTCACACTTTAGGTGTTTATTTTCTCGCATGTCTTTACCGCAAAACCGCGCACACTTTTGCGAGACATGCTTTAACACGTGAGGCGGCCAACTGGCTCAGCCTATAAAATCTTCCTTAAACTTCGTCCCATAATGTGCCGGACCAGTATTGCGTATGGTTGGGTATCATGGTCTCGCGTTTCGTCTTCGGCCTCGGCTTGCTGTCGGCCACCGCACTCGTGCACCCTGCTTTTGCCGCGGATGTGCGCACGCTGCAGATCTTCGTTTCGAAGGACAAGCAGTCGCTTGCGGTCTATGACGGCACCGAGGTCGTCGCGACCTCGAAGGTCTCGACCGGCAAGGACGGCCACACGACGCCGAGCGGCATTTTCTCGGTGCTCGAAAAGCGGAAATACCACGAATCCAATCTCTATTCCGCCGCCCCGATGCCCTTCATGCAAAGGCTGACCTGGTCTGGCATCGCCCTGCATGAATCGAATTCCGTGCCGCGTTATCCGGCCTCGCACGGCTGCGTGCGCATGCCCGGCGCCTTTGCGAAAATGCTCTATGGGATGACCGAGGCCGGCATCCCCGTCATCATCAGCGACGGCGAGCTGGCGCCGCAGCCGATCGACCATCCGACGCTTTTCCATCCCGATGCGCCGGCGGCGATGCCGCTGTTTTCGGATGTCGAACTGCGGCCATCCATGCCCGACAGCCCGCAAAAGCCGGTGCAGGTGGCGATGAACGATACCGCCGCCATGCCGATGCCGATGGTGCAGCCGCTTGCAACGCATCAAGCCGAGCCGCCAACCGAGCCGATCAGCATGCTCATCACGCGCCGGACGCTGCGCGAGACGGTGATCGACATTCAGACCCTTCTCAACCAGCTCGGTTTTTCCGCCGGCGATCCGGACGGCTTGCTCGGCCCGGCGACCGTGCAGGCGGTCACGGCCTTTAGGACGCTGCGTCCGGCGGAATTTGCCGGCGACAGGAGCCTGATCTCCGACAGGCTGCTAAAAGCCGTCTATGCCGCGGCCGGCAAGGGCGAGCCAGCGAACGGCGTCATCATGGTGCGGAGGGCGTTCAAGCCGGTCTTCGAGGCGCCGGTGACGATCGCCGATCCGGGGCTGGCGCTCGGCACGCATTTCTTCACCCTGCACGCGGCCGATGAAAAGGCCGGCACGGCGGACTGGCTCGGCATCACCCTCGAAAACAATCTCTCCCGCGAAACGATGAAGCGGCTCGGGATCAGCAATCAGGAAGGCTCGATCGTCACCGGCAAGCCGATTGCCCGTTCGCTGAGCCGGATTTCCATCCCCGACGAGACCCGCCGCAAGATCGACGCGCTGATCGCGCCCGGCTCGACGCTGACGATCTCCGATACCGGCCTCGGCCGGGAGACCGGCGAAGGCACGAATTTCATCACCATCACCCGCGGCTGACGGCCATCACCCCGGGGCGAGGAGCGTCACCCAAGGTGAGGTGCATTACCCCCGGCGATCCAACTTCGCCCCGGGCGATCCGCGTCGCGATCACACAAGCTCGACGTCGACGACGCCGGGGGCAGCGCGAAGGGCGGCGGCGATCTCCGGGGTGATGCGGTATTTCTCCGGCAGCGCCACTTCGACCTCGCGCTTGCCCTCTTCCTTGATGACGATGAAGGAAACCAGGCCGTCGCCCTTGGCGTTCAGATGACCGGCGACCATTTTCAGCGGCCCGGAATCTCTGATATAGACGCGCAGCGCCTTCTGCATCTGCAGCGACTTTTCCTCCAGCGACTGGATCGTCTGGATGCGCAGACCGATGCCCTCCGGCCGCTCCTCGCCGGTCGCGGTCAGCAGGAAGGATTTTCCGGACTCCAACATGTCGCGGTACTGGTTCAGCATTTCCGAAAACAGCACGGCTTCGAACTGGCCCGACGAATCCGAAAAGACGATGATGCCCATCTTGTTGCCGGTGCGGGTCTTGCGCTCCTGCTTGGAGATGACGGTGCCGGCAAGGCGCGCATTGGACGCGCCCTGTTTGATCGCTGCGGAAAATTCGGCGAAGGTCTGCACCCGCATCTTCTGCAGGATATTACTGTAGGAATCGAGCGGGTGGGCGGTGAGATAGAAACCCAGCACCTGGAATTCTTTCAGCAGCCGCTCCGAGGCAAGCCAGGGCGAAAACGGCGGCAGGGCAATCTTCTCAGGCCCCGACGTCAGGGTGCTGCCGAAAATATCCGACTGACCGCTCAACTTGTTTTCCTGCGCCCGCTGGGCATAACCAAGGATACGGTCGAGCCCGGCTGAAAGCTGGGCGCGGTCGGTGCCGAAGCAGTCGAAGGCACCGGCAAAGATCAGGCTTTCCAGCACGCGGCGGTTGACCTGGCGCGGATCGATGCGCAGGCAGAAATCCTCGATGCCGGCAAAGGGCTTGTCGCCGCGCACCTCGACGATATGGTCGACGGCGGATTCGCCGACGCCCTTGAGAGCGGCGAGCGCATAATAGATGCGGTTGTCGCCGGTTTCGAACTGGCGGAAGGAAGTCTGCACCGACGGGGCGATCACCTCGATGCCGAGGCGCTTGGCGTCCTGGCGGAAATCGTTGACCTTTTCGGTGTTGGACATGTCGAGCGTCATCGAGGCGGCGAGGAATTCGACCGGATAATGCGCTTTCATATAGGCCGTCTGGTAGGAGACGATGGCATAGGCGGCGGCATGCGACTTGTTGAAGCCGTAATTGGCGAACTTCGCCAGCAGTTCGAAGATATTGTCGGCTTGCGGCTTCGATACGCCATTCTTGACGGCGCCATCGACGAAGCGTTCGCGCTGCTGGTCCATCTCGGCCTTGATCTTCTTACCCATGGCGCGGCGCAAAAGATCGGCTTCTCCGAGCGAATAACCGGACAGGACCTGGGCGATCTGCATCACCTGTTCCTGATAGACGATAACCCCTTGAGTTTCCTTGAGCAGGTGGTCGATCATCGGATGGATCGATTCCAGCTCTTCGTCACCGTGCTTGCGGGCGTTGTAGGTCGGGATGTTCTCCATCGGGCCCGGACGATAGAGCGCCACCAGCGCGATGATGTCCTCGATGCAGTCCGGCCTCATGCCGATCAGCGCCTTGCGCATGCCGGCACTTTCCACCTGGAACACGCCGACCGTCTCGCCGCGTGACAGCATCTCGTAGGTCTTCTTGTCGTCCAGGGGAATGGCCGCAAGGTCGACACTGATGCCGCGCTTGGCGACGAAATCGACGGCGACCTTCAGGACGGTCAGCGTCTTCAGGCCGAGGAAGTCGAATTTGACCAGGCCCGCCTGCTCCACCCATTTCATGTTGAACTGGGTGACCGGCATGTCGGAGCGCGGATCGCGATACATCGGCACCAGCTTGGACAACGGCCGGTCGCCGATGACGATACCGGCGGCATGGGTCGAGGCATGGCGGTAAAGCCCCTCGATCTTCTGAGCGATATCGAGCAGGCGCGCGACCACCGGCTCCTTGGCTGCCTCCTCCTGCAGCTTCGGCTCCTCCTCGATCGCCTTGGAGAGCGGCGTCGGATTGGCCGGATTGTTCGGCACGAGTTTGCAGATCTTGTCGACCTGGCCGTAGGGCATCTCCAGCACGCGGCCGACGTCGCGCAGCGCTGCGCGCGCCTGCAGCGAACCGAAGGTGATGATCTGGGCCACCTGTTCGCGGCCGTACTTGGCCTGGACGTATCGGATCACCTCTTCGCGGCGGTCCTGGCAGAAGTCGATGTCGAAGTCCGGCATCGACACGCGTTCCGGATTGAGGAAGCGTTCGAACAGCAGCGAAAACCGCAAGGGATCGACGTCGGTGATCGTCAGCGCGTAGGCGACCAGCGAACCGGCGCCCGAACCGCGGCCGGGACCAACCGGAATGTCATGCTGCTTGGCCCATTTGATGAAGTCGGCAACGATCAGGAAGTAGCCGGGAAAGCGCATGCGTTCGATGACGCTGAGCTCGAATTCCAGCCGCTCGCGATAATCCTTTTCCTCATAACCCGGCGACATGCCGAGGGTCGAAAGCCGCATGTCCAGCCCTTCGACCGCCTGGCGGCGCAATTCACCCGCCTCGGCGCGTTCGGCCTCCTCGGCGTCGTCGGTCGCACCCGTGAAGCGCGGCAGGATCGGTTTGCGCGTCTTCAATACGAAGGAGCAGCGCTTGGCGATCTCGATCGTGTTCTCCAGCGCTTCCGGCAAATCGGCAAAGAGCTTGGCCATTTCGGCGCGGCTCTTCAGGTAGTGATCCGGCGTCAGGCGAAAGCGGCTGTCGTCGGAAACGATGGCATTATGGGCAACGGCCATCAGCGCATCATGGGCGTCGTAATCGTCGCGTGTCGGAAAGAAGGCCTCGTTGGTCGCGACCAGCGGCAGATCGTGGGCATAGGCGAGCCCGATGATCTTCTGCTCGTGCCGCTTGTCGTAGGTGCCATGCCGCTGCAGCTCGACATAGAGCCGGTCGCCGAAGAGACGCTTGAGCATGAGCAGCCGCGCTTCGGCCTGGGCGGAATGGCCCTCCCTGATCGCTCCGTCGACCGGCCCCGTCAGGGCGCCGGTCAAGGCGATCAGCCCTTCCGTGCCCGCCTCCTCCAGCCAGGAGGATCGGACATGGACGGCCTGATTGCCTTCACCGCCGAGATAGGCGCGGCTGATGAGGTCGACCAGCCTTTCGTAACCGGCCTCCGTCGCTGCGAGAAGAACGATCGACGGCAGCTTGACCAATGCCTGCTGGCCGCCGCGTTTTTCGGTCTCCAGCCCGTCTTCCATGTCGATCGAGACCTGGCAGCCGATGATCGGCTGCAGCCCGTCGTCCATTGCCTTCTGCGAGAATTCGAGGGCGACGAACAGATTGTTGGTGTCGGTAATGGCGATGGCCGGCTGATTGTCTCCGGCCGCCTTGTAGAGAATCTTCTTCAGCGGCAGCGCGCCTTCGAGAAGCGAATAGGCGGAATGGACTCTCAGGTGAATGAAGCCCGGCGTGTCGCCGATCACCTCACCCGTCGAAGCCTTTACCGTATCCGCCATGACATGCCTTCCCAATCACCGAATGAATCAGACGCATTGTCGGCATGGAGGGCAATGATGTCCAGAAGAAGTCCCGTGTTCGAACCACATGATGGCCATGCAGTCCCCTGAAAACTTTAGATCGCGATGACGATGAGCGAGAAGCTGGCAACGAACATTGCGATGGAGGTGAATGCTGCGATATCACGGATCATGTCAGTCATTTGGCTCTCCTTTACTCGTTATGTTTTCAATTTGTTCGATCTATGTTCCGATGTCAACAGGAATCTTTTCCTTCCTGCTTGCGTTTGAAAAACACCCCGGCGACGCAACGATTCGGTGAAAGCTTCGGCGACGGGCTTGAGATGCCGAGCCGCGGCCTCGCCGGCCCCGGTGCCGCAAAGAACGTGGACACATCCCGCCGACGACAAAGGCTCCCCCGCATTTGTTCTGTTTATGTTCTGCACATCCTGCTATATCCCAACTAATGAGTCAGGAGGACCCTATGCCCGAGACAGCGATGCTGAACGAATTCGTCGTCGAAGCCAAAGCTGCCAGCTATGTCGGCGGCGGCGTGCCGCGCCCGCCCTGCCGGCCGGGGTCTCACGATATCGGCTATGAGCGCGGCGACTGGCGCTATCTCGACAGCTATTTCGGCGGCACCGACTTCGCCGGACAGGAGGTGGTGTGGTTTGCCGACGAGCCGATCTGGGCGATGAATTATTTCGGCTGGGTCATTGCGCCCGATCTCATCGATGCCAGCGCAGCGGGAACTGTGATCAAGGCGGCGCTTTCTGCCATGTACCGGCAGGGCCGCTTTCTCGGCGGAATGGAATTCGACCATCCGTTCGGCCGCTATGTCGATCGCAGCGAAGGCGGCTGTGAACGGTTCAGCGGTCATGAATGCATCGTGGTCGACGGACGCAAGGCTTACGCGCTCGACTATCGCGGCGGCCTGATCATCCCCTGACGGATCCGGAGGCGGGTCGATTCGAACCTGCCGCCAGACGCGTCATCTCTTCGTCCGTATCCCGGAATCGCTGCGCACGTCCGGGCGACATCGATCAGAAATCGACGACCTTGCCGTCGGAGATCGTCACGCGCCGATCCATGCGGCGGGCGAGTTCGTGGTTGTGCGTGGCGATCAGGGCCGCGAGGCCGGACTGGCGCACCAGAGCCTCCAGCGCGTCGAAGACGTAGCTTGCTGTTTCCGGGTCGAGATTACCGGTCGGCTCGTCGGCCAGAAGCAGGGTCGGCGCATTGGCGACGGCGCGGGCGATCGCAACGCGCTGCTGCTCGCCACCTGACAGTTCGGCCGGACGGTGCGAGCCGCGATGGCCGATGCGCATATAGTCGAGAAGCTGGCCGGCCCGCTCTCCGGCCTCCTTCCAGGACAGGCCGGCGATCAGCTGTGGCATCATGATGTTTTCGAGCGCCGAAAATTCCGGCAGGAGGTGATGGAACTGATAGACGAAGCCGATCTCGCGGCGACGGATCGCCGTGCGCTTCTCGTCGCTCAGCCCGTCACAGGCATGGCCGTTGATGGTGACTTCGCCGCCGTCGGGATGCTCGAGCAGACCGGCGACATGCAGTAGCGTCGACTTGCCCGTGCCCGAGGGCGCGACAAGGGCGACGATCTCGCCTTTCGACAGCGAGAAATCCGCACCCTTCAGGATCGAGAGCAGCGTATCGCCCTGCCCGTAATGGCGCTCGACGCCGGTAAGCTTGAGGACGACGTTGCGATTCATGAATGCGGCATTCCTTATTCGTAGCGCAGGGCCTGCACCGGATCGAGCCTGGAGGCGCGCCATGCCGGGAAGATGGTGGCGATGAAGGAGAGGCTGAGCGCCATGACCACGACCGAAATCGTTTCGCTGAGATCCATCTCGGCCGGCAGCTGGCTGAGGAAATAGACCTGCGGATTGAAGATCACGGTGCCTGAGATCCAGGAGAAGAACTGGCGGATGGATTCGATGTTGACGCAGACGAGGACGCCGAGCAGCACGCCGGCGATGGTGCCGACGATACCGATCGCCGCCCCGGTCATGAAGAAGATGCGCATGATGGCGCCGGCGCTGGCGCCCATCGTGCGCAGAATGGCGATATCGCTGCCCTTGTCCTTCACCAGCATGATGAGGCCGGAGATGATGTTCAGCGCCGCCACCAGCACGATCAGCGTCAGGATCATGAACATGACGTTGCGCTCGACCTGCAGCGCCGAGAAGAAGGTCTGATTGCGCTGGCGCCAGTCGGTCAGGTTGATCTGGCGACCGGCCGCCTCTTCCACCTTCGGCCGCAGAGCGTCGATATCATCGGGATGATCGACGAAGAGCTCGATCGACTGCACGAGCCCCGCCGCATTGAAATAGAGCTGCGCTTCCTCGAGCGGCATGAAGATGATCGAGGAATCATATTCCGACATGCCGATCTCGAACAGCCCGGAGATCTTGTAGGATTTGACGCGCGGGTTGACGCCCATCGGCGTGACGTCACCTTCCGGCGAGGTCAGCGTGATGAGGTCGCCGACGCGCAGACCCAGCTGGTCGGCCATGCGGGTGCCGATCAGCACGCCCTCGCCGGAGGCATAGCCCACCATGTCGCCGGATTTGATGTTGTCGGAGATCGTCTTGAGCTTGGTCAGGTCTTCGGCGCGGGCGCCGCGCACCAGGGCGCCGGTGCTGCCGCCGGCCTGGGCGGAAGCAAGCACCTGCCCCTCCACCAAAGGCAGCGCCATCTTGACGCCGGGCACGGCGGCGAGCCTGCTGGCAAGGTCGGGATAATCGGTGAAGGGACCATCGACCGGCTGGACGATCATGTGGCCGTTGATGCCGAGGATGCGCGAGACGAGCTCGGTGCGGAAGCCGTTCATCACCGCCATGACGATGATCAGCGTCGCGACGCCGAGCATGATGCCGACGAAGGAGAAGCCGGCGATGACCGAGATGAAGGCTTCCTTGCGCCGGGCGCGCAGATAGCGCCAGGCCACGAGGCGTTCGAAGGTGGAAAATGGCTTGCCAGCCGGACCCAAGCCGGATGTTGAACTCCGGTCCACTGCTGCCTCTGCCATTTCGCCTCCGTTTCCTTAAGCCACGAACCTGTTGATCGCCGCTTCGATCGTCATCGTTTCGCGGGCGCCGGTCTTGCGGTCCTTCACTTCGACCTCGCCGTTCGCGACCGCGCGCGGGCCGGCGATGATCTGGACGGGTACGCCGATCAGGTCGGCGGTTGCGAATTTCGTGCCGGCCCGGTCGTCGGTATCGTCGTAGAGCACATCCTTGCCGGCCTTGGTGAGCGCGGCGTAGATCAGCTCGCAAGTATCGTCGCAGGCCTGATCGCCCGACTTCATGTTGATCACCACGACATCGAAGGGCGCGACCGAAGCCGGCCAGATGATTCCGTTGTCGTCATGCGATGCTTCGATGATGGCGGGAACAAGGCGCGTCGGGCCGATACCGTAGGAACCCATGTGAACAAAGTGTTCCTTGCCATCGGGCCCCTGCACTTTCGCGCCCATCGACTCGGAATATTTCGTGCCGAAATAGAAGATGTGACCGACCTCGATGCCGCGCGCCGAAAGACGCTCGCCTTCCGGAACGGCGTTGAAAGCCGCCTCGTCGTGCATTTCCGAGGTCGCCGCATAGAGCGAGGTCCACTTGTCGAAGATCGCCTTCAGACCCTCGACGCTGTCGAAATCGGTGCTGTCACCAGGAATATCGAAGCCGACGAAGTCCTTGTGGCAGAAGACCTCGGATTCGCCGGTATCGGCGAGGATGATGAATTCATGGCTGAGATTGCCGCCGATCGGGCCGGTGTCGGCACGCATCGGAATGGCGCGCAGGCCGAGCCGATCGAAGGTTCTGAGATAGGCGGCGAACATCTTGTTATAGGAATGCTCGGCCCCTTCGCGGGTCAGATCGAAGGAATAAGCGTCCTTCATCATGAACTCGCGCGAGCGCATGGTGCCGAAGCGCGGGCGGATCTCGTCACGGAACTTCAGCTGGATGTGATAGAGATTGAGCGGCAGGTCCTTGTAGGACTTGACGGAGGAACGGAAAATATCCGTCACCATCTCCTCGTTTGTGGGGCCGTAGAGCATCGGCCGATCCTGACGGTCCTTGATGCGCAGCATCTCCTTGCCGTAAGCATCGTAACGGCCGCTTTCCTGCCAGAGTTCGGCCGATTGCAGGGTCGGCATCGAAAGCTCGATGGCGCCGGCACGGTTCTGCTCCTCGCGGATAATGGCGTTGACCTTGTCGAGCACGCGCTTGCCGAGCGGCAGCCAGGAATAGATGCCCTGCGACTGCTGGCGGATCATGCCGGCGCGCAGCATCAACCGGTGGGAGACGATTTCCGCCTCCTTGGGGTTTTCCTTGAGGATGGGCATGAAATAGCGGGACAGACGCATGGCGGATTCCGAAGCAGTTGAGATCCCGCGGAGAACGGAATCGACGGTACATTGGTAATGTGGGAGCGTTCATAGCCGCTTCGCGGCGGGAAGGAAACCCGCAACTGCCGTCGGCCGCCTCCCGGATACGCATGTTCACGCCCGCAAAATGAAAGGGCGTGAAAAAGCGCGTGTTTATAAGGACTTGAACGAAAATCTTGTCAACAGAAATATTTTGCTAGAGTGTAGCAAAAATGCAAAAAAAGCTAATGACAAAGCCCAATGTTTGAGCTAGCTTTAGCTCACAAAACAGGCAGGAAGCTAAATTCTTGCCGAATTCGCGGTCAAGTCTTGGGAGGATCAGATCTTAGGCGCGCTCGTCGCAGCCCCGGCAACGGTTACAGATCACGCGATACTTAAAACAAGGCTTTCAGCCTTGTTTTTTTTTGGCTTTTGCCTCCCACCCCAACCAGAAACGAGATCGCCTTCCGTAAGGAAATGCGCCCTCATTCCGTTAGGCGAGCTCTTTGCCGCAACAGCATGACGCCGATATGACGAAATCGATTTTTTGTGAATTTTACATCTGCCCAAACTTTGAGCAAAAGCTACCTCAATAGAAGCTAGGCCCTAGTTGTGGAAGGGCGTCGAAGCCCCAGCCGAAATAGGTGTCGCAGACATACCAGAGGCCGTAGATCAGAGCCGAGATCAGCGTCGTCAGCGAAAAGACGAAGCCGGCGCGAAAGCGGGTGGGCGCGCTGGGAACGGTGCCGAGCACGATATCATCGTCTTCCGCCTGGGTGCGCAGGCCGATCGGCAGGACGGCGAAAAGCGTCATCCACCAGATGATGAAGTAGACGGCAAATCCCTGAAGGAAGATCTGAAGCATTATGGTTCCCGGTGATGTCGCGCCGCCATGTGGCGAAGGCGTCCTCTCACTTTCAATTGCACGCCTTTATACGGCGGAATGGCGGCCAATTCAAAGCGAACGAAACATTTCGCCGCCTTCGGGTCACTCTGCCGCAGCGCAAGCACTTCACATGAATTGGGTTCAGGCCTGTTCAAGCTCGATCAGCGTGCCGAAGAAATCCTTGGGATGCAGAAAGAGCACCGGCTTGCCATGCGCGCCGGTCTTCGGCTGGCCGTCGCCCAGCACCCGCGCCCCCGCCTCGACCAGCCGGTCGCGGGCGAGGATGATATCGTCCACTTCATAACAGATGTGGTGCATGCCGCCGGACGGGTTCTTGTCGAGGAAGGCTGCGATCGGCGAGGCTTCCCCAAGCGGCTCAAGCAGTTCGACCTTGGTGTTCGGCAATTCGACGAAGACGACGGTGACGCCGTGTTCCGGCAGCGCCTGCGGCTGCGACACGGCAGCGCCCAGCGTATCGCGATAGGCGGCCGCCGCCGCCTTCAGGTCGGGGACGGCGATGGCAATATGGTTCACCCGGCCGAGCATGATCAGACCTTGGTGACGAAGGCGGTAACGACGGGCTTCTTGCCCCAGCTCTGGTTGGCAGCGGCGCGGATGGCGCGACGAACGGCCTCCTGCAGCATGTCCAGATCCTTGCGGCGGGCGCGCGGAATGCTTTCGATGGCGCTGATCGCCGCGTCGAACAGCGTATCCTCCATCTCATCGCCCTCGTCGTCATAAACAGGCAGGCCGATCGAGACGAGATCGGGATCGCCGACGATATCATAACGCGCGTCGAGCACGATGCTGACCGCGACATGGCCGACATAGGAGAGTTTCTTGCGCTCGCCGATCCCCATCTCCTCGAAATCGCCGATCAGCATGCCGTCCTTGTAGATGCGGCCGTGCGGCGCTTCGCCGATCACCTCGACCGGACCGGGCGCCAGCCGGAGGATATCGCCGTTGCGCACCCGCGGGACGATCGAAATGCCTGATTGCTCGGCAAGCTCCTTGTGCGCCGTCAGATGCGTCGCCTCGCCATGCACCGGCACGACCACCTTCGGCCGCGTCCACTCGTACATCCGCTGCAGCTCATTGCGGCGGGGATGGCCGGAAACATGGACGAGCGCCTCGGTATCGGTGATGATGTGCACGCCCTGCTCGACGAGGCCGTTCTTGATGTCCTGGATCGCCTTCTCGTTGCCGGGAATGGCACGCGAGGAAAAAACGACGATATCGCCTGCCGCAAAGGCCACATTACGCATCTCGTCGCGAGAGAGCTTGGCAAGCGCTGCCCGCGCCTCGCCCTGGCTGCCGGTCAGGATGACGACGACCTTGTCGCGCGGGATATAGCCGTACTCCTCCTCGGAGATGAAGGGCTTCACGCCCTCCATCAGGCCGATATCCTGGGCGACGTCGACGACCCGCTTCAGCGAGCTGCCGAGCAGCAGCACTTCGCGGCCGGCCGCCTCGGCCGCCTCGGCGACGGTGCGGATGCGCCCGACATTCGACGAGAAGGTGGTGATCGCCACCCGGCCCTCGGCATCTTCGATGATCTTGCGCAGGCTTTCCGAGACATCCTTTTCGGAGGGCGAAACACCGTCGCGCAGCGCATTGGTGGAATCGCACATCAGCGCCAGCACACCCTCGTCGCCAAGCTGGCGGAACCGCGTCTCATCGGTCAAGGGGCCGAGCGAGGGCTCGTGGTCGATCTTCCAGTCGCCGGTGTGGATGACGTTGCCGGCCGGTGTGCGGATCATCAGCGACATCGGCTCGGGGATCGAATGGTTGACGGCCACACCTTCGATGCTGAAGGGGCCGACATTGATCGTGTCGCCTGCCTTGAACGGCGTCACCGGCACTTCGCCGATCCTCGCCTTCTCGAAATTGCGTTTGGCTTCGAGCAGACCTGACGTAAAGGCCGAGGCGAAAACCGGCACGTTGAGACCGGGCCAGAGATCGGCAAGCGCGCCATAATGATCTTCATGGGCATGGGTGATGATGATCGCCTTGAGGTTCTTGCGCTCGCTGGCGAGGAAGCGGATGTCGGGCAGGACGAGGTCGACGCCCGGCAGATCCGGGCCGGGAAAGGTGACGCCGCAATCGACCATGATCCACTGGCGATGCTCGGGCGGGCCGTAGCCATAGAGAGCGAGATTCATGCCGATCTCGCCAACGCCGCCCAGAGGCAGGAATACCAATTCGTCCTGTTTCGCCATAATTTTCGTTTTTTCCGCTATCCAAAAAACACATCACCGGCGGCAATGGGCATAATCCTGCCAGCGCCGGTATCGAGCATCAACAAGCCATTATCATCAATTCCGGCGAATTGGCCGGAAATCGATCGGTCCGGTAAATTCACCGTGATCTTTTCGCCGATGCCGCAGGCGATGGTGCGCCAGCGCGCCGTGATCTCGGCAATGCCGCGGCCCTGGTCCCATTGATCGAGCACATCCGCCATCGCCGCGAAGAGATGGGCGAAGAGCTCATCCGGCGAAGCCGCGCTTGCATGCTGACGCAGACAGGTGACGGGATAGAGCGGATTATCCGGCATGACCGAGACATTGATGCCGATGCCGACGATCAGCGCGTAGCGGCCGTCCGGCAACTGCTCGCCCTCGACGAGGATGCCGCAGGTCTTTTTCCGGCCGATGAGAATATCGTTCGGCCATTTGACCTCGAGCGGTTCGGCGCCCGGCGGCAGCACCTGGCGGATCGCCTGGTGCACCGCAACAGCAACCGCCAGCGGCAGCGAGCCGAGGCGCTCAATCGGCGCCGGGTCGATCAAAAGAAGGGAAGCGTAGAGATTGCCGCGTTCGGACACCCAGAGGCGGCCGCGGCGGCCGCGGCCGCCGGTCTGCCTCTCGGCCGTCACCCAGAGATTTCCGGGATCGCCCGCCCGCGCCCGGGCGAGGCATTCGCTGTTGGTGGACGATGTTTCCGACAGCGCCTCGTGCCTGAAATCGCCGAGCGATATCCGGCGCCGTCTGTCGGAAACCATTAGAAGAGCGTCGCGGCGGCAAGCTCTGCCGCACCGCCGATCGGCCCGCCGATGAGCACATAGGCAGTGACGAAGAGACCGGAAAGACCGAAGACCAGACGCAGGGCGCCGGAGACCCGGGCGAATTCGCCGGTCGCCTCATCGAACCACATCAGCTTGATGACGCGCAGATAATAATAGGCGCCGACGACCGAGGCGAGAACGCCGATGATGGCAAGCGCATAAAGCTTGGCTTCGATCGCCGCAACGAAGACGAAGTACTTGGCGAAGAAACCGGCGAGCGGCGGAATGCCGGCGAGCGAGAACATCAGCGCCGTCAGCACCACGGCCATGAACGGGTTGGTCGCGGAAAGGCCGGCGAGATCATTGACGTCTTCGACGACGGTGCCGTCCTTGCGGCGCATCGACATGATGATCGCGAAGCTGCCGAGGGTCATGACCATATAGATGACCATGTAAAGCATGACGCCGGAAACGCCGGTCTGGTTGCCGGCGGCAAGGCCGACCAGCGCATAGCCCATATGGCCGATCGAGGAATAGGCCATCAGCCGCTTGATGTTCTTCTGGCCGATCGCCGCAAACGAGCCGAGCAGCATCGAAGCGATCGAGATGAACACGACGACCTGCTGCCAGTCGGCCAGAACCGGCTGGAAGGCGGTGATGACGATGCGGGTCATCATCGCCATGGCGGCAACCTTCGGGGCCGCGGCCAGGAAGGCGGTGACCGGCGTCGGCGCGCCTTCGTAGACGTCTGGCGTCCACATGTGGAAGGGAACGGCCGAGATCTTGAAGGCAATGCCGGCGAGGATGAAGACCAGGCCGAAGACGAGGCCGAGCGACCGTGCGCCCTCGACGGACAGCGCCTGGGCGATTTCGGAGAAATGGGTGTGGCCGGTGAAGCCATAGACCAGCGACATGCCGTAGAGCAGCATGCCGGAGGAAAGTGCGCCGAGGACGAAATATTTCAGGCCGGCTTCGGTCGACTTCAGGCTGTCGCGGTTGATCGCGGCGACGACATAGAGCGCCAGCGACTGCAGCTCCAGCGCCAGATAGAGCGAAATCAGGTCGTTGGCCGAGATCATCAGCAGGATGCCGAGGGTCGCGAGCACCAGCAGAACCGGGAACTCGAACTTGTCGAGCTGGTTTTCGCGGGCGTGGCCCATCGTCATGAACAGGGCGACCAGCGAGCCGATGAGCGCCACCAGCTTCATGAAGCGCGAGAAGCCGTCGGCCATGTAGACGCCGCCATAGGCAAGGCCTTCGGCCGGCACGAAGAGCAGCCACAGGCCGGAGGCCAGCAGCAGCACGATGGCGAGGCCGGTGACGACGAGGCCCGACCGCTCGCCTGAGAAGACGCCGACCATCAACAGGACCAGGGCGCCGACCGCGAGGATCAGCTCCGGCGCGGAAAGATGCAGACTGAGGAGGATTGTTTCAGCGGTCATGTCCGATAAGTCCCGTCATCAATTCATAGACAGCGCAACATTCTGCGCTGCGTGCACGGCGGCCGTGTAGTTGTTGACCAGCAGATCCACCGAGGCGGCCGTGGCATCGAAGACCGGAGCCGGGTAAACGCCGAAGAAGATGGTCAGTGCGACCAGCGGGTAGAGGATCAGCTGTTCGCGGGGCGAAAGGTCGAGCAGCGCCTTCAGCTTTTCCTTCTCCAGCGCGCCGAAGATCACCCGGCGATAGAGCCAGAGCGCATAGGCGGCCGAGAGAATGACGCCGGTGGCGGCAAAGAGCGC
Source organism: Rhizobium sp. M1 (assembly GCF_002531805.1). Taxonomy (NCBI): domain Bacteria; kingdom Pseudomonadati; phylum Pseudomonadota; class Alphaproteobacteria; order Hyphomicrobiales; family Rhizobiaceae; genus Rhizobium; species Rhizobium sp. M1. The sequence goes on along the minus strand of NZ_NWSW01000007.1, from coordinate 283,398 downwards.
GACCCAGGTGTTGACCCGGAAGACGCCGATCAGCGTCAGGAACTCGCCGACAAAGCCGGAGGTGCCGGGAAGCCCGACATTGGCCATGGTGAAGACCATCATGGCGACGGCATATTTCGGCATGTTGTTGACGAGACCGCCATAGGCGTTGATCTCGCGGGTATGGGTGCGGTCGTAGACGACGCCGACGCAGAGGAAGAGCGCGCCCGAGACGATGCCATGCGACAGCATCTGGAAGATCGAACCCTGAACGCCCTGCATGTTGGCGGCGAAAATGCCCATGGTCACGTAGCCCATGTGCGCCACCGAGGAATAGGCGATCAGCTTCTTGATGTCGTCCTGCATCATCGCCACCAGCGAGGTGTAGATGATGGCGATGACGGACAGGGCGAAGACAAGCGGCGCGAAATAATCGGACGCCACCGGGAACATGCCGAGCGAGAAGCGGATGAGACCGTAGCCGCCGAGCTTCAGCAGGACGCCGGCCAGGATCACCGAACCTGCCGTCGGCGCCTGAACGTGGGCATCCGGAAGCCAGGTATGGACCGGCCACATCGGCATCTTCACCGCGAAGGAGGCGAAGAAGGCAAGCCATAGCCAAGTCTGCAGCGCCGGCGGGAACTTGTAGGCGAGCAGCGCGGTGATGTCGGTCGTTCCGGCCTGCCAGTACATCGCCATGATGGCGAGCAGCATCAGCACCGAGCCGAGCAGCGTATAGAGGAAGAACTTGTAGCTCGCATAGACGCGGTCCTTGCCGCCCCAGACGCCGATGATGAGGAACATCGGAATGAGGCCCGCCTCGAAGAAGACGTAGAAGAGCACGATATCGAGCGAGACGAAGACGCCGACCATCATCGTTTCCAAGATGAGGAAGGCGATCATGTATTCCTTCAGGCGCTTCTCGATCGAGAGCCAGCTCGCCAGCACGCAGAAGGGCATGAGGAAGGTCGACAGGATGACGAACAGCATCGAGATGCCGTCGACGCCGACATGGTAACCGATGCCGGTGCCGAGCCAGTCATGCTTTTCGAGCATCTGGAAGCCCGGATTGGCGTTGTCGAAGCCGACCCAGATGACGAGGGAAACGACGAAGGTGAAGACGGTGGTGATCAGCGAGATCCACAGCACGTTCTTGCGGCCGGCTTGGCTCTCGCCGTTCATCAGCAACAGGAGCACCACGCCGACGAGCGGCAGGAAGGTGACCGTTGAAAGAATAGGCCAATCGGTCATCAGAAGGAACTCCCGAGCATCATCCAGGTAACGAGCGCCGCAATGCCGATCAGCATGGCGAAGGCGTAGTGATAGAGGTAACCGGTCTGCAGGCGGACGACGCGGTCGGTGACGGCGACGACGCGGGCGGCCACGCCGTTCGGGCCGTAGGTGTCGATGACGCCGACGTCACCCTTCTTCCACAGGAAGCGGCCAAGCGCTCTGGCGGTGCGGACGAAGAGGAAGTCGTAGAGTTCGTCGAAATACCACTTGTTCAAGAGGAACTGGTAGAGCACCCGGTGCTGCTTGGCGAGGACGCGCGGCGTCTGCGGCGAGCGGATATACATGTACCAGGCGGTGACGAAGCCGAGCACCATGGCGATGAAGGGGCTCAGAGCCACGAGCGCCGGCACGTGGTGGAACTCTTCGACGAGTTCATTCTCGGCGCCGGTAAAGAGCGCGCCCTTCCAGAACTCGGCATATTCCTCACCGTAGAACCGGCCTTCGAAGATCACGCCGGCAAATATCGCGCCGATCGCAAGAAGATAGAGCGGCACCAGCATGACCTGCGGCGATTCGTGGACGTGGTGCATGACCTCATGCGAAGCGCGCGGCTTGCCGTAGAAGGTCATGAAGATCAGACGCCAGGAATAGAAGCTCGTGAAGAGCGCAGCGATGACCAGCAGCGAGAAGGCAAAGCCTGCGACCGGCGAATGCGAAGCATAGGTCGCCTCGATGATCACATCCTTGGAGAAGAAGCCGGCAAAGCCGATCGGCGTGAAGGGAATGCCGACGCCGGTGATCGCCAGCGTGCCGATGATCATCAGCCGGAAGGTCCACTTGATGTGCGGCCGCAGGCCACCCATGTAGCGCATGTCCTGCTCGCCATCGACGGCGTGGATGACCGAGCCGGCGCAGAGGAAGAGCAGTGCCTTGAAGAAGGCATGCGTGAAGAGATGGAAGATCGCCGCGCCATAGGCCCCTACCCCGAGCGCCACGAACATGTAGCCGAGCTGCGAGCAGGTGGAATAGGCGATGACGCGCTTGATGTCGTTCTGCACGAGGCCGACAGTCGCCGCGAAGAAGGCGGTGATCGCGCCGATCACGGTGACGACGACGAGCGCATCGTGCGACAGTTCGAAGAGCGGCGACATGCGGGCGACGAGGAAGACGCCGGCGGTGACCATGGTGGCGGCATGGATGAGGGCCGAGACCGGGGTCGGGCCTTCCATGGCATCCGGCAGCCAGGTGTGCAGCAGGAACTGTGCCGACTTGCCCATCGCGCCCATGAAGAGCAGCAGGCAGATGCCGGTCAGCGCATGCGCCTTGTCGAGCTGCATGCCGAAGAGGTTGAGGATCACCTCGCTTGCCTCGCCGCCGCCTTCATGCGGAGCAAAGTTCGAAGCATTGGCGAAGATCGTATCGAAGTTGATCGAGCCGAACAGCACGAAGACGCCGGCAATACCGAGCACGAAGCCGAAGTCGCCGACGCGGTTGACGATGAAGGCCTTCATCGCCGCGGCCGTCGCCGAGGGCTTCTTGAACCAGAAGCCGATCAGCAGATAGGAGGCGAGACCGACGCCTTCCCAGCCGAAGAACATCTGGGCCAGGTTGTCGGCCGTCACCAGCATCAGCATGGCGAAGGTGAAGAGCGAGAGATAGGCGAAGAAACGCGGGCGATGCGGATCGGTATGCATGTAACCGATCGAATAGACGTGCACCAGCGTCGAGACCGTGTTGACGACGATCAGCATGACGGAGGTCAGCGTATCCACGCGCAGCGACCAGGAGGCATCGATGCCGCCGGACTGAATCCAGCGCAGCACCTCGACCTTGATCGGGCCGCCTTCGGCGTGGCCCATGCCGACGGTGAAGAAGACGTACCAGGAGAGGATGGCGGCGATGATCATCAGGCCGCTGGTGACATATTCCGAAGCCTTGGCGCCGATGGCGCGGCCGAACAGGCCGGCGACGATCGCACCGATCAAGGGAAGAAAGACGATAGCCTTATAGAGGAACATGAGCCACTCAGCCCTTCATCATATTGACGTCTTCGACCGCGATCGAGCCGCGGTTGCGGTAGAAGACAACGAGAATTGCAAGACCGATCGCCGCCTCGGCAGCCGCCACCGTCAGGATGAACAGCGCAAAGACCTGTCCGACGATGTCGTTCAGGAAGGAGGAGAAGGCGACCATGTTGATGTTGACGGAAAGCAGGATCAGTTCGACCGACATCAGGATGACAATGACGTTCTTCCGGTTCAGGAAGATGCCGAAGACGCCGAGCGTGAAGAGGATGGCGCTGACCGTCAGGTAGTGGGAAAGACCGATGACCATGTTCTTTGTTCCTTGACCTGCCTTTAGACGCCCTGCCCGGGCTTGACCGAAACCACCTCGACGGCGGTGGCGGGCGTGCGAGCAACCTGCCTGGGGATATTCTGCCGCTTGATGTTGGTGCGGTGCCGGAGCGTCAGGACGATGGCGCCGATCATGGCGACCAACAGCACCAGGCCGGCGATCTGGAAGAAGTAGACGTAATTGGTGTAGAGCACGTCGCCGAGGGCGGCCGTATTGGTGCGCTCCGTCAGCGCCGGGATCGGCATGGCGACTGATTTGGCGATCTCAGGCGAGATGACGCTGCCGCCGATGACGACGATCAGCTCGGCAGCGAGAATGATCCCGATCAGCCCGCCGATCGGCGCATATTCGAGAACCCCTGCCCTGAGCTCGGTGAAGTCGATATCGAGCATCATCACCACGAAGAGGAAGAGCACGGCGACGGCGCCGACATAGACGACAAGCAGGATCATCGCCAGGAACTCGGCACCGAGCAGCAGAAAGAGGCCGGCCGCGTTGAAGAACACCAGGATCAGGAACAGAACCGAGTGAACCGGGTTCTTCGCCCAGATGACCATGAACGCCGACGCTATCGCGACAAAGGCGAAAAGATAGAAAAATAGAGCCTGCAGACCCATGTTGGTGCCTTTTTCATCTTCCCCCGGGCAGCCGGGAGTTTTTCTGCCCGATAGAGCTTTGCGCGGCTGACCGGCAAAGCTCCTGTGCATATTGACCGCGACAGGAGCAGCAGAGCTCCATCGCGGCATTTCAAAACCCAATCAGCGGTACGGCGAGTCGATCGCGATGTTGCGGGCGATTTCACGCTCCCACCGGTCGCCGTTATCGAGAAGGCGCGCCTTGTCGAAATAGAGCTCTTCGCGGGTTTCCGTCGCGAATTCGAAATTCGGACCCTCGACGATCGCGTCAACAGGGCAGGCTTCCTGGCAGAAGCCGCAATAGATGCACTTCACCATGTCGATGTCGTAGCGCACGGTGCGGCGCGTGCCGTCGTTGCGGCGCGGACCGGCCTCGATGGTGATGGCCTGGGCAGGACAGATCGCCTCGCAGAGCTTGCAGGCGATGCAGCGCTCTTCGCCGTTCGGATAACGGCGCAGCGCATGTTCGCCGCGGAAACGCGGGGAGACCGGACCCTTTTCGAAGGGATAGTTGATCGTCGCCTTCTGGCGGAAGAAATAGCGCATCGACAGAAAGAACGCGCCGAAGAATTCCTTGAGGAACAGCGAGTTGATGGAGCTGGACAAGCTTCCCATCTTCAACCTCCAATTTTGCCGGAAACGAGAGCGGGCGTCATCAAGCCCATCCCATCAGTTTCAGCACGAATGCAACGATGATGACCATGGCGAGCGACAGCGGCAGGAAAACCTTCCAGCCGAGGCGCATGAGCTGGTCGTAGCGGTAGCGTGGAACGAAGGCCTTGACCATCGCGAACATGAAGAACACGAAACAGGCCTTCAGTGTGAACCAGATGATGCCCGGAACCCAGTTGAGGACCCAGATATCGACCGGTGGCAGCCAGCCGCCGAGGAAGAGGATCGTCGTCAGCGCGCACATCAGGCAGACGGCCGCATATTCGCCGAGCATGAACATCATGTATGGCGAAGAGCCGTATTCGACCATGAAGCCGGCGACCAGTTCCGATTCAGCTTCCGGAAGGTCGAACGGCGGACGGTTGGTCTCGGCCAGCGCCGAAATGAAGAAGATGATGAACATCGGGAAGAGCGACAGCCAGTGCCAGTCGAGGAACGACGCCGGCAGGCCGAGCATGGTGCCGAGGCCGGTATGCTGTGCATTGACGATATCGGTGAGGTTCAGCGAACCGACGCAGAGAAGCACGGTGACGATGACGAAGCCGATCGAGACTTCGTAGGACACCATCTGCGCCGCCGAGCGCAGCGCGCCGAGGAAGGGATACTTCGAGTTCGAAGCCCAGCCGCCCATGATGATGCCGTAGACCTCGAGCGAGGAGATCGCGAAGATGTAGAGGATGCCGACATTGATGTTGGCGATCACCCATCCGTCGGCGAGCGGCACCACCGCCCAGGTGGACAGTGCCAGAAGCACCGTCACCAGCGGAGCAAGCAGGAAGACCGCCTTGTTGGCGCCGGCCGGAATGATCGGCTCCTTGAAGACGAATTTCAGAAGGTCGGCGAAGGACTGGAACAGGCCGAAGGGGCCGACGACGTTCGGGCCGCGGCGCAGCTGCACGGCCGCCCAGATCTTGCGGTCGGCGAGCAGCACGTAAGCGATGAAGACGAGCAGGCAGACCAGAAGCAGCAGCGACTGCCCGATCATGATGATCGCCGGCAAGACATAGGTCGAAAAGAAAGAATCCATGGTCCCCTGCCCTTACTCTGCCGCGACTTTAAAGTTGTTGCGGGCCAATGCCGAGCACTCGGCCATGACAGCCGAGGCACGCGCGATCGGGTTCGTCAAATAGAAGTCTTTGACCGGCGACGCAAACCCTGACTTGTTCATCTTGCCGGCTTTTTTCGCAACTGCGGCAATTTGGGCGCTATCGGTTTCGGCGATCTCGTCGATGGCGGCGAAATGCGGGAAAGCGGCGTAGAGCCGGCCACGCAGTTCACTCAGCGAATCGAAGGGAAGCTTTTTGCCGAGCACGTCGGAAAGGGCACGGATAATCGCCCAGTCCTCGCGGGCATCGCCCGGCGCAAAGCCTGCGCGGCTGCCCATCTGGACGCGGCCTTCGGTGTTGACCCAGGTGCCGGACTTTTCGGTATAGGCTGCGGCCGGCAGGATGACGTCGGCATGATGCGCGCCGTTATCGCCATGCGAGCCGATATAGACAGTCAACCCCGCCTTCTTGGCGGTGAAGTCGAGTTCGTCGGCGCCGAGCAGGAAGAGCACGTCCATCGACGTCAGCATCTCGGCGGCATTGACGCCCTTGGCGCCCGGCACGAAGCCGAGGTCGAGGCCGCCGACGCGCGAGGCGGCGGTATGAAGGACGGCAAAGCCGTTCCAGCCTTCGACAACCGCGCCGACCGAACCGGCGAGCTTGGCAGCACTGGCGAGAACGCCGGCGCCGTCGCTGCGCGACAGCGCGCCCTGGCCGATGATGATCATCGGCTTGGCGGCGTTCTTCAGGACGTCGGCAAAGGCATGGCCGCCATCGACGAGATCCTTCAGCGTGTCGGGACCGGCGCCGAGATAGTCATAGCTGTAGCGCAGTTCGCCCGGCTCGCCGATGACGCCGATCGGGAACTTGCCGCGGCGCCAGCGCTTGCGGATGCGGGCGTTGAGGATGGCCGCCTCGAAGCGCGGATTGGCGCCGATGATCAGCAGTGCGTCGGCCTGGTCGATGCCTGCGATGGTCGGGTTGAAGAGGTAGCTTGAACGGCCGAGCGACGGATCGAGTGCCGCCCCATCCTGGCGACAGTCGAGATTGGCCGACCCCAGCGACTTCACCAGTTCGGAAAGCGCATACATTTCCTCGACGGAAGCAAGATCGCCGGCGATCGCGCCGATCTTGTCGCCCGAGGTGGCGCCGACGGCGGCCTTGATGGCGCCGAAAGCCTCGGCCCAGCTGGCGGGCTGCAGGCGACCGTCGCGGCGGACATAGGGCCGGTCGAGGCGCTGGGTCTTCAGGCCGTCCCAGATGAAGCGGCTCTTGTCGGAGATCCACTCCTCGTTGATTGCTTCGTTGACGCGCGGCAGGATGCGCATGACTTCGCGGCCGCGAGTGTCGACGCGGATCGCCGAACCGACGGCATCCATGACGTCGATCGATTCGGTCTTGTTCAGTTCCCAGGGGCGCGCGGTAAAGGCGAAGGGCTTGGAGGTGAGCGCGCCGACCGGGCAAAGGTCGACGACGTTGCCCTGCAGTTCCGAGGTCATCGCCTGTTCGAGATAGGTGGTGATCTCGGCATCCTCGCCGCGGCCGATCAGGCCGAGTTCGGAAATGCCGGCAACCTCGGTGGTGAAGCGGACGCAACGCGTGCAGTGAATGCAGCGGTTCATCACCGTCTTGACCAGCGGGCCGATATACTTGTCTTCGACGGCGCGCTTGTCTTCCTGGTAGCGCGATGTGTCGATGCCGAAGGCCATCGCCTGGTCCTGCAGGTCGCATTCGCCGCCCTGGTCGCAGATCGGGCAATCGAGCGGATGGTTGATCAGCAGGAATTCCATCACGCCCTCGCGGGCCTTCTTGACCATCGGCGTGTTGGTGAAGACCTCGGGCAGTTCGCCGTTCGGGCCGCCGCGGATGTCGCGAACGCTCATGGCGCAGGAAGCCTGCGGCTTCGGCGGGCCGCCCTTCACTTCGACAAGGCACATGCGGCAATTGCCGGCAACCGACAGGCGCTCATGGAAGCAGAAGCGCGGAACCTCGGCCCCGGCATCCTCGCACGCCTGCAATAGCGTGAAATGATCCGGAACTTCGATCTCGTTGCCGTCAATCTTCAGTTTTGCCATCGTCGCTCAGTCCTGTTTCCCGTTTGCCTGATGACGGCAAACAAACCCGTTTTTGCAACATTTTCATTGCCGAGCCGGATCTTCCGTCCTGCCGGCAGCTGATGTCGCCCAAATTTTCTGTCGCGCGTTCCAGACCCGGAACCCGCACCGGCATCTGCAGCGTGAGGCCCCCGCCCGTCCGCCGATTTGCCCATGTTTCCGGCCGGTTGCACGGCCGGACAGTTCATTTCCTTCTGCGGCCCCGCCCGGCGAGAACCTTCGCCTGGCCGATCCAGTCGTCGCGGGCGATGCGGCCGTTGAAGCCAAGCTCGGCGTCGAGCCGGGCAATGTCCTCGTCGGTCAAGGCGGCAATCTCGGCAAAGCTGCGAACGCCCTTGGCATTCAAAACCTGCTCCAGCTTCGGGCCGATGCCGGCAATCAGCTTGAGATCATCGGCCTTTGCAGCCCGCGCCGCCGGTTTCGCCTTCACGACCGGCTTTGGCTGGCTTGTCGGCGCCGGCTCGCTTGCCGGGATCGGCGCGCTCGCCGGCTTGACCACCGTCAGTCTCGGCCCCGCCTTCTTCTCGGCCGCAGGCTTCTCCGCAACGGGCTTGGTGAAAACCTTGACGGCCGGGCGGATATTTTCCGGCCGGATGTCGACATCCGGCATCGGCTCGTCCGGCGGCGTGTCGTCGAGGGCGGCGGCGAGCTTGCCGGTCGTTTCCAGCGCGCTCTGGAAGGCCCCGAAAAAGGCGCCCGCCATCTGCGTCGAGAAACCGAAGCCGATCGCCGTTGCGGCGGCAAAGGCAGCGGCGGGATGCGCCATCAGAGGATGCACAGGCATCGCCTGCGCGTTTTCCAGCATCTCGGCAGCAAGACGGCCGAAGCCGGCCGCGATGTCGGCAGTCTCTTCCTTCTTCCCACTTTTCGATGCCTTGTCCGTCATGATTATTCAGCCGCCTCCAGAACCGCGCCGTGGTCGAGCGCGCTTGCCGTGTACTGGTCGATGCGCTTTTCGATCTCGGGACGGAAGTTACGGATCAGACCCTGCACCGGCCATGCGGCGGCGTCGCCGAGCGCACAGATGGTGTGGCCTTCGATTTGCTTGGTCACCTGGAACAGCATGTCGATTTCGCGCTTCTGGGCATTGCCTTTGGCCATGCGTTCCATCACCCGCCACATCCAGCCCGTGCCTTCGCGGCAGGGCGTGCACTGGCCGCAGCTCTCATGCTTGAAGAAGGCGGAGATGCGGGCGATCGCCTTGATGACGTCGGTGGACTTGTCCATGACGATCGCGGCGGCGGTGCCGAAGGAGGAGCCGACGCCGCGCAGGCCGTCGAAATCCATCGGGCAGTCGATGATGTCCTTGGCAGGAACGATCGGGCAGGATGCGCCGCCGGGAATGACGGCGAGCAGATTATCCCAGCCGCCGCGGATGCCGCCGGCGTGGCGGTCGACCAGTTCGCGGAAGGTGATGCCCATTTCCTCTTCGACCGTGCACGGCTTGTTGACGTGGCCGGAGAGCATGAACAGCTTGGTGCCGACATTGTTCGGACGGCCGATCGACGAGAACCAGCCGGCGCCGCGACGCAGGATCGTCGGCGCGACGGCGATCGATTCGACGTTATTGACCGTCGTCGGGCAGCCGTAGAGGCCCATATTGGCCGGGAATGGCGGCTTCAGGCGCGGCTGGCCCTTCTTGCCTTCGAGGCTTTCGAGCAGCGCGGTTTCCTCGCCGCAGATATAGGCGCCGGCGCCGTGATGGACAAAGATGTCCATGTCCCAGCCGAGCTTGTTGTTCTTGCCGAGCAGGCCATAGTCATAGCATTCGTCGATCGCCGCCTGCAGCGCTTCGCGCTCGCGGATATATTCGCCGCGCACATAGATGTAGGCCGCATTGGCGCCCATGGCGAAGCTCGCGACGACGCAGCCTTCGATCAGCGTATGCGGATCGTGGCGCATGATGTCGCGGTCCTTGCAGGTGCCGGGCTCGGATTCGTCGGCATTGACGACGAGGTAATGCGGGCGGCCGTCGCTTTCCTTCGGCATGAAGGACCATTTCAGGCCCGTCGGGAAGCCGGCGCCGCCGCGGCCGCGCAGACCGGATGCCTTCATCTCGTTGATGATCCAGTCACGGCCCTTTTCGAGGATCTGCTTGGTGCCATCCCAGTGGCCGCGGCTCATCGCACCCTTCAGGGACTTGTCCTTGAGGCCGTAGATGTTGGTAAAGATGCGGTCTTTATCTTGTAACATGCTTCACCTCTTACCGCGGCTTCTTGCCGAAGACCTTGATATATTCCGCTTCGCCGCCCTTGGCGAGCGCCTTGGCCTGCTTGACCCAGTCGTCGCGCTCGATGCGGCCGCGGAAGTTCAGGTAGCCGTCGACCCATTCGCGTTCGGCCTTCTTCCAGCTCGCGACCTGCGCGAAGGTGAAGATGCCGATTTCGTTCAGCGTCGCCTCGATCTTCGGACCGACGCCGGAGATCATCTTCAGATCATCCGGCGCGGCGGGCTTTTCGATGCCGGACGGACGGTTCTTGTCGGTCAGTGAAGGCTTCGCCGCCGGGGCTTCGGCCTTGACGGCCGGGGCCGGCTCGGCAGCCGCCGTGCCGGAAACCGGCTGTTCTTCGGCTGCCTTGGCGTTCTTGGCCGCTGCCTTCGGCGCCGTTGCCGGCGTCTTCAGCGCCGCATTGGTCTCGGCATCGGTGCTCTTCGGGCGGGCGGCCTCGGAGGGCGGGACCGGAGCGGCGTCAACAGGAGCCGATACGCTTTCGGCATCGGCCTTCTTGGCGCGTGTCCTTGCCTTCGGCTCTTCCGTCGTCAGCGACGTCAGGCCGCCTTCCGGTGCGGAGAATATCCGGTCGATCTGGGTGCCCGGCTTGATGCTCGCGCCATTGCCGGCGGCAAAGGTATCGATGATCTCTTCGAGACGGGCGGGCGTCAGATCCTCATAGGTGTCCTTGCCGATCATCACCATCGGGGCGTTGACGCAGGCGCCGAGACATTCGACCTCTTCCCACGACAGCGTGCCTTCGGCATTGCGCTCGAACGGATGGGCATGGATCTTGCTCTTGCAGACCGACATCAGCGCTTCCGAGCCGCGCAGCATGCAGGGCGTGGTGCCGCAGACCTGGACATGGGCGCGCGTGCCGACGGGATGCAGCTGGAACTGCGTATAGAAGGTCGCGACTTCGAGCACTCTGATATAGGCCATGTCGAGCATGTCGGCGATCTTTTCGATCGCCGCGCGCGTGACCCAGCCGTCCTGCTCCTGCGCCCGCATCAACAGCGGAATGACCGCCGACTGCTGGCGGCCGGCGGGGTATTTCTGGATCGTCTTGTCCGCCCAGACCGCATTTTCATCGCTGAAAGCGAATGCGGCAGGCTGAAATTGATCTTCGGCTAATCGACGAACGGACATTCTTCCTCACGCCTTGTCAGTTTAGGGTTCCACACCGCGAAGCGGTCAAAGACTGCATTTCGCAGGCATAGGCCGACTGGTCTTTCTGCATAAATACGACGAATTTGCTGCCGTTCGGAATGGCAGCCTTGATCTGATAGCCCTTGGACAAAAGCTCGCCCATGGACGTTTTCGCCGCCGGCGGCGTCACTTCCTTATGGCCCAGCGGCGTGCCGAGAGTGTCGGCCTCCTGAGCCGAAACCCCGGATGCCGCAAGAAGAAGTGCGACGGCAAGCGGCAGACGCTGCATCAGCGGTCCACCTCGCCAAAGACGATATCGAGCGAGCCGAGGACGGCCGCGATGTCGGCAAGCTGGTGGCCGCGGCACATGAAGTCCATCGCCTGCAGATGGGCATAGCCGGGGGCGCGGATCTTGCAACGGTACGGCTTGTTGGAGCCGTCCGAGACGAGATAGACCCCGAACTCGCCCTTCGGCGCTTCGACCGCGGCATACACTTCGCCGGCCGGCACATGGTAGCCCTCGGTATAGAGCTTGAAGTGGTGGATCAGCGCTTCCATCGAGCGCTTCATCTCGCCGCGCTTCGGCGGCACGACCTTGCCGTCGATCGACGAGAAAGGACCGGTCTTGGCATCCGACAGCAGGCGGTTGACGCACTGCTTCATGATGCGGACCGATTCGCGCATCTCGATCATGCGGATCAGGTAACGGTCGTAGTTGTCGCCGTTCTTGCCGATCGGGATGTCGAATTCGAGATCGGAATAACATTCGTAAGGCTGGGCGCGACGCAGATCCCAGGCAGCGCCCGAACCGCGCACCATGACGCCGGAGAAGCCCCAGGCCCAGCAATCTTCCAGCGAGACGACGCCGATATCGACGTTGCGCTGCTTGAAGATGCGGTTGCCGGTGAGCAGGTTGTCGATATCGTCGAGCGCCTTCAGGAAGGGATCGCACCAGTCGCCGATATCCTGCACGAGCTTTTCCGGCAGATCCTGATGGACTCCACCCGGGCGGACATAAGCAGCGTGCATGCGCGAACCGCTGGCGCGCTCATAGAACACCATCAGCTTTTCGCGCTCTTCGAAGCCCCAGAGCGGCGGCGTCAGCGCACCGACGTCCATGGCCTGCGTCGTGACGTTCAAGAGATGCGACAGGATGCGGCCGATTTCCGAATACAGCACGCGGATCAGCTGGCCGCGGATCGGGATCTCGATGCCAAGCAGCCTTTCGACGGCCAGCGCATAGGCATGCTCCTGGTTCATCGGCGCGACGTAATCGAGACGATCGAAATAGGGCACGGCCTGAAGATAGGTCTTGGTCTCGATCAGCTTCTCGGTGCCGCGGTGCAAGAGCCCGATATGCGGATCGACCCGCTCCACAATTTCGCCGTCAAGCTCCAGGACAAGACGAAGAACGCCATGCGCCGCCGGATGCTGCGGCCCGAAATTGATGTTGAAGTTGCGGACGTTATGTTCGGTCATGGCGATCAACTCGCTTAGAGTGAATAGTGAATAGTGAGTAGTGGTTAGTTTTCATTCACTCACTATTCGTCAGCTTTCCTGTGCTGAACGCTCCGGATAAGCGATCCCAGCATCTTTCCAATTTCGTCGCATCGGTCGAGCAATTCGTCCAAGGCCGAGGCTTGAAGGAAGCCAATTCGTCCGGCGATGATCAAATGCGTCTCCAACTCTTTCAACGAGCCCTGAGCGATCTTGAGAAATTGGACAAACGAGCCCCGATTTTCTCTCCCATACCCCTCCGCGATATTCGCGGCTACAGAAGCGGAAGATCGTCTAATCTGGCTGGTCAATCCGTAAATCTCTTCCCGCGGGAAGGTTCTCGTCACCTCATAACAAACGACAGACAGTTCGATAGCAAATTGCCAGACTTTCAAATCACGATAGGAACTGATTTTCCCGTTCGCCACCCAAATATCTGCCCACTACTCACTACCGACTAATCACTACTCACTGCTTCGCTTTTTCGTCCCCCGGCAGCACGTATTCAGTACCTTCCCAAGGCGACATAAAGTCGAAATTTCGGAATTCCTGCTTCAGTTCTACCGGCTCGTATACGACGCGCTTTGCCGCATCGTCGTAGCGAACTTCGACGAAACCTGTCGTCGGAAAGTCCTTGCGCAGCGGATGGCCTTCGAAGCCATAGTCGGTCAGGATGCGGCGCAGGTCCGGATGGCCGGTGAAGAGAACGCCGTACATGTCCCAGGTTTCGCGTTCGAACCAGTCAGCACCCGGATAGACGGCGCAGGCCGACGGCACCGGCGTATCCTCGTCGGTTGCGACCTTGACGCGGACGCGCAGATTCTGCTTCGGCGACAGCAGATGATAGACGACGTCGAAACGCAGCTCGCGCTGCGGCCAGTCGACACCGCAAATATCGATCAGGTTGACGAAACCGCATTTGGCGTCGTCACGCAGGAAGGTCAAAAGCGCGATCAGGTTTTCACCCGTCGTCGTCAGCGTCAGCTCGCCATACTTCAACTGCGACGCGGCGATCAGGTTGCGGCGCGCTTCGCCAAGATAGGACGCAAGCTCAGTCAGGGCTTCACTCATATGCCTTGTCCTTAACCCTTAGCGTTCGATCGTGCCGGTGCGCCGGATCTTCTTCTGCAGCAGAAGCACGCCGTAGAGCAGCGCTTCTGCCGTGGGGGGACAGCCCGGCACATAGATGTCGATCGGCACGACACGGTCGCAGCCGCGCACCACGGAATAGGAATAGTGGTAGTAGCCGCCGCCATTGGCGCAGGAGCCCATCGAGATGACATAGCGCGGCTCGGGCATCTGGTCGTAGACCTTGCGCAGAGCGGGCGCCATCTTGTTGGTCAGCGTGCCGGCGACGATCATGACGTCGGACTGGCGCGGCGAGGCACGCGGCGCAAAACCGAAGCGCTCGACGTCATAACGCGGCATCGACAGCTGCATCATTTCGACAGCGCAGCAGGCAAGACCGAAGGTCATCCACATCAGCGAGCCGGTGCGGGCCCAGTTGATCAGCTCGTCGGTCGAGGTGACGAGGAAGCCCTTGTCGGCGAGCTCGTTGTTGATCTCGCCGAAAAAGGCGTCATTGCTGCCGATCGGCTTGCCGGTCGAGGGATCGATGATCCCCTTCGGCTGCTGGGCAACGAGCGGCTGATTGCTCACAGGGGTCACTCCCATTCCAGGGCTCCCTTTTTCCATTCATAGATAAAGCCGATGGTCAGCACCAAGAGGAAGACCATCATGGACCAGAAGCCGAACCAGCCGATGGCGCCGAAGGAAACGGCCCAGGGGAAGAGGAAGGCGACTTCGAGGTCGAAGATGATGAAGAGGATCGACACGAGATAGAAGCGGATGTCGAACTTCATGCGGGCATCATCGAAAGCGTTGAAGCCACATTCGTAAGCCGAGAGCTTCTCCGAATCGGGTGCTTTGAAAGCCACGGCGAACGGCGCAATGAGCAGCGCCAGGCCGATGACAAGCGCGATAGCGATGAAGATAGCGATCGGAATATAGGAACTGAGCAGTTCAGTCATCATGTTCATCCTTGCTTGCCGGAGGCGCCAGGCGGCGCATTTGGGCAATTGCCCGGCAAGCGAACGTGCGTTGCAACAAGCCGTGGTTAGCGCAGCCGAAGCCCCGGCGCAAGACTTTTACAGAGGCAATTCGACGCGTCGCGCGCGGACATTATCAAGCAGATGCAACGATGTCGCGACAAATCCGCAGAAGCTGATTCAAGCTGCATGCCTGACCCCTGGAAACTGCATGGCTTTCGGAAGAGAATGGCGCGAGTGACGGGGCTCGAACCCGCGACCTCCGGCGT
The DNA here is from genome assembly GCF_002531805.1 of Rhizobium sp. M1. Taxonomy (NCBI): domain Bacteria; kingdom Pseudomonadati; phylum Pseudomonadota; class Alphaproteobacteria; order Hyphomicrobiales; family Rhizobiaceae; genus Rhizobium; species Rhizobium sp. M1. The sequence continues at coordinate 268,189 of NZ_NWSW01000007.1, read as the reverse complement.
GACAGGCCGGCACTCTAACCGACTGAGCTACACCCGCGCATGACGGACGGAAGAACCGGACGGCGGCGATTTGTCGCCTCTTTTGAAATGGCGCGAGTGACGGGGCTCGAACCCGCGACCTCCGGCGTGACAGGCCGGCACTCTAACCGACTGAGCTACACCCGCGCATGACGGACGGAAGAACCGGACGGCGGCGATTTGTCGCCTCTTTTGAAATGGCGCGAGTGACGGGGCTCGAACCCGCGACCTCCGGCGTGACAGGCCGGCACTCTAACCGACTGAGCTACACCCGCACTTCATTTCAAGCAATCCGGATGCCTTCGCACCCTCACCAAAACGGCTGCCCGTTTCGATGAGCGGCTAACTACGGGGTTCGTCTTTTAGTGTCAAGCAGGTTTGGAGACAAAACCATGACAGTCGTTGAATTGTTTCAGCAAGGCCCATGCGGGGAGAATGAAAAGGCGGCAATTCCGTTGTCCGCCGCGGCACCGACGCCCGATCGAAGCCGACGACACGGTCGAAGCCGAGATGCCCGCCGCCTTCCCCTCCCCTTTATCCACAGCCCGGCTGCGCCCGACTGCCACGGCAAAGGACAGGACTGTGGCCAAAAAAATCAAAAATTCTTCACAAACACTCTTGCGGTTTTGCCGCGATCCGCATAGATCACGGCCACCAACGCGGCAGGCCGATCCGGCTTCGCAAGCGATTGGGCGATTAGCTCAGTTGGTAGAGCGCCTCGTTTACACCGAGGATGTCGGGAGTTCGAGTCTCTCATCGCCCACCATTTTTTCTCCTGTCAGCGTCAACTACCCAAGTGATATCGCGGGCTCGCAGACCGACGCCTGGCGCCCCTCGGTCCCCATCTTCGAGGCGGCATTCGGGACAACATTTCGGCACAGCAAGGCGCTACGTCCGGTAGATTCTGATGTGCTCGCCGTCTGAGACCTCCACCAAAACGGACTACTCCCGCCGCTGAGGCACCTCCTATTGGGCGAATGGATGGGAGCCGGCGAACGTGGGAATATTCGCCGCCCGGAAAGTCTCCGCGCTTGAAGGTTTCTCACGCCTGGAGGGGTGCCATGAGGACTCTCATCTCCGCATTGACGCTATGCATCGCGATTGCCGTTGGCGCACCAAGTCCCACCTATGTCAACCTGCCTGGCTATGCATTCAAGACGAATCCGAACTGCCAGCGCCACCAGCCAAAGACGCGATTTGACGCAAGGTGCGACTGGCCAAGATTGGGCTTCAAGGACTTTACGCCGCCGCTGGTGACCGTGCTTGGAATCTGAAGACGCTGAGCGCCTTCGCAAATCATCGCAGCCCGGATGCGCCTGGCAGCCGGAGGGCAATCATGCCTTCGCCAGTTCCTTGTCCACCGCCGAAACCAGCCGCGAATCATCGGCCGTCACGTCAGGCGCGAAGCGGGCGACGACTTTGCCGTCGCGGCCGATCAGGAATTTTTCGAAGTTCCAGAGAATGTCGTCCTCATCGCCGGCTGATATGCCGTGGGCTTTCAGGCGTTCGCGCATCGGGCCGTCGCCGGTGGTCTTCACGCCGGATTTGGTCAGTTGCCGGTAAAGCGGGTGCTGGGTCTCTCCCTTGACCGAGATCTTCGAGAAGATCGGGAAGGTGACATCGTAGGTGCTGGTGCAGAAATCGAGGATCTCGGCGTCGGTGCCGGGCTCCTGGCCCTTGAAGTCGTTGGCGGGGAAAGCGGCAATGACGAAGCCGCGCTCGCGCTTTTCCCCGTAGAGCTTTTCCAGCCCCTCATATTGCGGCGTGAGCCCGCATTTCGAGGCGACATTGACGATCAAGAGCACCCTGCCCTTGTAGTCGTTGAGCGTGGTTTCACGACCACCCACTGATCTGACAGGAATATCCAGCACGTTCGCCGTCACGGGAACCTCCAGTTTGGTGAGAAAATTTCCGCAAACTTAGCGATATCGCCGCGATTGTCATCAGCGTCGGCATCACATCGGCGTCAACAGAATGCGGAGCCGGTGCGGGCTTGCGGCCGGCACCGGCTTGGACATATCAGGCGGGAGAGGTTTCCTTGACGTCGTCGAGCAGGAAATGCACGACGATATAATCCGTCTTGAAGTGGCGGCCGCTGTCGGAGACCGATTCGACGCTGCCGCCGTCCTTCGGGTGCCAGGCGTGATAGTGGGGATTGGTGGTGATCAGCGTGACGGCCTTGCCGGCCAGATCCCCTTCGCCCAGCCGGAAGCGCATCTCGGCGAGCGGCCAGATCCGCTCGTAATCCTCCATGGTGATGCGCGCCCTCAGCGCCTTCCGGTGCAACGGCGCCTCGCCGGCCTCGGCGGGTGATTCCAACATCACCTCCTCGGCTCCGTTGAAGACGGCGTTGAATTCTTCCGGCCACATGCGTCTCATGAAATCGCTCCTCCCGAGGCTTTTTCGTCGGTCCACGAATGAAACTTAGCGATTTGTCCGAAAGAAGCAAATTCCCGTCATGTGGTTGTCATCGAGGTCCCCTGCTCCTACGTTCCACGCAGACCGCATCAGGGCCGTCAACCGCCCGCAATCCGAGATCAGAGATGAAGACACGTGAAGAAAGGCAGGCGCTTAGGGCGAGCATGCCGCGCACCCCGCTCAGCGCCCACCATTTGGAAAACGCCCGCCTGCTGCCGGATCGCGGCGCGCTGCTCTACCGGATCCCGAATGGCGGCATCGGCGTCGAGGTTGGGGCCGCCTTCGGCGAATATACGGCGGAGATTCTCGAGAAGAATCGCCCGGCGCAGCTCTACCTCATCGATCCCTGGTCGATGGACCGATACAGCTCCGGCCTCGATTCGATCCACACGCAGTTCGCGACCGAGATCGCGGCCGGGCGGCTGCATCTGATGCAGGGCACGTCGCTCGAAAAGCTCGCCGAATTCGAGGACGATTTCCTCGACTGGGCCTATATCGATACCGACCATTCCTTCGAGCTCACCTGGCAGGAACTCCTGCTCTGCGAAAAGAAGGTGAAGCGGACGGGGCGCATTGCCGGGCATGATTTCTGCACCGGCAATACCGTCAAACCGATCGTCTATGGCGTCGTCGAGGCGGTCACCAAGTTCTGCAAGGATTACGGCTGGCAATTCGAGTTCCTGACCGTCGAATCACATGCGCATTTTTCCTACTGCCTGAAGCGGCTCTAACCGGCCGACACCGTGCCGGAATATTGCGCGTCGCTGACATGCTCCATCCAGTCGACATGCTTGCCGTCCAGCGCCTCGTGTATGGCGATGTGTGTCATCGCCGTGTCCGGGGCAGCACCGTGCCAATGTTTTTCGCCCGGCGCGAACCAGACGGTGTCGCCGGGGCGAATCTCGCGGATGTCATCGCCCCAGCTCTGGGCAAGGCCCTTGCCCGAGGTGACGATCAGCGTCTGGCCGAGCGGATGCGTGTGCCAGGCCGTGCGGGCGCCGGGTTCGAAGGTGACGGAGGTTGCCCGCACCCGGGCCGGCGCCGGCGGCTCGATCAGCGGATCCTGGCGAACGGCGCCGGTGAAATAGTCGGCCGGCGGTTTCATCGAGGGGCGAGAGCCGGCGGGTTTGATCTCCATGATCGTTCCTTTTCTATTCCATTGCGGTTGAAGCCTTGTAACCTGACGATATTTCATCGAGGCGAGCGATCAAGGCCGGATCGGCAATTGCCGCATAGTCGCCCTGCTGATAGGCCAATATCTTTCATCACCTAAAGCGCGTCGCATTGAGCTTGGTTCATGCGACACGCTTTAGTTCTTTGTTTTTACGCATGTCGTTATCCCGGAACCTGCACACTTCCGGGCAACATGCATTGGGAGAATTTCTCATGAAACATCATGCTTTCGGCCGCATGCCCTTCACCGTCACCAATGTCGGCTTCGGCGCCTGGCAGATCGGCGGCTCATGGGGCGATATCAGCGAGGCGGACGGGCGCGCGGCGCTGAATGCCGCGCTCGATGCCGGCATGACCTTCATCGATACGGCCGACGTCTATGGCGACGGCCGCTCGGAAAAAATCATTGCCGACGTGCTGAAGACGCGTGGCGGCGAGCGCCCAATGGTCGCCACCAAGGCGGGCCGCCGCCTCAATCCGCATATTGCCGAAGGCTACAGCAAGGCCAATCTCGAAGGCTTCATCGACCGCAGCCTGAAAAACCTTGCCGTCGACAGCCTCGATCTCGTGCAGCTGCACTGCCCGCCGCGCGAGGTGTTTTACCAGCCCGAGGTCTTCGACGGTCTCGACGCATTGCAGAGGGCCGGCAAGATCAAGGGCTACGGTGTCAGCGTCGAGAAGGTCGAGGACGGGCTGAAGGCGATCGAATATCCCGGCGTCGTCAGCATCCAGATCATCTACAACATCTTCCGCCAGCGCCCCGACCACCTGTTCTTTGCCGAAGCCCGCCGCAGGAACGTGGCGATCATCGCCCGCGTGCCGCTGGCAAGCGGCCTGCTCTCCGGCAAGATCACCCGCGAGACGCATTTTGCCAGCGACGACCACCGCAATTTCAACCGCCATGGCGAAGCCTTCGATGTCGGCGAAACCTTTGCCGGCGTGCCCTTCGAGGTCGGCCTGCAGGCGGTGGAAGAGGTGCGCAAGCTGGTGCCCGCCGGCGCGACGATGGCCGCCTTTGCGCTGCGCTGGATCCTGATGAGCGACGCCGTCACCGTCGTCATCCCCGGCGCCCGCAATGGCGAACAGGCCAAGGCCAATGCCGCGGCCGCCGATCTCGCGCCGCTTTCGGCCGATGTCATGGCGGCGACGCGCGAGATCTACGCGCGGCTGATCGCGCCGCATGTGCATCAGCGTTGGTAGGGTTGGAGCGTCGCTCATTGTAACGTTGCGGGCTGCCGCTTTACCCCTCCCCACAAGGGGGAGGGACTAAGCCGTGTTGTCCGGCAACGACCAAAAGCAGAGGTCTTGCTGGCTGTTACCGTTCGACGAATTCGTACGATAGAGTTACGTGAAGCGGTGCGGCATCTTAGCCCCTCCCCCTTGTGGGGAGGGGTTGGGGAGGGGTCTTGGATTCAACGACAGAGGCCGGGCTTTCGCCCGGCCTCTCCCTGTATCCCTCTATGACGCCTCAGTTCGTGGCGCTGAGATCAACCGGGAAGAACAGCGTCTCGCCGGAGGAGTCGCTGACGCCGTCGTTGTCTGTGACGGCATAGGGTTTGCCCGATGCATCGAAGGTGAAGCCTTCGAGCTTGTCGAGCACATAGCCGTTGGTCGCGCTCTTGAGTTCGCCGAGGAAATCGTGGGCTTCGGTCTTCTTGACGACGGGCAGTTCGCCGCCGAGCTTGGCGGGCTTCAGCTCCGAGATCGCCACCTTGTAAAGCTTCTTCAGCTTGGCGGCATCGCCGACGAGGTTGTCGCGCTCGATGATGTAGACGCTGTCGCCCTGAGCCGAAATTTCCGACAGGCCGACCCAGCCGCTTTCCGTCTTGTCGAGCGGATAGCGCACCGCGCCCCATTCCTTCTTCTTCGGATTGTAGGAGACGAGCTTGACGAAGCCTTTCTCGTCGTCGCCCCACTCGCGCTGGACCGCCATCCAGAGCGTGGCATCGTCACCGCTGCCGATCATGGTCACACCTTCGAAACCGAAGCGGATTTCATTGGCGGCGAGCTCCTTCGGCAGGGCGATCTCGGCCTTGATGTCGCCCTTGGCGTTGACGTTGTAGAGGGCGTGCGGGACGAGACGCTCGCTATAGCCTTCCGAGGCCAGCCAGAAGGAGCCGTCGGCGGCGACCGCGATGCCTTCGATGTCGAGCTTCTGGGCCGGGGCGCCGTCACGCTTGACGACGAGTGCATCGGTGATGACGGCTGGCTTCTTGCTGGCATCGATCGTGTAGATCGTCGGCTGCGAGCCGAGAACGCTGTCGCTGACGGCATAGAGCATGCCCGGCTTGCCGGGAACGGCGGCGAGACCCGAAAGGGCTGCGAAGCCGATCGGATTGCCGTCCTTGTCGGCGGAGACGATCTTCGGATAGGCTTTCTCGCCTTCCGAGCGCTCGTAGATCATCACATGCGAGCGCGTGCCGCCGTCCTTGCCGAGGTCGAGCTCGTTGGCGGTGGCAAAGAGATTGCGCTGGGGAATAGCGACCCCACCCTCCGGCGAAATGCCGGACGGCAGCAGTTGGATGAGCTCCGGGTCGGCGCCGGTATCCTTATAGACGCCAACGACCGAGGCGCGCTCGGCGAGCAGGAAGAAATATTGGTCGTCGCCGAACTTGGCAGCTTCGAGGCCTTCCGGCTCGACGCCCTTCGATCCCGAACGGCTTTCCGGATAGTGGCCGATATGGGCGACGGCGCGTTCGAAGGATGCGCCCGATTCGTAGAGAAGCTTGCCCGTCTTGTCGAAGATGGTGAAACCGCGCGAGCCACCCTGGTAATCGCCTTCATTGGCGACAACGAGGCGGTTGTCGTCCAGCCACTTCACGGCGTCGGGCTCGCGCAGCACGCCCTTGGATTCGCCGGTGAATTTCAGGGCGCCGTCCCGCTTGATGTCGATGCCGGTGAGATCGACGCTGCCGGCGGAGAAATGCGTCTTCACCTCAGCCGTATTGGCATCGATGATGACGATCTCGTTGTTTTCCTGCAGCGTCAGGGCAATCTCGTTCAGCCCGTTGAAGGCGACGAATTCCGGCTCCGGATCCTCGGGGGCAACGCCGGCGAGACCGGTCAGCGTCACATGCTTGATGCTGCCGCAATCAACAGTGCCGTTCTTGACCTGGAAGACGACGAGGTCGCCGGCCGGCATCTGCGGGATCTTGCCGTCATTGACGTCTTCGTCGCGCTCGTTTTCGATCGCAATAGTGCCGAGCGTCTTGTCCTTGTTGAGGGCGATCGAATCCGGCTGGCCGCCGAGATCGCAGCTGTTTTCGATCTTCTTCGTCGCCACGTCGACGATCGCCAGGCGGCCCGAGGGCTTCGCCTTGCTCTCGGAGGTGTTGACGGCCACCAGCGCCTTGCCGGCGCTCGAGGTGACCGATGTCGGCTCGCCGTCCATCATCAGCGCGCCGCCTGATTTCGGCGCCTTGGCGTCGCTGATGTCGATGAAGCCGATCGCGCCGAGCGGGCTGTCGCTGTAGATCAGCGTATTGCCGTCGTCGGTCGCGGTGATGATTTCGGCCGATGTCGGCGACAGCTTGTCCTTGTCATCAGGCAGGTTCTGCGCGACCGAGAAAGAGGCGATGCGGTTGAAGACCGGCTCGGCGGCGGCCGGAAAGGCAACGGATGCGAGAAGCACGGCAGCAAGCGCTGCCTGGCGCGATGAAATCGTCATGAAATCCCCCATGTGTCGAATAGTCGAAACATGGGTTTTCTGCGGGACTGCCATGACAGAGACATGACAGTCCGCGACATTTCACACGGAGGCCGCTCGCCTCTCCCGGCGCATCTCATTGCGCATGATGAAGAGCGATGCGGCAAGGATGAGTCCGGCTCCCAGCCAGAGATAACCGGCCGGCGCATAACCGAAGAACAGCCAACCGGCGAGAATGTTGAGCGGCAGCTTCAGACCGTCGAACGGCTGCACATAGGCAGCGTCGGCGCTGGCATAGGCAAGGGTCAGCAGATATTGCGCCACGACCGTCAGGAGGCCCGCCAGAAGGAAGAGAGCCAGCGTCGCACCCGTCGGCACGGCAAGGCCCGCCGCAAGCGCCAGCCCGCCGTTGATCGGCGTCAGCAGCACCAGCAGCCAGACGGTGATCGTCTCCGGCTTCTCAATGCCGGTCAGGCTCTTGGTGATCAGCGACGAGGCGCCCCAGAGCAGCGCCGAGAGCACCGGCAGCAATGTTGCCCAGGTGAAGCTGTCGGACCATGGCTGCAGGGTGATCATCGCGCCGGCGAAGCCGACAGCGGTCGCCATCCAGCGGGCGGGACCGACGCGTTCACCGAGGAACAGGCGGGCGCCGAGGATGATGAAGAAGGGCGAGGTCATGACAAGCGCAATCGCCTGCCAGATCGGCACCGAAGCAAGACCGGAAACCCAGGCCGCGCCGCCGAGCGCGGCAAAGACCACGCGCACGACATGCCGTCGGGGATAGCTGGTGCGCATAGCCGAAAGGCCTGCCTTTCGCAGGAAGGGCAAGGAGAAAAGGAAGGCGAAGGCATATTGCCAGAAGACCGCTGAGGCCGGGGGAAAGGCGAGCTTCATGGTCAGCCACTGGGTGACGACGTTGAGGAGCGAAAAGGCCGCGCCTCCAAGCACCATGAAGGTTGCGCCGGCAAAGGCGCGGGATTGCGAGACTGCAAGGGAATTCTGATTCATGTCTTTTATCCAGAATAGGGACCAACATAAATCAGGACGCATGAGGCGACGACACGCTGACGCCGGCAGTCCCCTGCCCGCACGCGGCCATGCTCATTCTCTTTCATCCGGACTATACCGTCGGCTCCGGAATCACACCGGATCTGCTGACCCCTCCCGCGCATCAGCTTGGGAAAGCGCTCGCGGGCTCGGGCCGCAGCCCTTACCGCCGGTGGGGAGTTTCACCCCGCCCTGAGAACAGGTCCGTGGTAAAACAAAGTGCCGCATGCGGCAAGCGGCCAGAACAAAAAGGGGCCCGGCAAAGCCGAACCCCTCTCAAAAACCCTGCACAGCCGGTCTCGTTTACGGCTGGCGGATAATCTTCAATCAGCCGTTGACGGCGTCCTTCAGGCCCTTGCCGGGCGTGAACTTCGGCACGTTGCGAGCCGGAATGTCGACTTCAGCGCCGGTGGACGGGTTGCGGCCCTTCGATGCTGCACGATGAGAAACGGTGAAGCTGCCGAACCCTGCGAGGCGGATGTCGCCCTTGTTCTTGAGTTCAGCCTGGACAACGTCGAAAACCGCGTCGACAGCGGAAGCCGCGTCAGACTTCGTCAGTCCTGCCTTTTCGGCCACTGCGGACACGAGTTCATTCTTGTTCATGTTTCCACCCCTTTCTAAATGGTATGAAACGACTCAAATGTAAGCTAGGCGCAGAATAGGTTTCATCAGGCCCGCCGGGAACCCAGAAGCCCTGCAAATCAAGGAAAAGCAAGCGTCTACATGACGTTTTCACAAAAAAGGCTGGCGTTTCCGCCAGCCTTTTTGCGTCTTTTGCGCCAAATGGGCATAAATGTGGCAAGCGCCACTCAATGCGCTATGGTTGCGCCCGTCTCATCAAGGCCTTCGACCGATGTGATCACAGGCGTTTCCACCGTGCCATCCCACTCGATCGGCTCGGGCCGGCGGATCAGCGCGTGCTTGATCACCTCGCCCATGCGGGAGACCGGGATGATCTCCATGTTGTTCTTCACGTTGTCAGGAATCTCCGCCAGGTCCTTGGCGTTTTCTTCCGGAATCAGCACCTTCTTGATGCCGCCGCGAAGCGCTGCGAGCAGCTTTTCCTTGAGACCGCCGATCGGCAGCACACGGCCGCGAAGGGTGATTTCACCGGTCATGGCCACATGCTTGTTCACCGGGATGCCGGTCATGATCGAGACGATGGCAGTCGCCATGGCAACACCGGCCGAGGGGCCATCCTTCGGCGTGGCGCCTTCCGGCACGTGCACGTGGATGTCGTTCTTTTCGAACATCGGCGGTTCGATGCCGAAATCGACGGCGCGCGAGCGGACATAGGAGGCCGCTGCCGAAATCGATTCCTTCATGACGTCCTTCAGATTGCCGGTGACAGTCATGCGGCCCTTGCCCGGCATCATCACGCCTTCGATGGTCAGCAGCTCGCCGCCGACTTCCGTCCAGGCCAGACCGGTGACGACGCCGACCTGATCCTCGCCCTCGGCTTCGCCGTGGCGGAAGCGCGGGACGCCCAGGTAATCGGCGATGTTGGCGGCCGTCACGTGAACGGACTTCGTCTTGCCCTTGATGATCTCGGTGACCGCCTTGCGGGCGAGCTTCATCAATTCGCGTTCGAAGCTGCGGACACCGGCTTCGCGGGTGTACTGCTGGCTGATCGCCATCAGGGCATCGTCGCTGACCGAGAATTCCTCGGGCTGCAGCGCATGTTCCTTGATGGCCTTCGGCAGCAGGTGCCGCTTGGCGATCTCGCGCTTTTCATCCTCGGTGTAGCCGGCGATACGGATGATTTCCATGCGGTCCATCAGCGGCGCCGGAATGTTCAGTGTATTCGCCGTGGTGATGAACATCACGTCGGACAGGTCGTATTCGACTTCCAGGTAATGGTCCATGAAGGTCGAGTTTTGCGCCGGATCGAGCACTTCGAGCAAGGCCGAGGACGGATCGCCGCGGAAGTCCATGCCCATCTTGTCGATCTCGTCGAGCAGGAAGAGCGGATTGGACTTCTTCGCCTTCTTCATCGACTGGATGACCTTGCCGGGCATCGAGCCGATATAGGTGCGGCGGTGACCGCGGATTTCGGCTTCGTCGCGAACGCCGCCGAGCGCCATGCGGACATACTCACGGCCGGTCGCCTTGGCGATCGACTGGGCGAGCGAGGTCTTGCCGACGCCGGGAGGACCGACGAGGCACAGGATCGGGCCCTTGATCTTGGTGGCGCGGGCCTGCACGGCCAGATATTCGACAATGCGTTCCTTGACCTTGTCGAGACCGAAGTGATCGGCTTCGAGGATCTTTTCGGCATTGTTGAGATCGGCCTTGATCTTCGACTTCTTGCCCCACGGGATACCGAGCAGCCAGTCCAGATAGTTGCGCACGACGGTGGCTTCGGCCGACATCGGGCTCATCTGGCGCAGCTTCTTCAGCTCCGCATCGGCCTTTTCACGGGCCTCCTTGGACAGCTTGGTCTTGGAGATGCGCTCTTCCAGTTCGCTCATCTCGTCGCGGCCTTCCTCGCCGTCGCCGAGTTCCTTCTGGATCGCCTTCATCTGCTCATTCAGGTAGTATTCGCGCTGGGTCTTCTCCATCTGGCGCTTGACGCGCGAGCGGATGCGCTTCTCGACCTGCAGCACCGAGATCTCGCCTTCCATGAAGCCGAGGGCCTTTTCCAGGCGCTGCTTGACGCTGGTCGTCTCCAGCATCTCCTGCTTCTCGGTGATCTTGATCGACAGGTGCGAGGCGACCGTATCGGCGAGCTTGGAATAGTCGTCGATCTGGCTGGCGGCGCCGACCACTTCGGGCGAAATCTTCTTGTTGAGCTTCACATAGCTTTCGAATTCGGAAACGACCGAGCGCGACAATGCTTCCAGCTCGACCGGATCGTCATGCGGCTCCTCGAGCACATGGCCGAGCGCCTCATAGAAATCTTCGCGGCTGGTATAGGTGTCGATCTCGGCGCGGGCGCGGCCTTCGACCAGAACCTTGACGGTGCCGTCGGGCAGCTTGAGCAGCTGCAGCACATTGGCGACCGTGCCGACATTGTGAATTGCCGAAGGGTCCGGATCATCGTCGCTGGCGTTGATCTGCGTCACCAGCATGATCTGCTTGTCCGACCCCATGACCTCTTCGAGCGCACGGATCGACTTTTCCCGTCCGACGAACAGCGGCACGATCATATGCGGGAACACCACGATGTCGCGCAAAGGCAGAACAGGGTAGGCAGTGCTGCTCGCTACAGACGTTTTCTTCGTCATTTTTTTGTCCTTTCCATCGTCCCGTTACCGGGCTCTCTGCACGGCCGCTTGGGACCGGCCGGCTCTCACTTGGCTCTACAAGTGGAGGTTCTGACTACGCTTTTCAAGCCACGCTAACGCCCGCGTTCCCCGGATGTGACAGCTTTGTTACAACGGAACGCCAACACTATGAAGCGCGTGGCTGGACCGGCGCTTACCATTTCCGGCCAGGCTAAATACAACGCCAGCAACAGGCTTACGAGATCATCCCATCATTGCCAAGCATCACCCCTGCGCAACATCGGCAAAGGCAATTCCGGTCCCACCGGCAAATACTAACAGCGCCTCGGATGATTTTTCAAATAGAAAGGGGCCTGCTGATGGCAAGCCCCCAAAATAATGGTGCGAAAGCGCAAGGTCACGCCGAAGCGTTGGCCTTTTCTTCCTGACGGTCGGCATAGATATAAAGCGGACGGGCCGAACCGCGCACCACTTCCTCCGAGATGACGACCTCGCGCACGCCTTCCAGCGTCGGCAGTTCGAACATCGTGTCGAGCAGGATCTTCTCCATGATCGAGCGGAGGCCGCGGGCGCCGGTCTTGCGCACGATCGCCTTGCGGGCGATTTCGCGCAGGGCGTCTTCGTGGAAGGTCAGTTCGACGTCTTCCATCTCGAACAGGCGCTGGTACTGCTTGATCAGAGCGTTCTTCGGCTCGGACAGGATCTGGATCAGCGCGTCTTCATCGAGATCCTCGAGCGTCGCCAGAACCGGCAGACGGCCGATGAATTCGGGGATGAGGCCGAATTTGACCAGATCTTCCGGCTCGAGTTCGCGCAGGACTTCGCCGACGCGGCGGTCGTCCTGGGCCTTGACGGTCGCGCCGAAGCCGATCGAGGTCTTCTCGCCGCGGGCGGAGATGATCTTGTCGAGGCCGGCGAAGGCGCCGCCGCAGATGAACAGGATGTTCGTCGTGTCGACCTGCAGGAATTCCTGCTGCGGGTGCTTGCGGCCGCCCTGCGGCGGAACGGAAGCGACCGTGCCTTCCATGATCTTCAGGAGCGCCTGCTGCACGCCCTCTCCCGAGACGTCACGGGTGATCGACGGATTGTCGGACTTGCGCGAAATCTTGTCGACTTCGTCGATGTAGACGATGCCGCGCTGGGCGCGCTCGACATTGTAGTCGGCCGCCTGCAGGAGCTTCAGGATGATGTTTTCGACGTCCTCGCCGACATAGCCGGCTTCCGTCAGCGTCGTCGCATCGGCCATGGTGAAGGGAACGTCGATGATGCGGGCGAGCGTCTGGGCAAGATAGGTCTTGCCGCAACCGGTCGGGCCGACGAGCATGATGTTCGACTTCGCCAGTTCGACTTCGCCGTTCTTGGAGGCGTGCGCCAGGCGCTTGTAATGGTTGTGAACGGCGACCGACAGGATCTTCTTCGCCTGCCGCTGGCCGATGACATATTCGTCGAGGACCTTGATGATGTCCTGGGGCGTCGGAACGCCGTCGCGGGACTTGACCATCGAGGACTTGTTTTCCTCACGGATGATGTCCATGCACAATTCGACGCATTCATCGCAGATGAAGACGGTCGGTCCGGCAATCAGTTTCCGGACTTCGTGCTGGCTCTTTCCGCAGAACGAACAATAGAGGGTGTTCTTGGAGTCGCCGCCGTTGCTGCCGCTGACCTTGCTCATATCATTTTCCTTCCAGCACGCCGCATTTCAAGGCGAAATCGCGGTCCACTCTATCAGCTCCTGGCGGCACTCCGTTTCCGGAGCCTTTGCCGAGAAGGGCTTCAGGGGCTACGAACCGGTTCCAGTCAACCATGTCCAGGTTCCGGCGGCAACGAATCCCCTTCGAATGCCAAATGCTATGTCACAAAAATTCAACATAGCATTAATAGTTACTATTAGTGTCTTCGCCGCCGGATGAAAGCCCTTGTTCGATCACAAATGAGATAGAACTGTGGCGGCAAAAACACCATCCCAATTAATTACTAGGCCTGCTCGCCTTCCATCTCGAGGCGCGACGTCAGAACCTTGTCGATCACGCCCCAGCCCTGGGCCTCGTCCGCATCCATGAAATGGTCACGATCGAGGGTCTTTTCAACTTCCTCGTAGGTGCGGCCGGTGTGCTTGACGTAGACTTCGTTGAGGCGGCGCTTCATCTTGAGGATGTCGCGGGCGTGGCGCTCGATATCCGAGGCCTGGCCCTGGAAGCCGCCCGAGGGCTGGTGCACCATGATGCGGGAGTTCGGCGTGGCGAAGCGCATGTCCTTGTGGCCGGCGGCCAGCAGCAGCGAGCCCATGGACGCGGCCTGGCCGATGCAAAGCGTCGAAACCGCCGGTTTGATGAACTGCATCGTATCGTAGATCGCCATGCCGGCGGTGACGACGCCACCGGGCGAATTGATGTAGAGGGCGATTTCCTTCTTCGGGTTTTCGGCCTCGAGGAAGAGCAGCTGGGCGCAGACGAGCGTCGCCATGTGATCCTCGACGGCGCCGGTCAGGAAGATGATGCGTTCCTTCAACAGGCGGGAATAGATGTCGTAGGAGCGTTCACCGCGGTTGGTCTGTTCCACGACCATCGGCACGAGGGCCATTGCGGTATCAACTGGGTTTCTCATGTGCGTCCTTTGTCAACGTCATGCCGGCGGCCGCCGGGAATCAAAGAAAATGCCATATCCCTACATAGAGTGTCCCGGCCCTCCTCTTCAAGACACGCATGAGGATAACGTTAAGAAGGCGGGGCACGGCGGCTTCAGCTCCTCTTTGATGCATGTCGTCATCCCGGAACCGCTGCACACTTCCGGGCGACATGCATGGAGCTTCGGCGCCGGCAGCCTCTTTCTCGTAAATGGCTGATGACCGCGAGCCCCCGGCGGCGTCTCCCCCGGCTTTTCTCCGTGACAGGATGAAGGAAAGCTTACTCCATCCGGCAGCGCTCACATACGTTTACCCAACGGAAAGCCTACCGCCAGATACCGGCCGAAAATCATGCCGCACCGCAACAGCATTAAGGAAGTGGCGAGCTTCCTCAGCAAGGATGCGGCCAACAGACAAGGTCGACGGGCAAGGGGTTTGCTGCCGTGTTCAATATCGCTACAGGTCTCGCCATCTGGTGTTCGGAGGCCATGACGCTCGCTCTGGTGCTTTTCGTCGCCTGGCGCCACAACGTCAAGAACGAAGCCTACCTCTATTGGGGCCTCGGCTTTCTTCTGACCGGCATCGGCTTTGCGATGATCGCGCTGCGCGGCCAAGTCCCCAGCCTGGTGTCCGTCGAGATCGGCAATGCCATCGCGCTGCTCGGCCAAAGCGCCTGGGTGGCGGGTTTTCTCGCGCTCGACCGCAAGAAGATCGAATGGTGGGCGCTGCTGCCGCCGGCGATCTGGCTGGCCGGGGTGTTTCTGCCCTGGGTCAACACCGATTATTCGAACCGCGTCGTGCTCTACAATCTCGCTTCGGCGACCGGCGCCACGGCCCTCGCCATGGCGGTCGCCGCCGGCGACATGCGCCGCGAGCGCACCCGCATCAAGCTGATGGGCGTGTTCGTCATTCAGGGCTGCCTGTGCTTCGGCTCGGCGCTGACGATGGCGGTAACGCTGCCCAGCGATATCGACGCGACCAATCTCGGCGGCGTCTCGGCGATGGCGAGCGCCTTCCTGCTCACGATCGCCTTTGCGCTTACCTGCCGGCTGGTCATGGAACGCTCCGAACGGCATCTGCGGGCAATGACCCTGACCGATTCACTCACGGGCGTGCTCAACCGCCGCGGCCTGCTCGGCTATTTCGAGGCCATCCAGGAAAGAGCCCACAGCGAGCAGCGGCAGGTCGCGGTGATCCTGTTCGACCTGGATCATTTCAAGCGCGTCAACGACCGCTTCGGCCATCAGGCCGGCGACGCCGTGCTCACCGCCTTCGCGCGCATGGCGCGGCAGTATATTCCAAACCACATCTTCGGCCGCATGGGCGGCGAGGAGTTCGCCGCCTTTGCCGCCGTCTCGGACCAGATGGAAGCCGAGGCGATCGCCGAAGCGATCCGCACCGAATTCTGCCGCCTTCCCGTCAGCACCGGCGAAGCGATCGTTCCGGTCACCGTCAGCATCGGCATTGCGCTCGCCGCGTCGATCGAAGCCAATATCGACAAGCTGATTTCGGCCGCCGACCGGGCGCTCTATGCGGCCAAAGCCGCCGGCCGCAACTGCACGGTCACCTTCGGCGAAGCGGAAGCGGCGGCCCCGGCGCCGGTCACGCCGAGCCCGACAGCCGGCGAACTCGTGCCGACGGTCGATGATCAGGTCGAGGCGCTGCGACGCATGGGCACGCTGTCGCGGGCCGGCTAAAGCGCGTCGCATCAAATTTGATTCATGCGACACGCTTTAGCTCTTTGTTTTTATGCATGTCGTTGTCCCGGCACCGCTTCACACTTCCGGGCGACATGCATTAGCCGCAGCGTGAAAATAGAATCAACCCCCAGGTTTAGCCAAAGATCTTAAAGTCGTCGGCGCCTCCGATCGGGCATGTCTTGTTTGCGGCCGGCTCTCCTCATCCGCATCTTTTCGAGGCCCGGCAAATCCGCTAAGCCTCGGGGCATGACGATACCGCCCTTTCTCTCGATCGACCCTGCCCTGCGCCATGTCTCGCTGGATGCCCGCGACCCGGCCTTCTATGGCAATCCGAATGCCGTCTATGCCGCGCTTCACGCCCATTGTCCGACCTTCTACTGGACCGAGCAGAAACAGTGGTTCTTCACCGGTTACGACCATGTGAACGGGCTGCTGCGCGACCGCCGCTTCGGCCGGCAGATCCTGCATATCGCCAGCCGCGAGGAGCTCGGCCTTGCCGAGCCGATGCCGCATCTTGAAAGTTTCGATCTGTCCGAGCGGTATTCCCTGCTCGAACTCGAACCGCCGGAGCACGCGCGGCTGCGCACCCTCGTCAACCGCGCCTTCGTCTCCCGCCATGTCGAGAAAATGAAGCCGGAGCTTGCCGAACTCGCCAATCGGCTGATCGACGGCTTCGCCGACAAGCGCGAGGTCGAACTGCTCTCGGCCTTTGCCGATATCATCCCGGTGACGATGATCGCCCGCATGATCGGCATTCCCGAGGAGATGGGGCCGCAGCTGCTCGCCTGGTCACACGCCTATGTCCGCATGTACATGTTCGGCCGCACGCGTGCCCAGGAAGACGAGGCCGAGCGGGCGGCGAAGGAATTTTCCGACTATGTCAGGACCGTCATCGCCGAGCGCCGCGCCGAGCCGCGCGACGACCTGCTCACCCACATGATCCATACCGAGCACAAGGGCCAGTATCTCACTGAGGAGGAGCTGATCTCGACGACGATCGTGCTGCTCAACGCCGGCCATGAGGCGACCGTGCACCAGATCGGCAATTCCGTGCGCACGATCCTCGACAGCGGCTCGGATCCGGCGACGCTCTTCCGCGACGAGGCGACGACGGAACGCACGGTCGAGGAGACGCTACGCATCTGCGCGCCCGTTCACATCTTCCAGCGCTGGGCGCTCGAACCCGCTGAAATCGACGGCGTCTCGTTCAAGCGCGGCGACAAGGTCAGCCTCATCCTCGCCGCCGCCAATCTCGACCCGGCGAAATTCACCGATCCCCTCGCCTTCCGGCCCGACCGCAGCGAGGCGCCCAACCTCTCCTTCGGCGCCGGCATCCATTTCTGCATCGGCGCGCCGCTGGCGCGGCTGGAGCTCAACGTCGTGCTGCCGATCCTGTTCGAGCGGCTTGCGGGCCTAAGGCTCGCGAAGACGCCCGTGGTCAAGGACGTCTACCATTTCCACGGACTGGAGCGGCTGGATCTGCAGTGGTGATCCCGCGGCTTGACCCTCGGCGGCTGGAGGATCCGTGCGGCGTACCGGCTGAATCCAACGCGCTAAACGCTTTTGTAAGACATGTTTAGGCGGCGGCCTCTTCCTGCAGCTTGCCGGTGATGTCGCGGGCCGACATGGGTTTTCCCATCAGATAACCTTGAAGCTGATCACAGCCGGCGTCCCGCAGGATCGCCGCCTGGCGCGAATTCTCGATGCCTTCGGCGGTAACGGGGATCTGCAGGGCAGTCGCCAGAGAGATGGTCGCCCGAAGAACATCGGCGCCCTTTGCGCCGTCGTCGAGCGCCGAGACCAGCGAGCGGTCGATCTTCATGCGATCGAATCCGAATTGCCGCAATGCGCCGATGCTGGCGTAACCGCAGCCGAAGTCGTCGAGCGCGAACTTGATGCCGACGCGCTTGAGCTGGTCGATCGAGCGCCGGGCCTGATCCGGATTTGTCATCAGGACGCCTTCGGTGATCTCCAATGTCAGGCGCTTCGGGTCGAAATCGAGCTCCTGCAGGACCGAGATCACTTCGGTGGCAAATTCCGGATTGCACAGCTGGACCGGCGAGACATTCACCGACAATGCCAGATCGGGCCAGGTCTTGGCATGCGCGATCGATGTTCTGAGCATGTGAGCGCCGAGCGCATCGATGAGACCGCATCTTTCGGCAAGGGGGATGAAGACCTCCGGACTGACGTTACCCGCGGCCGTTCGCCAACGCGCCAGGGCTTCAAGACCGGTCACCGTGCCGGTCGAGGCAGAGACGAGAGGCTGGAAGACAGCTTCGATGGCGCCGGAGCCGATGGCGCTCTTCAGCAGAGCCTCCAACTCGGCGACCCGCTGGCGCTCCTGGTCCAGTTCGGGGTCGTATTCGATCGCCTGACCTCTGCCATTTGCCTTGGCGCGATAAAGCGCCATGTCCGCTCTGCGCAGCAGCTCCAGGGGCTCGATGTCGCCGTCGCGCGCGGCAGCTCCGATGCTTGCTCCGACTTCGATTGTCCGCCCGCCGATTTTAAAGGGCTCGGCAAACAGCGCCAGAATAGCCCTTTCCATATCGTCGCATGTGGCAGGGCCTACCTGCACAAGCGCAAATTCGTCGCCCCCCAGCCGGGCCGCCGCGACGACTTCGGGATGGCAGGCCGTCAGCGCGTTCGAAACCAGCCGGATCAGATCGTCCCCGACAGCATGCCCCCAGGCATCGTTGACGGCCTTGAAGCCATCAAGGTCGACCAGATAGAGCCGGGGCGGCGAAGCGGCTGTATCATCCAGCTCTTCGAGCAGGCTGAGAAGCCCCTGTCTGTTCAACAGGCCGCTCAGACTATCGTGGCCGGCTTCGTAAAGCGCGGCCTGCGCCAGTTGACGCAGGCGCCGCGCCTCTGACGCGCCGACCATCAGAACAGCGGCAAGGAACAGCGCAAGAATGACGATGGCAGCCGCGATATAGGGCGCCACCTGATGAAACACGGTGCTTCCCGGTGCTTTGCTCGGCCAGACGAGATAGCCGATGACCGCGCCCTTCATGTCGGTGATCGGTGTGTTCAGGAGCTCCGGCTTGGGTGTCGCCTCGAGCCGCAGGCCCTCGAGTTCATGTTCGTTCGACAGCGTGTCCAGCACTTCCGAGGTGAATTCCTTGTAAAAGCTCAGCGTGCTGAATTCCGTCGTGTCGGCGGCGTCGTCGAAAGGTTGGATTGCCTGCGATGAGAGCAGCGCGATGCCGTTTTCGGTCTTGACGAAATTTACCAAGGGCGCGCGCGCCGGATCGGCCGCCACTTTGGCCTGCCGATAAAAGGCTTCGCCGAAGAATACGCCCGGCTGGAAGGGCTTGCCTTTGGCATAGGCGGAAACGATCGAAGTCCGGTCCGGGCCGATCACGACGGCGCCGTCATAGAGCGCATAATCCTCGCTGGTCTTTCCCCAGTTCTCATAGGCCCAATCGGCGCCGCCCGGAGCCGCGACCGCACGATAGGCATCATCCCAGATGGCATTATCCGTCGTTGTCGCGCCGAGACGGGCGACAAAGGCGGCGATTGCGGCGCGAGCGGCGCGAGTGGCGCGGGCATCGTCGATCCCGTTCGCCGAGCGGGTCATGGTGGTGACGACATGCGCCATGAGGCCAGTCAACAGGAGCGCTACAACAAGGAAACAGATCGTTGTCGCGATGATGGAAGAGGTTTGGGTGCGAACGTGCCTACCTGCAAGAGTCGACGACATGCAAATTCCGGGAGTGATCGATTGCAAGACCATGTCTGTGGGACCGCAGGAGACATCATGTCCGCAATGCGCTGCAGCTATGGTTTAGCATTTGACGATGTAGGCACGATTAATGAGATTGATCAAAAGCGTTCTATCTTGGAAAATGGCACGCTTTCACTCTTGTCTATATGCATGTCGTTATCTCGGAACCGCTGCACGCTTCCACGCGACATGCATCAAAGCCTGATCACATAATCCTTGCGAGTCGTTTCAACGACTTCCCACGTTCCCTTGAAGCCGGGTCTCAAGATCATCCGGTCACCCGCCTTCAGATGGATCGGCTCGCCGCCGTCCTCGGTCACGATCGAATGGCCGGACAGCAGGCTGAAATATTCCCATTCCTCGTAAACGATCCGCCACTTGCCGGGCGTCGCCTCCCAGATGCCACAATAGAGGCCGCCTTCGGCCTCCTCCAGATTCCAGGTCCGGAACTGCGGATCGCCGGAGATGATCCGGCCGGGTTCGGGCGCGCCGAACTCCGGCTCGACGCCATCGATGCCGAAGGTGATGAAATTGCTCACAGTCATCCTGATCTCTTCGATTTCAGCGTTCTTCGCAGCATACGTTTGTATGAGGCATGCTTTTAATCATTGGTTTTTCCATGCGCTTTCGCAGCATACCCTTGCTCCGCTCCAAGGCTTTCGCAGCTGGAGGGGAGAGTATCACGTCAAAGTCGTGGGCGCATCCGCGGCGCCGGAAGCCTCGTCAGGGTGCATGCCGATGCGCAAACGTTTAGCATCATTGCAATCGTAAAATGAAATCAAAAGGGCGTGCCAAGCGCTACGTTGGCTAAGGATCGGCTTGCCCTCTTGCGAGGCTGTCGGAGCAACAGCGCTTACGTTTCAGTCATAGATCGTCATATCGAACCAAAACCTCGACAGCCTGTTCGTACTGCTTGCGCTCGAACTCAAACGGGCCAAAGCTCGCATAATTCCGGCTTAGCCGATGCGGCTGGCTGAACCCATCCCATATCACCTTGTCCTGGTGCAGGCGAACGTGGGCGATCAGGGGCCAACATCCAACCTCACCACATTCACACGACAAGAGATAAATTTCCCCCTGCTCATCGCCCGTCACAGGTGCTTCCTGACCAAGGAAATAGCTCGCCAGGGGACCGAAGAAGTAGAATGAGGGTATGAGCCCACCATAGCCACCAGCGGGGTCACGGTAGCCAGCGGCTTCTTCGAAAGCAGCCACAAGCCGATCTAATCCCACGCCATCCACGCACGGAAGAACGGCCACCGTGTCTTCGTCCGTATTTTCAAACTTGAAGCTGAGAACGTTCGTCATGCACCACGCATAGAACCAGCAAGCGCTCGTGGTCAATTTCACATCATCAGCTTTTTCGCTTGAAATTGGCGTTCCCCATTCAGGGCCGAACGGGCCGCTGATGCGATGAATTCGACCCGTGGGCCACTGCATGCTTGACTTGCCACATCGAAATGCAAATCTTGGGTGGCCTGACACCAAGGGAAGTTGCAGCCACCACAGCTGAAACGCTACGATCGTTAGCAGCAAGAATCGAAGCCGGTCTGCTTGATACAGGACATCATCCAGTCCACACGAGCACTGGCTCGGAAGCCGGGGGAATCTATTTGGATTTCTTCGGTGAAGGCTGAATCTGCAAAGTGTCTGGGGCGATCCCGCCCCGGGCACCTTGTATGGATCAAAGGTTCGCCATAGTGACGCCATAGAGTTGGGACCAATACCGCTTGTATAAACAAGCGGATGGCGAAAAATGAGATTGCTGGCTCTTCTTGCTGTGGCCGTTTTGCTAACGGTGGTTCAAGCCAATGCCCAAGTTTATGAACCGTATGATGGATACGACGAATACGGGAGCTACGACTATGATGACCCCTACAGCCCGTACCCACCTCCGCCTTATTACGACCCCGCCCCCCGCTATCAGGAACCCCTGTATGATCGCAGGGAACCCTCGACGCGAAGCGTTAGGGGAAACATCGTGATCGCCACACGTGAGCACACTCTTATTTACACGACAGCAAGCGGAGAGCAGTTCGCTTACCCCATTGCCGTCGGTCGCGAAGGCAAACAATGGTACGGATCAACCCGGGTGGTATCCAAGCGAATGCATCCCGAATGGCGGCCAACGGCGAGCATGCGGCAGAAGAACCCAAGGCTTCCGGCGGTCGTAAAGGCTGGCCCTGCCAATCCGCTTGGAACCCGCGCAATTTACCTGGCCGACGGGCTGCTGCGCATACACGGAACCAATGACCCTTCCTCAATCGGAACCAATGCTTCGAGCGGTTGCTTTCGGATGTACCGCGAAGATGTCGAGGAACTTTACGAAATGGTCCAGCCGGGGACCCGAGTGATCGTCCAGCGGTAATCGGGGGTGCGGTCGCAGCCCGAGAGATAGTTCGCCGGCCGAGGTTGAGCGTTTTGGAGCGAGCCTTCCAGAACCAATATCCGGGATGTCCGAGGCAACGACCCATATTGTGCAGCAAGCTGCTGCACAATATGGCCACGCGTCGACGGGGCTACGGCGTTTTGATTACACGGTGTTTCAGATCCTCGAGAGCGCCTGCTCGAGATCGGCGATGATGTCCTTGACGTCCTCGATGCCGATCGAAAGGCGCACGACGTCGGGGCCGGCGCCGGCGGCGGTCTTCTGTTCGTCGCTCAGCTGCCGGTGCGTCGTCGAGGCGGGATGGATGACGAGCGAGCGGGTATCGCCGATATTGGCAAGATGGGAGAAGAGCTCAAGGCCCTCGACCAGCGTCTTGCCCGCCTCGTAACCGCCCTTGACGCCGAAGGTGAAGACGGAGCCGGCACCCTTTTGCGAATAGCGCTGCTGCAGGGCGTGGTTCGGATCGTCTTCGAGGCCGGCATAATTCACCCAGGCGATCTTGCTGTGCGCCTTCAGCCACCGCGCCACCGCGATCGCATTGTCGCTGTGGCGCTGCATCCTCAGCGGCAGCGTTTCGATTCCGGTCAGGATCAGGAAAGCGTTGAAGGGCGAGATCGCCGGCCCGAGGTCGCGCAGGCCGAGAACGCGGGCGGCGATCGCAAAGGCGAAATTGCCGAAGGTCGCGTGCAGGACAATGCCGTTATATTCCGGCCGCGGGCTCGACAGCATCGGGTAGTTTCCGGATTTCGACCAGTCGAAGGTGCCGCCGTCGACGATGAGGCCACCCATGGAATTGCCGTGGCCGCCGAGAAACTTGGTCAGCGAATGCACGACGATATCGGCGCCGTGTTCGATCGGACGGATGAGATAGGGGGTTGCCATCGTATTGTCGACGATGAGCGGCAGGCCATGGCGATGCGCAACGTCGGCGATCGCGGCGATATCGACGAAGGTGCCGCCGGGATTGGCGAGGCTCTCGATGAAGATGCCGCGCGTCTTTGCGTCGATCTGGCTTTCGAAGCTTGCCGGATCGGCGCAATCGGCCCAGCGCACCTGCCAGCCGAAATTCTCGAAGGCATGGCCGAACTGGTTGATCGAGCCGCCGTAGAGCTTGCGAGCCGCGATGAAATTCTCGCCGGGGCGCATGATGGTGTGGAAGACGATCATCTGTGCGGCATGGCCGGAGGCGACGGCAAGGGCCGCCGTGCCGCCCTCGAGCGCTGCGACGCGCTCCTCCAGCACGGCCTGCGTCGGGTTCATGATGCGGGTGTAGATATTGCCAAAAGCCTGCAGGCCGAAGAGCGCGGCGGCATGATCGGAATCGTTGAAGACGTAGGCGGTCGTCTGGTAGATCGGCGTCACCCGCGCGCCGGTCGCCGGGTCGGGCTGCGCACCGGCATGGATCGCCAACGTGTTGAATCCCGGATCATTCTTGGCCATGTCGTCCTCCCGCTGTTGCTGACGGCCGGGATCATAGCCTCTCCCGGACGAAAGTTAATCGCGATCCGTTTCAACCCGCGGGCGTTCGGTGGAAAATCCGTCTCTGCAGAGCGCAGCTCAAGCAATGAGATCTGGTAATGAGATCGGGCAATGAGATCAGGCAATGAGCCGGGGGTACTCGATCGCCGGGCAGCGGTTCATCACCATCTTGACGCCGGCGGCCTCCGCCTTTGCCGCAGCCGCATCGTCGCGGACGCCGAGCTGCGCCCAGATGATCTTCGGCAAAGGTTTCAGCGCTAAGGCCTCCTCGACGACGCCGTCCAGATATTCGGCAGCGCGAAAGACGTCGACCATGTCGATCGGCACCGGAATGTCGGCGAGCCGGGCAAAGACGGTGCGGCCGTGGATCTGTTTACCCGCCTGCCCCGGGTTGACTGGAATGACCTCATAGCCGCGCGACAGCAGATAGCCCATGACGCCGTTGCTCGGCCGCGCCGGATTGGGCGAAGCGCCGGTCAGGGCGATGGTCTTCACCGAATGCAGAATGCCGGCGAGGAAATCATCCGTGTAGCTGTCGTGATTCATGTCCGCTTCTCCACTTGCGAAAGTCTTTCGCCACGGCGCGCGTAATTTTGCGTTTGCGTGAAACCAGTTGCGCGCCTTTCCCGTATATATGAATTGGACACTTTCTGAGGATGATTCGATGAAAAAAATCGCTCTTGCCCTCATGCTCGTGCTCGCCGCATCGCCGGCGCTGGCAATCTCGCGCTACAATCCGCTCACCATGAGCTGCGACAGCGTGCGCACCGCCATCCACAATCAGGGCGCTGTCATTTTCCGCTATCAGTCACGCCGCGGTCTGCCCCTCTATGATCGCTACGTCCGCAACAGCAATTATTGCGACGCGACCGACTATGCGGAGTGGACGCACATTCCCTCGAAAGACAACCCCCGGTGTCCCGTTCTGAACTGCCAGAACATAGACAACCTTGACGGGATGCTGTTCGTTCCGCATTATCAGCTCTGAGGTTTTTGCTGCCGTGACTGCCGCAACGCCCTACGCCCTTCGCGTTTGGGAATGTCCACCGCCTCAATCCCGCGATGCGATTTTCCTGAGAATATGCAATCACCAGCTTTATTTTTCGCGTATGTCAAAGTTATAGAATAATATCTGTATTTCAGCAACATAGAAAGATCCGCGCCGGAATTCCTCCCAGCGATTTCTTCTTTTGTTCCTTTTAAAATCACCCTATGTTCTGGTGTCCATTAGCGGCATCTCATAGTTGAGAAGATCGTCTGGATTGAACGCATATCGAGCGCACGTAAAAATTGCCGGCTGAGCCCGCCATTGTTGGGATATTGGAAGGGTGATATTGCAGACAGGAAGACATCCGCGAGCGCGGCAACGCATTTTCGTGCAAATCGCGGTTGTCTTACCAGAAGTTTGCCCCGTCGGGGCGAAGCGCTTGTCTTTCCCCGTAGTCCAGGATTTATCCTTGCCCCTCGACGTCATCCTGCTCGTTCTGTTCGGTGCACTGCTGCATGCGACATGGAACGCGATCGTCAAAGCGGGGAGCGATAAATCCCTTGATGCGGCGCTGATTTCGGCCGGCGGCGCGGTATCGGCCTTGCCGTTTCTGGCATTTCTGCCATTGCCGCAAAGTGCTGCCTGGCCGTTTATCGGCGCGTCGGCCATCCTGCAGTTCGCCTATTTCCAGCTGGTTGCCGCCGCCTACCGGGCCGGCGATATCGGCCTGGTCTATCCGCTGATGCGTGGTTGCGCGCCGTTGCTGATCGCCGCGACAAGCGGTGTCGTCCTTAGGGAAGACCTTTCCGGCGCCGCGCTCGCCGGCATCATGACGATCTCAGCCGGCGTCCTGACGCTCGCTCTGGAGGCACGTCGCGGCAGCGGCAGCGCCGTCGTCCTCTCCATTGCCAATGCCTTCGTTATCGCCAGCTACACTTATGTCGACGGCATCGGCGCCCGCCTTTCAGGCAACGCGGTTTCCTATACGTTGTGGATGTCGCTGCTGCCGCCCATATTGCTGTTTGCCTGGGCGGCCTCCCGGCGCGGCAGCCTGACAGTGGTGCGCCACGTTCGCCGCAACTGGTGGCGCGGCCTTATCGGCGGCGCGGGTTCGATTGCATCTTACGGACTGGCGCTCTGGGCGATGACGAAGGCCCCGGTCGCGACCGTCGCCGCGTTGCGGGAAACCGCGATCGTCTTCGCACTGGTGATCTCGGTCGCCGTGTTCAAGGAAAAAGCCGGAATCTGGCGCTACGTCGCCGGCGTCGTCATCGCGGCCGGCGTGCTGGTTCTGAAGCTGGGATGATCATTCGCCCTTCCATTCCGGCTTGCGCTTGCCGAGAAAGGCGCCGATGCCCTCCTGCGCATCCTGCGTCAGCATGGTCTCCACCATGACCTTAGCGGCATAGTCATAGGCTGCCTCCGCCGGCAGTTCGAGCTGTCGATAAAATGCCTGCTTGCCGATTTTCAGGATCAATGGCGATTTGCCGGCGATCACGGCCGCATATTTGGAAACGACCTGCGCCAGATACTGCTTCGGCACGATGCGGTTGACGAGGCCGAAATCCTTGGCGGTCGAAGCGTCGATCGTCTCGCCGGTCAGCAGCATTTCCATCGCCTGTTTGCGATGGGCGGCACGGGTAACCGCCACCATCGGCGTCGAACAGAACAGGCCGATATTGACGCCCGGCGTGCAGAACGTCGACGTGTCCGTGCAGATCGCCAGATCACAGGAGGCAACGAGCTGACAGCCGGCAGCCGTTGCAAGCCCGTCGACTTCGGCGATAACAGGTTTTGGCAGATGCGCGATCTTCAGCATCAGATCGGCGCAGAGCCGGAAGCTTTTCTCGAAGAACGCAGCGCCCCGGTCTTCGTCGACGCGATGGGCCGTGAGTTCCTTGAGGTCATGGCCGGCGGAAAAGACGGAGCCGGTCGAGGCGATGACGACGACGCGCACATCCAAATCCGCCTCCGCCTTTTCGAGCTCGGCCATCAGCGCCTCGAGAAGCGCAATCGAAAGCGCATTGGCCGGCGGGTCGTTGAGCACGAGCCGCAGCACGCCGTCGCGCAGCGAGCGGAGCAACAATCCGTCCACCCTGTCCGCGTCCTTTCGGAAGGATACGATTTCGGCCATGATGCTGCTCCCTGCGCTCAATTTCCACACACCTGTTCTGCCACAAGGCGCCGGCAATTTCGAGCAGGATCCGCCCTCCCCGCTGCGGCGTGGTCAAAACCAGAACCACGATTTCGATGTCTCGGCCGTCGCCTGCGCACGGGTCAGACCGATATCGCGAAGCTCATCATCGGTGAGGTCCGAAAGCTTACGGCGGCTGCGTCGCTTTTCGAGCCGACACTCGATGGCCGCCAGCAGCAGCCGGCCCCGGCGCGCCGTCTCGCGAAGTTTCAACCGAAGGGCGTTGCGCGGTGTCGCTAATAGCTCGCCGAATTCCAGGGTCATCTTTTGTCCTTTCTCAACGGAGAAAAGATGCGCTGGAAGACACTCCGAAAGAAGCTTATGAATATTATGATATGCATAAGGAATTCTTTGGATGCCACTCAATCTCGATCAGCTCGCGTCCTTCGTCAACGTCGCCGATCTTGGAAGCTTTACGGCCGCTGCCGACAAGGAAGGCGTGACGCAACCGGCCGTCAGCCTGCAGATCAAAGGCCTTGAACAGCGGCTCGGCGTCAGGCTGATCGAGCGCGTCGGGCGGCGGGCGCAACCGACGGCGGCGGGCCTCGACCTGCTTTCGCACGCGAGGCGTCTGCTGCAGGAAGCAGCCGCGGCGGAAGAAGCAATGATGCCCCATAGGGACGGCGCCAGCGGCCGGGTGCGCATCGGCAGCGGCGGCACGGCCTCGATCCATCTGCTGCCACGCGCCATCGCCGCCGCGAGGAAATCCATGCCCGGCCTCGAAATCACCGTCCATATCGGCAATGCCGACGATATTCTGCGCGATCTGGAGGCCAACAGCCTAGACATCGCCGTCGTGGCCTTGCCGGCATCGGGACGAAACTTCGAGATCGAACCGTTTTACGAGGAGGAATTGCTGGCTGTCGCGCCCGCAGGCAGCCTGCTGCCCGAAGGCGGACCGGACGCCGCCTTCATGCGCGACAGGACGCTGCTGCTTTACGAGGGCGGCAATACCAGACGGGCAATCGACGCGTGGCTCGCCGTCCCCGATGGCAGGACCCGTCCTGCGATGGAATTCGGCAGCGTCGAGGCGATCAAGGAGCTGGTGTCCGTCGGGCTCGGCTGGTCGATCCTGCCGGGGCTGGCGCTCAAGCGCGACCGTGGCGGCCTTGTGACAACGTCGTCGCTGAAGCCGAAGCTCATGCGCCGGCTCGGCATGGTTCTGCGCCGGGACAAACATCTGACACGCGGCCTTCGCGAAATGATGAAATGTCTGCGCGAGTGCAAGGATTGACATCGCTTGCGCCCCACAAGTCCGGACGCGACGGGGGAAAAACCTTCAATATGGCAGCTTCCCGCTCCAACTAATTTGAGGCAACACAATACCACATTGCTAAACGACTGTTTTTGCTTATGTTTCTTTTGAGATTGCCGGACGTGTCGATATTGACCCGATGACACATTCCCTTTATACACCGCGCCAGAACGCAGCCTTCCCGGCTGCTTTCTTTTTGGCATGTCTCGCGCCTGCCAATCCAAGCAACAAGAAACGCCCTTCCAGCCTTCGGGCAAGGGTCCCAAAAGAGAGTATTCACTATGGCTACCTTCTCCCAGAAGCCTGCAGAGGTGGAGAAGAAGTGGGTGATCATCGACGCCGAAGGGCTGGTCGTTGGCCGTCTCGCTTCCATCATCGCTATGCGCCTGCGTGGCAAGCACAAGGCAACCTTCACGCCCCACGTTGACGACGGCGACAACGTCATCGTCATCAATGCCGACAAGGTCGTTTTCACCGGCAAGAAGTATTCCGACAAGGTCTACTACTGGCACACCGGTTACGCCGGCGGCATCAAGGAACGCACCGCGCGCCAGATCATCGAAGGCCGCTTCCCGGAGCGCGTCCTCGAAAAGGCCGTCGAACGCATGGTTCCGCGCGGCCCGCTCGGCCGTCGCCAGATGAAGAACCTGCGCGTCTACGCCGGCGCCAACCATCCCCATGAAGCCCAGCAGCCGGTCGCCCTCGACGTTGCCGCGCTCAACAAAAAGAACGTAAGGAGCGCCTGATATGGCTGACCTCTCCTCCCTGAAGGAACTCGGCACGGCTTCCGAAGCTGCTGCTCCGGCGCACGTCCGCAAGGTCGATTCGCTCGGCCGCTCCTACGCGACCGGCAAGCGCAAGAACGCCGTCGCCCGCGTCTGGGTCAAGCCGGGCTCCGGCAAGATCATCGTCAACGGCAAGGAATTCGCGGAATATTTCGCCCGCCCGGTGCTGCAGATGATCCTGCGCCAGCCGATCGTCGCGGCTGCCCGTGACGGCCAGTTCGACATCGTCGCAACCGTTGCCGGCGGCGGCCTCTCCGGCCAGGCCGGTGCCGTTCGCCACGGCCTGTCCAAGGCGCTCACCTACTTCGAACCGGGCCTGCGCTCGGTGCTGAAGAAGGGCGGCTTCCTGACCCGCGACAGCCGCGTCGTCGAACGCAAGAAGTACGGCAAGGCAAAGGCCCGCCGCTCCTTCCAGTTCTCGAAGCGCTAATCGTTTCGAACAAATGGATTTTACGAAGGCCGGGGAAACCCGGCCTTTTTGCTGTGGTCGCTGCGGCGCTGCGGCGCTGCGCGCTCTTCAGGACCTGAAAGCATGCCGCGCAAAACCATGCAGCGCTTCCGAAATATCCGACGCGCTTCAGTCCTTGGTTTTATGAAGGTCGTTATCCCCGAACCGCTGCACGCTCCGGCGACATGCATCTTTGTTTGATGCATGTCGTTTATCCCGGAACCGCTGCACACCTCCCGGCGACATGCATTAATCGGAAGAGAGCGCTGCCATACCGTTCGGATCCGCCATATGGTCTTGCCCGAGAGTGACCATGATTTCGTCGGCGACGGCTTCCGCGCCTGCCGGGGTGAAATGCACCTTGTCGGAAATGAAGGTCTTGCCTTCCCGCGCCAGATCGCATCGGCCCGTCTCCATCCCGCAGAAAATCCTGGCCGGATCGACGCGCAGGACCTGCGTGTGCTTGGGATCGTCGAGATAGGCATAGGAAGGCGCCGATTGCTGGAGAAATTCATCCTGGGCGATCGTGATCGTCGGCGCCGGCGTGCCTTTGTGCATCAGCTTCGCAACCTTGGCGGCGATCTCCGTGTCGCCGCGCGGATGTGGATAGATGATGACGACGCGGATGCCGGCCGATGTCAGCTCGGCGACGGTTTTGTCGAAGGCATCCCTCAACCGCTGCCCTACGTCTGATGTCGCGACTTCCTCGCCCCTGAACCTGTAGCGTGACTGCTCGAAAAAGATCTTCCAGGAGGCAGCGAGAACGACCGTTTTCACCTTGCTCTTGACGAGATAGTCGATTGCCGCAGCGTTGAAGGCACCGCAATCGCGCGCCTGGTGGGGGACCATCGAGACGTCGGCGACCGGCGCGCAGAAGCTGTGCGTGATCTGCTGCAGGCCGATATTCATGCCGTCCAGACGCTTGGCCAGCGCCGGCGTCAGCGACGACGCCAGGGAATCTCCGAGGATGGCGTATGTCTGTTCGTGGCTGCCGTTGAATACGCAGCCCTTGATCGGCATCGTGTCCCAGCCCGACGAACCCTCGAGAAGGCAGGTCTTGCTCCAACCATTGTTCGCCATGAATTCCTTGATCGGCGCCGGCAGACGCCATGGAATGCCGCGCGTATCGTGGCCGTAAATGCCGAAGGCGATAAAGGCGGCCAGAACCACGGATACCGATGCGACCAGGCTGCGGGTCGACGGCAGCAATCGGCGCTCGCGCCTGCGGAACGGCTGCTCGACGAAACGCCACGAGACATAGGCAAGCACAAGCGAAAGGCAGGTAAGAACGCCCATCACGGTCAATGGGGGCGGATCGATGCTGCGGATCCGCGCAAAGGCAAAAAGCGGTTGGTGCCAGAGATAGGCGCTGTAGCTGATCTGCCCGACCATGATGAAGACGCGGGTTGAAAGCAGTGCCGCCACCCAGGTTCCCTGTCGCGCATAGAGCAGCACGAGCATCGCGCCGACCACGGGCACCAGGGCGAGCGTCGAGGGAATTGGCGAGGTTTCGTCGAAATAGAAAATGGAGAAGGCGATCATGCCGAAACCGAGGAACGACAGCGGATCGCTGCCGCGCTTTTGCCCCGTCAACGGTATGAAGCTGCAGATCGATCCGGCCAGAAATTCCCAGGCCCGCGACGGCAGGAAATAGAAATTGGCGGAAGGATAGACCCGTGACGCCCACTCGCTATAGGCAAGGCTGGCAAGGGCGAGCGCAACCAGGGTGGCAAAGAGCCAGTTCCGCTTGCGCTTCCACATGAACATGGCGAGCAGCGGAAAGAACATGTAATACTGTTCTTCGACGGCCAGGCTCCAGATGTGGAGCAGCGGCACCTCTGCGGCCTCCGGCGCAAAATAGCCGCTCTTGAACCAGAACAGGAAATTGGCGCCGGAGAGGCTGGTGGCAATCAGGCTGTCGGAGAAGGCGCGAAATTCCTCCGGCATGACCCAGAGCCAGGCAAAGGGCAGACAGCACAGGACGACGAGAAACAGGGCCGGCAGGATCCGGCGGGCGCGGCGCTCGTAGAATGCCGCCAGCGAGAAGGTGCCGTCGCGCATCTCTTCAAGGATGATCGAGGTGATCAGAAATCCGCTGATCACGAAGAAAACATCGACGCCGATGAAGCCGCCGCTAAAGAAACTAAAACCCGCATGAAACAGAATAACGGGCATCACCGCGGCCGCCCGCAGGCCGTCAATCTCTCGTCGATAAATCACTGAAAATATACCTGAAATATGATGTTCGTACCCAATTATGAGGGCCGAATCTGCAACCCGGCCTTGCATAGGCGATCATCAATTTTCCTGCAAGTATGACTTTTATAAAAAAATCGACTAAACCACTGCTTTTATGGATATCGTCGGCGCAGGAGGAAGAGCGTTCTGTTGCCGAGCCCCGGCTACGCTGCTAGACAAGGGGCAAAGGGCTTCGAAATGAGCGGAGCCGCAGTCAGGGGCGCATGATGGGAACAATCAAGTCCGCAGACAAATAGGCCGCAACAACTCTGCCCTGTTGTTGCGGCGTCTGTCCGGCCAAATTCGATACTGATGAAAAGACAGATCGCCGCCGAATGAAATCATTTGAGCGGGTTCTTTCCCATGTCTTATCCCAAAATCCAGCGCTGGACCTATTCCGTGCCGGCAGCCTTGCTGCTCATGGCGCCTTTCGACATCCTGGCCTCCCTCGCCATGGATATCTATCTGCCGATCGTGCCGGTCATGCCGGAAGCGCTCGGCACTTCGCCTGCGGTCATTCAATTGACCCTCAGCCTCTACATGCTTGTACTCGGCGCCGGGCAGATCGTCTTCGGCCCGATTTCCGATCTTGTCGGACGGCGGCCCGTCGTCATCGCAGGGACGGCACTCTTTGCCGCTTCGTCGTTGCTGCTTGCCGCCTCCTCCTCGGCACCGCTGTTCGTGGCCTTGAGGTTGCTGCAGGCCATTGGCGCGTCCGCGGCTATGGTCGCGACTTTCGCAACCGTGCGTGACGTTTACGCCGGGCGTCCCGAAAGCAGCACGATCTATAGCCTTCTCGGCTCCATCCTTTCCTTTGTGCCTGCATTGGGCCCGATCGCTGGCGCCGTGATCGCCGATCGCTTCGGTTGGCGCGCTATTTTCCTGACTATCGGCCTGCTATCGGTCGCAGCCCTTCTTAACGCCGGCATGCGGTGGCATGAGACCCGCCCAGCCGCTACCGCGAAGATCGCTCTGCGCCCCATCCTCACCAGCTTTCCTTTCTGGGTTTATACAGCCGGCTTCAGCGCGGCGATGGGCACCTTCTTCGTCTTTTTCTCGACGGCACCCCGTATCCTGATCGATAAAGCCGGCTTCTCCAGCACCGGCTTCAGTCTGGTCTTTGCCACGGTGGCGCTGGTGATGATCGTGACGGCGCGGTTCGCCAAACGCTTCGTCATGCGCTGCGGCATTGCAGGCAGCCTTTCCGGAGGCATGGCAATGCTGCTTCTCGGCGCCATGCTGCTTGCCTTTGGCGAGTTGTTTCTGCAGCCTTCGCTTCTGAGCTTCGTCGCGCCCATGTGGATCATCGCGATCGGCATCGTCCTTGCCACCGCGGTCACCGCCAACGGTGCGCTTGACGCCTTTGGCGACATGGCGGGAACGGCGGTCGCGTTCTACTCCTGCGTCCAGAGCGTCATCGTCAGCATTGCTGGAACCTTGTTCGTGTTTCTGCTCGGGGGCGACAGCGCCTGGCCGCTCGTGGGCTATATCTGTGTGACCGCGCTGACGACGCTTTCTGGATTGTGGTTCCTGCCAGAACCGTCCTGATAGGCAGATGGACAAAGGACCGCCGCTCGATAGCGACGAGCGGCGGTCATCCGAACGATTGCTTGAAATCTGTCGGCACCTCGCCTACCCCTTTCTCGCGAAGGGATCGGCCAATTCCTTCGCGCGGACCAACGCCGACGCTCTGACGTCGAACATCCTGCAAGGCAGCGTCCGCATTGAACGCGACTACGGTTCTGCGACCGAAAAAAGGAGCATGACTTGGCGAACAGATCGATTGACCACGCCTTCACGGCGACCAGCCTCACCTCCGCCGCCAGCGACCCGACCTTTGCCGGCGCGCTGTCCTTCATGCGCCGCCGCTTCACCAAGGAACTCACCGGCGTCGATGTCGCCGTCTGGGGCATTCCTTTCGACGCCGCCACATCGAACCGGCCGGGCACGCGCTTCGGCCCGCAAGCGATCCGGCGTGCCTCGGCGATCTTCGACAATGATGCGCAATATCCCTTCAACCGCGAATTGTTCGCCGACATGGCCGTGATCGACTACGGCGATTGCCTGCTCGATTACGGCAATCACCAGGATACGCCCGGCGCCATCGAACGTCAGGCGAATGTGATCCTCGACAGCGGCGCTTTCCTGCTGACGCTCGGCGGCGATCATTACGTCACCTGGCCGCTGCTGAAAGCCCACGCGGCAAAACATGGGCCGCTGGCGCTCGTGCAGTTCGACGCGCATCAGGACACCTGGTTCGACGAAGAGCGGCGCATCGACCATGGCTCCTTCGTCGCACGGGCCACCCGCGAGGGCATCATCGACCCCGATCGCTCGATTCAGATCGGCATCCGCACCCATGCGCCGGAG
Source organism: Rhizobium sp. M1 (assembly GCF_002531805.1). Classification (NCBI taxonomy): domain Bacteria; kingdom Pseudomonadati; phylum Pseudomonadota; class Alphaproteobacteria; order Hyphomicrobiales; family Rhizobiaceae; genus Rhizobium; species Rhizobium sp. M1. The sequence continues at coordinate 234,458 of NZ_NWSW01000007.1, read as the reverse complement.
GATTGCGGCATCAATATTCTCTATGGTCATCAGGTCGAGGATATGACTGCCGGCGACATCGCTTCGGCGATCATCTCCCACACGCGCGGCGCGCCGGCCTATCTCACCTTCGATATCGATTGCCTCGATCCGGCCTTTGCGCCCGGCACCGGCACGCCGGTCGCCGGCGGACCGTCGAGCGCCAAGATCCTCTCGGTGCTGCAGCGCCTGCACCAGCTCGATATCCGCGGCGCCGATATCGTCGAGGTTTCGCCGCCCTACGACCATGCCGATATCACCGCCATTGCCGGGGCAACGGTGGCGATGTATATGCTGGGGCTTCATGCGGAGCGACGCGCCATCGCCGTGTCACAAGGCTGACTTATTATCCCAAAATGAATCCGGAAACCTTCTGAACCCATTGAAAGCGCAGGTTAACATGGCACCGAAAATCTTCATCGACGGCGAACACGGCACAACGGGTCTGCAGATCCGCACGCGCATGGCCGGCCGCCGCGATGTCGAGCTTCTGTCCATTCCCGAGGCCGAGCGGCGCAACGCCGCCCTGCGCGAGGACATGCTGAACAGCGCTGATATCGCCATTCTCTGCCTGCCCGACGAGGCATCGAAGGAAGCGGTTCAGATGGTCTCGGCCAACAACAATGTGCGCGTCATCGACACCTCGACCGCCTTCCGCGTCAACCCCGGCTGGGCCTATGGCTTTGCCGAAATGGATGGCGCGCAGGCCGACAAGATCAAAGCCGCGCGTTTCGTCGCCAACCCCGGCTGCTATCCGACCGGTGCAATCGGCCTGATCCGGCCGCTGCGTGCCGCCGGCATCCTGCCGGACGGCTACCCGGTGACGGTCAATGCGGTCTCCGGCTATACCGGTGGCGGCAAGCAGATGATTGCCCAGATGGAAAATCCGGATCACCCGGATGCGATCACCGCGCCGCATTTCCTCTACGGTCTTCCCCTCACCCACAAGCATGTGCCCGAAATGACCGTGCATGGCCTGCTCGACCGCGCACCGATCTTCTCGCCATCGGTCGGCAAGTTCGCGCAGGGCATGATCGTGCAGGTGCCGCTGCATCTCGACGACCTCGCCGAGGGCACGACGATGGAAACCATCCACGCGGCTCTCGTCGCTCACTATGCCGGCCAGGACATCGTCACCGTCGTGCCGCTCGCCGACAGCAAGGCGCTCCCCCGTGTCAACGCCGTCGAACTCGAAGGCAAGGACACGATGAAGCTCTTCGTCTTCGGCACGCCGGGCGGTTCCCAGGTCAATCTGGTGGCGCTGCTCGACAATCTCGGCAAGGGCGCCTCGGGTGCTGCCGTGCAGAACATGGACCTGATGCTCGCTTCCTGACGTCATGACGCTGGATGCGCTTATCACGGACGGGCAGGCCTGGTTTGCCGCCGCCCTGCCCGATCACGGCATCTATGCCCTGATGGCCTTTGCCTTCATCGCCGGGCTCGCCCGGGGCTTTTCCGGTTTCGGGGCAGCGCTGATCTTCATTCCGCTCGGTGGCGCCATCATCGGGCCGAAGCTGGCCTCGCCGATCCTGCTCGTCATCGACGGCATTGCCACGCTGGGGATGATTCCACCCGCTTGGCGCAACGCCAACCGGCCCGAGGTCTTCGTCATGGCCGCGGGTGCGGCACTCGGCGTCCCGGCCGGCACGGCGATGCTGGCACTGCTCGACCCGACGCTGTTGCGCTGGAGCATCACGATAATCGCCATCTCACTGCTCGCGCTTCTCGTCTCCGGATGGCGTTATCACGGCGCGCCTTCGGCGCCGCTCAGCAGCGGCGTCGGCCTGATTGCCGGCCTCTTCAGCGGCGCCGCACAGCTCGGCGGACCGCCTGTCGTCGCCTATTGGCTCGGCGGCAAGAGCGATTTCACGCGCGTCCGGGCCAATGTCGTGCTCTATTTCTCCATTTCCACCATCTTCAGCGCCATCAGCTATTATGTCGGCGGACTGTTCGTCCCCGCCGTCTTTGCCCTGACGGCCGTCATTTTGCCGAGTTATGCGCTGGGGCTTTACGGCGGCTCGAAACTGTTCGGGCTGGCCGAGGAACGGACCTTCCGCATCGCCTGCTACGTGCTGATCGCCGCCGCTGCGATCATCGGCATGCCGCTGCTCGACGGCGTGCTGCGTTAAACGGCTTGCGCTTCAATCGCGCTCCGCAATTGCCGTGGCGTGCGGATATTCGCCGTAAAAGCCGCGCCAGTTGGCGACGGCGAAACCGAAGACCACCAGAGCGCCGGCCTGATGCAGCAGGCCCCAGTGAAGCGGCACCTGCATCAGCAGCGTGGCGATGCCGATCGCCGCCTGCAGCGTCACCAGCAAGAAAAGCACCACGGCGCGGCGGGCATGGGTGGTCCAGGCTGCGGCGCGCAGGGCAATGACCATGTTGATCAAAGTCAACGCGAAGAGCGCATAGGCGCCGACGCGGTGGATGAACTGCACGGTCTTCGGGTTCTCGAAGGCGTTGATCCAGAAGGGCTGCTGGATCAAGAGATCCGAAGGGATGACGGCACCATCCATCAGCGGCCAGGTATTATAGGAGAAACCGGCGTCGAGCCCGGCCACCAGCGCGCCGAGATAGATCTGGAACAGCGCGAAGATGGCGATGACGGCGGCAAAACCGCGCGAGCTGCGCGCCGGCGCCGGATCGTTGGAATGCGGCGATAACCCGCGCATGATCCACATACAGCCGGCAAAGATCAGGCAGGCCATGACGAGATGAGTCGCGAGCCGGTATTGGCTGACATCGGTGCGGACAGAAAGACCCGAGGACACCATCCACCAGCCGATAAAACCCTGCAGGCCGCCGAGCGCCAGAATGCCGACGAGCGGCCAGCGCAGGCGCCTTTCGATGCGCCCCGTCAGCCAGAAAAAGATAAGCGGCAGCGCGAAGATCACGCCGATGCCGCGGGCGATCAGCCGGTGGGCCCATTCCCACCAGAAAATGCCCTTGAACTCGTCGACCGTCATGGAGCTGTTCAATTGCTGAAATTCGGGAATGCGCTGGTAGAGGCGGAACTCCTCCTCCCATTCGGCAGCCGATAGCGGCGGAATGACGCCATGGATCGGCTTCCATTCGGTGATCGACAGGCCGGAATTGGTCAGCCGCGTGGCGCCGCCGACGAGCACGAGACAGAAGAGCGCTAAAAGCACGAAGCCGAGCCACAGCCGCAAGGCGCGGCGATTGCGGTTCTGCTTGCGCACTTCGCTCAGGATCGCCTGTTCCGTGGTGAGGTTCGCGACGGCCATGATGTCTCCTTCTATCCGGCAGTTGATTTGCCCCACCGGCTCATGCAAAACAAGCCCCGAACCTTTGCGGCATGCCGTCGCGCCGGTTCGCGCCACCCAGACAAGAGATCAAAATGCCCGTCCGCCTCCGCAAATTCATCGGCACGATCCTCATCATCGTGCTCGTGCTCGTCTACGCGCTGGTGGCGAACACGATCGCAGTGGCGACGCTCGGCAACGCGCCCTGGTGGGGGCACCTGCTCTATTTCCTGCTCACCGGCCTGCTTTGGATCTTGCCGGCGATGGTGATCATCAAATGGATGGCCGGACCGCGGCAGCAGTAAGCCATTAACGGCCGGATAACCGTGATCGGCGGAAAACCTCGCTGATAGCCGACGATTAAACCAAATATACGCCCTGCATAGCTAGCTTCCCGCTCAGTATTTTGACCGGAGAGTTCCCGTGCAGACGCAAAAGTTCGACGTCGACGAACAGCCGTCAGACGATGGCGCACTGGCCGAGACGGCGATTTCACGCCTACGCCAGGTGAGCATGAAACTTGCCATGGCCAAAATCGACATCGCCGTTTTCGATGCGATGCAGCCGCTGGAAGATGATTGGCGGGCGCTGGAGGTCGACAATCTCCAGTCGCTCCATCAGAGCTACGATTGGTGCGCCGCCTGGGTAAGCGCCTTTCGACGGCCGCTGGCGATCCTCAAAGGCACCTATGCCGGGGAGACGGCCTTCATTCTGCCGGTCGAGATCGTCAAGTCGCGTGGTCTTGCCGTCGCGAAATTCATCGCTGCCGATCACAGCAATATCAATACCGGTTTATTCTCGAGGAATTTCGCCGAAAGCGGCGGCAGCATCGACGCCGCAAAATTCGCTCGTCAGCTTCAGCAAGCGTTGAAGGGGCGGGCCGATCTGCTGCTGCTGCAAAACATTCCGTTGGAATGGCGCGGGCGGCAGACGCCGTTCAGCGGGCTGCCTATGGTGCAAAACCAGAACCACGCCTATCAACTGCCGCTCCTTGCCGGTTTCGAGGAGACGCTGAAACAGATCAACGCCAAGAGCCGGCGTAAGAAGTTCCGCGTTCAATCGAGGCGTCTCGAGGCCGCCGGCGGCGCCGAATACGTCATCCCCGAAACATCGGAAGAACAGCATCGCCTGCTCGATATCTTCTTCCGTCTGAAAAGTACCCGCTTCGCCAGCCTTGGCCTGCCCGACGTCTTTGCCGACCGGGAAACACAGGCCTTCCTGCATGGCCTCATCGACAGCCAAGATGAAACAGGGCAGTTCTTCGGCCTGCAGATGCATGTGCTGCGGCTGAAGGGTGGGAATGAGGACCGGATCGCTGCGATCTCGGGCATCTCGCGCAAGGGCGATCACGTCATCTGCCAATTCGGGGCGATCGACGAAGACCTCGTGCCGGATACGAGCCCCGGCGAATTCCTCTATTGGCAGACCATCTCGGGATTGCACGGCAAAGGCGTCGCGCTGTTCGATTTCGGCCTCGGCGATCAGACCTACAAACGATCCTGGGCACCGGTTGAGACCGCGCATTACGACGTGGTGCTGCCGGTTTCGCCTATCGGCATCGCCGCCGGCGCCGCGCACAGGATCGTCACGCGCGGCAAGGCGCATATCAAGGCGCGCCCGAAGCTCTATAAATTCGCCCAGGCGATCCGGGCAAGGATCGGCTGAGTAGTCTTTGTCCTACGCATGGCGTTGCCGCAAAACCGTCGCACACTTTTACGCGCCATGCGTTAGGCCGCCTGGCCGAACCTCTGCTCGGCCGCTTCGCCGTCCGACATCAGCACGACGCGCTCGTAGCCCGCAGCCTGGAATTCCGTCATCAGTGTTACGAAAACGGTCTCCTCGAGCTGCGGCAGCGAGAGGATGATCTCGACATCCCGGCTGCGCGTCAGGCGCGAGACGCCGGCGACATCGGCAGCGCCGCATTCGACGACCACGAGGTCGTAGGCAGCGGCCAGCGCATCGAGCAGCAGCGACAGCCGATCGACACCGCGCATGGCGCGGCGTACGTCGCTCCGGCCCTGCGGGATCAGATGGGCATCGGAAAGCCGATCGCTGTGGATGGTATCACCGAAGGCGGCCTCGCCGCACAGCAGGTCGGTGACACCAGGAGCGGCCTGGTCTTCGGCCATCAGTTCCGTCGGCTGGCCGGAACCGGTCATATCGATCAGGATGACGCGGCGGCCGGCATCGGCAAGAATGCGGGTCAGCAAGACCGTCGTTGCGGAACCATCGTCACCGGTCGGAGATATCGCGATCGCCAGCGGCGCCCGGCTGCCGGTGAGGTAATCGGCAACCGAGGCGACGGAGAATTCATTGTCGTCCTCCGGTACCTCAGCGGCAGTCTCCACGTCCTCGTCGATCGCATCCTCCTCGTCGCCGACCACGGCGAGCATGCTCGCCCGGGCGGGACTCCGGACGGTGGCGACGGGAGCTGCCTGCGGCGCAATCTTCTCTTCGAGGCCTGTTTCCGTCTCGATTGTCTCAGCCGACGCATCGATCGGGCGAAGCGCCCTGCCGCTGAAGAGTTCGGCCAGCATGGTGACGATGGCACTGAGGATCAGTATGGCGACGGCTGCGACGACGACGATCGGCACGACCTTGGGGAAATAGGGATCGACCGGCTCGACGGCTTTCGAAACGATACGAGCGTCGGCCGGGCTCGAATTGCTGTCGGCGCGGGAGGCGGCCTCGCGGTAGCGCACCAGATAGGTTTCGAGCAGCTGGCGCTGGGCGGTCGCCTCGCGCTCGAGCGCATTGAGGCCGACTTCGTCCTCGCCGGCGCGGGCGCTGTTGGCCTGCACCGTGTCCTTCTGCCGCTCGAGCTCGCGAGCCCGGAGATCGGCGACCTTGGCCTCGTTCTCGATGCTCGCCAGAATCTTCTGCGTTTCCTGGCGGATCTGTCCGCGGATGTCGGCAAGCTGGGCACGCAGGCTTTTCAGCCTGGGATGGCTGTTGAGAAGGCTGGTCTGCAGGTCTGAGACTTGCGACTGCATGCCCGATTCCGTTCCCTTCAGCCGCTGAATCGCCTGCGAGGACATGATGTCAGGCAGCGTGTCGGAAGCTTCGCCCGACGACAGCGCATTGCGCACCGCCTGCGCCCTCGCCTCGGCATTGGCCTTGTCGCCGCGCACGCGGGTGAGCTCGGCGGAGATGTCGTTCAGCTGCTGGGCGGGAAACGTGGTCGTGCCGTTCGTCTGCAAGAGCCCGTGGCTGGTGCGATATTCGGCGACCTTCTTCTCGGCCTCGCTGACCTTGCGGCGCAGGCTTTCGATCTCCGGCTCCAGCCAGCGCGTCGCCTCGGAGTTGGAATCAAGCTTGGCGCCGCTTTGGGTGGACAGATAGACATTCGCCATGGCGTTCGGAATGGCGGCGGCGAGTTTCGGGTCCTTGGAGGTGAAACTGATGCCGATGACGCGCGAACCCGGCACCTGATAGACCTGCAGCCGCTCGACGAAAGCGTCGATCACCCGCTCTTCCGGCGGGTTCTCCATCGGGTTCTTCTTCAGATGCAGCTTTATCAGGATGCTGCTCATCGCCGAGCCGTTGGCGGCATCGTCGAATTCCGGCAGATTGTAGAGCTTCAGATCGTTGATGACCTTCTTCAGGAGATCGGCCGACTGCAACAGCTGCACCTGGCTGGCGATATTCAGCTCGTCCATCAGCGGGCCGGCGCCTGCGTCGTTTACCTGCTGAGTGCTGGCGAAGGCCGGCGCGCGGGGTTCGATGAGGATGCGGGTTTCGCTGCGATATTGCGGCGACATGATCTTGGCACCGGCGAAGGCGATGCCCGCCCCCACGAGCGTGATCGTCAAAATCCTGAGCCGGCGCGCCCAGACGGCGCGAACCAGCTGGCCGAGATCGATGTCCACATCCTGATCACGCGATACGCCGGACATGCTCTTACTCCACAACAAAGGTGCCGCAAGCGTAAACGACCGTGGTAACTCAACGGTTAATGGTATTTTGCCAAGAAATGTGCCCGATCGGCAAAGAACTCAGGAAATTGTCATGTCCTTTTTACCGGGCATTAACCCTAACAGATCGATAACGGTCTCACCGAGTTCATTTCTGTGAGCACAAGCGGATGTCTGTCGCCCCGCCCAAAATCCTTTTGGCCCTGAGCCTTGCAGCCATGACGGCAGCATTGGGCGGCTGCACGACGTACAAGCCGGCGCCGAAAGCCTTCAACGAGGCGACCATCCAGCCCTATACGCTTGATAGCGGCGACCGGCTTCGCATCACCGTCTTCGACCAGCAGAGCCTGACAAACACCTATACTGTCGATCAGGCCGGCTACATTGCCTTCCCCCTCATCGGTCAGGTCCCTGCCCGCGGCCGAACCTTGCAGCAACTCTCGGGGCAGATCGCCCAGAAGCTGCAGCAGGGCTATCTTCGCGATCCCGACGTCACCATCGACGTCGACCGCTACCGTTCGATCTTCATCATGGGCGAAGTCGGCCAGCCCGGCCAATATGCCTATGTTCCCGGCATGACCGTGCAGAACGCCATCGCCGTTGCCGGCGGCTTCACCAGCCGCGCCAACCAGAGCATGGTCGACGTCACCCGCAAGATCAACGGAGAGGTGCTGACCGGCCGCATCAACATATCGGGGCCGATCATCGCCGGCGACACGATCTACGTCCGCGAACGGCTCTTCTGAGTTATGGCAAAACAGAAGCCGCTCCGCATCCTCCACTGCTTCAGGTCGCCGGTCGGCGGAATTTTCCGCCATGTCCGCGATCTCGTCGAGGAGCACGCCAAGGCCGGTCATGACATCGGCATCCTCTGCGACAGCTCGACCGGCGGCGAGCATGAGGACAGCCTGTTCGACGATATTCGTCCCTATCTCTCGCTCGGCCTGACACGCGTGCCGATCCGGCGCTCGGTCAGCCCGTCCGACATTGCGACGATGTGGGATACGTACAAGAAAATCAAAAGTTTGCGGCCGGATGTGCTGCACGGGCACGGCGCCAAGGGCGGCGTGCTCGCGCGACTTGCCGGCTCAGCCCTGCGGGTGAACAGGTATCGCGTAGCCCGCCTCTATACCGCGCATGGCGGAAGCCTGCATTATTCGCGCTCCTCGCTCAGCGGACAGTTCGTCCTCAGGATGGAGCGGCTGCAGGAATATTTCACCGACGCGCTGGTCTTCATCTGCGAATATGAGCGCGACACCTATATGCACAAGGTGGGCAGGCCACGGACGAAGACGAGACTGATCTACAACGGCATCGGCGAGCGTGATTTCGAACCCATCCCCACCCGCTCGGATGCCGTCCATTTCATCTATGTCGGAATGCTCCGGGACCTCAAGGGTCCCGATCTGTTTGTCGATGCCTTTGCCAAGACCGAGCGGCTGCTCGGCCGGCCGCTGTCGGCGCTGATGATCGGTGACGGGCCCGACCGGGACCGTTACCGCGAGATGATGGTCGAACGCGGCCTCGGCAAGCGCATCGGCATGCTGCCGGCAATGCGCGTCCACGAAGCTTTTTCGATGGCCCAGAACCTTGTCGTTCCCTCGCGCGCCGAAGCCATGCCCTATATCGTCCTCGAGGGCCTCGGCGCCGGCAAGACGGTCATCGCCAGCCGCGTCGGCGGCATTCCCGAGGTGCTCGGCGCCGATAGCGCGGCACTGGTGGAGCCCGGCAATGCCGACGACCTCGCCCGCGTGATGGCGGAAACGCTGACCATGCCCGGCTGGCATGGCAGGACGATGCCGAAGCCGGAGGCGGTAAAGGCGGTATTTTCCTCCGCCGTCATGGCGCGTGATGTGCTGAAATTGTACCATGAGCTGGTCGATCCCGCCGCGGGCCAAGCAATGTCTGCCGCCTCGTAAATATTTCTTAGGGGCTTTCTGGTATTTCGCTTGCTGACAACGAGCGACAAAACCCCATGAACAAGCCGGAAAAAAGCGATCCGTTCGACGTAGAAGCGCTGCGCAAGCAGGTCTCCGACATCGAGGCGCGACGCAATGCAAGTCGGGAGCAGGCCTCCGAGCCGACCGAAATCAATGCCTATGCCCGGCAGATCGCCGAACAGTTCCGCGACGGAACCCGTTCGCCTGTCATCATCATCGGGCAATTACGGCTGCTGGAATTCCTGGCCCTCTTTTCGATTGCGCTGATCGTCTACTTCTTCGCAGCCGGCGACGGCAGCGATCCCCTGCTGGTGCGGGCGGGCATGGCGGCGATCGCTTCGGCTCTGACCGTGGCCTGCCTGCAGCTTGCCGACACCTACACCATCCCGGCACTTCGGGCGAAGCTGCGGCTGATGCCGCGCATCCTCGCCGCATGGACGATCGCCCTCGTCCTCACCATCGGCCTGTTCGCGCTCGTCCGCGGCGCCGCATGGGCAATGACCGAGGCCTATCTCTCCTGGTTTGCCGCCGGCGCGCTCTTCCTTGCCGGCGAGCGTTTCCTCGTCGCCTACGGCATTCGCAACTGGGCGCGCAACGGTATCATGGAGCGGCGCGCCGTCATCGTCGGCGGCGGCGAGCCCGCCAAGGAGCTGATCCGCATCCTCGAACAGCAGGCCGACAACGACATTCGCATCTGCGGCATCTTCGACGACCGCGGCGAGAAGCGCTCGCCGATCATGGTCGCCGGTTATCCGAAGCTCGGGACCGTGGCCGAGCTCGTCGAATTCGTCCGGCTGACGCGCATCGACATGCTGATCATCGCCCTGCCGCTGTCGGCAGAGGCGCGCATCTTCGACCTTCTGAAGAAGCTCTGGATTCTGCCGGTCGATATCCGCCTTGCAGCGCATGCCAACCGGCTGCGCTTCCGGCCGCGCGCCTATTCGCATGTCGGCTCGGTGCCGATGCTCGACATTTTCAAGAAGCCGATCCGCGACTGGGATTCCGTCGCCAAGCGCGGCTTCGACATCTTCTTCACCGTGGTCGCCCTTGCCCTGCTGTGGCCGCTGATGCTGGTCACGGCTGCCGCCATCAAGGCGACCTCCGAAGGCCCGGTTTTCTTCATGCAGAAGCGTCATGGCTTCAACAATGAAATCATCAACGTCTTCAAGTTCCGCTCGATGTACACCAACATGGCCGACCCCACCGGCAAGGCCGCGGTGACCAAGGGCGATCCGCGCGTCACCCGCGTCGGCCGCTTCATCCGCAAGACCTCGATCGACGAGTTGCCGCAGCTTTTCAATGTGCTGAGAGGCGAGCTTTCGCTGGTCGGCCCGCGCCCGCACGCCGTTCTCGCCCAGGCTCGCGACCGCGCCTTCGGCGATGTCGTCGAGGGTTATTTCGCCCGCCACCGCGTCAAGCCCGGGGTCACCGGCTGGGCGCAGATCAACGGCTGGCGCGGCGAGGTCGACAATGACGAGAAGATCAAGTTCCGTACGGCCTACGACCTTTATTACATCGAAAACTGGTCGCTCTGGTTCGATCTGAAGATCCTGTTCCTGACGCCGATCCGGCTGCTGAACACGGAAAACGCCTATTGAGCACGGTCGAGGCGACATATCCGCGTGTCGCCCAGCCGCAGCGGATGACGCTGCGCCTGATCGGCTCGGCCTTCGTCGCCTTCGGCGTCTTCCTCTCGGGTTTCGTGATCGACGAGCCGGCCCCGTACGAACTCTGGATGGCCGGGCTGATCGGTCTCTGGTTCATCCTAGGCTTGAAGATTTCACGCGGCGTGGCGCCCCTGCTTGCCCTGCTGCTCACTTTCAATATCGGCGGCATGCTGTCACTGACGCAGATGAAGGATCTGGCGACGGCGCCGATGTATATCGCCGTGTCGACCTTCCTGGCGCTGACCGCGGTCTTCTACGCGGCAATCATCGAGGACAGCCACAAGCGGCTGCCACTGATCTTCAATGCCTGGGTCTTCGCCGCCGTCGCCACCTCGGCGCTCGGCATACTCGGCTATTTCCATGCCTTTCCAGGCGCTGAGATCTTCACCCTCTATGACCGCGCCAAGGGCGCCTTCCAGGATCCGAACGTCTTCGGCCCCTTCCTGGTGCCGCCATCGCTCTATCTCGTCCACGGTATTCTCGTAGGCGACCTGAAGAAATCGCCGCTGAAGGCTGCCGCCCTGCTCGTGCTGGCGCTCGGCATTTTCCTGTCTTTTTCGCGTGCCGCCTGGGGGCTGTTTGCGCTCGGCGTAGGGCTGCTGATCTTCATCATGCTGCTGAAGGAGCGCAGCGGCGCCTTTCGCCTGCGAGTGTTGGTGCTGTCGCTGGCGGCGATCATCATGATGATCGCGTCGCTGCTGGTGGCGCTTCAAGTCCCGAAGGTCGCCGAACTGTTTTCCGCCCGCGCCCAGCTGGTGCAGCAATATGACGGCGAACATCTCGGCCGTTTCGAACGTCACCGGATCGGCTTCACCATGATGATGGAGCGCCCGCTCGGCATCGGCCCGCTGGTGTTCGGCACGATGTTTCCCGAGGACGAGCACAATATCTGGCTGAAATCGCTCACCTCCTATGGCTGGCTCGGCTTCGTCAGCTATGTCGGCATGCTTATCTGGACGCTCACGCTCGGCTTCCGATACCTGCTGCTCGACCGGCCGTGGCAGCCCTTCCTGATGGTCGCCTGGATCTCCGTCCTCGGCCATGCGGCGATCGGCAACGTCATCGACATCGACCACTGGCGCCACGTCTACCTGCTGCTTGGCACGGTCTGGGGCTGCGCGGCGCTGGAAGCGCGCCACCGGCGCAGCCGGAGGCCGGAAGGGGCGGCGCAACCTATTTCGTCGCGCCGGCCGTCAGACCGGCAATAAACCGCCGCTGGAAAACCAGATAGGTCAGAATGAGCGGGAAAATGACGATCACTGCGCCCGCGGTCAGAACCGGCGTGTTGACGGTATAGCGCCCCTGGAAAAACAGCATGCCGAGGGGCAGCGTCCGATAGGCGTCGTCGTTGACGAGAATGAACGGGATGAGAAACTCGTTCCAGGTCCAGATGAACAAGAACAGCGCCAGCGTCGACATTGCCGGTATCATCAGCGGGATAACGATCTTGCGCAGGATGTAGAAGCGTCCGGCGCCATCGAGGACCGCCGCTTCGAGAACCTCCTCCGGCAATTGCTGCATCGCGCTGGCGAGGAAGATCGTCGAGAAGGGTATCGACATGGCGATCTGCGGGATGATGAGAGCCGCATAGGTATTGATCAGCCCGAGATAGCGCATTTCATAATAAAGCGGGATGATGAAGGCCTCCGCCGGCACCATCATGCCGAGCGTCAGGATCGCAAACAGCGTGCGCCGCAGCGGGAATGACAGGTAGGCGAAGGCAAAACCAGTCAGCAGGCCCAAGAAGACGCTTGCGGCAACGACGGGTATGACGACGACGATCGAATTCCAGAAGTAGATGTTGAAATGCCCGGCATTCCAGGCATCGAGGTAATTTTCGAAATGCGGATAGGCCGGAAGGGCGAATGCGCCTTTCAGCACGTCGGCCTTGCTCTTTATCGAGGTCAGCAGCAGAAGCAGGAACGGGGTGATCGTTACGAAAGCCAGGAGCCAGAGGACAATGCGAAGGAACAGCGCGGCGGGAATGTTGGACGAACGGCTCATCAAGCCAATCCTTTGCTTCTGGAGCCCACCAGCCGGTGAATTGCGAAATTGATTGCGAATGTCAGCAAGGCACCGACAATGGCGATGGCGGCTGCGGCGCCGAAGCGATTGAGCTCGAAGCCGAGCTGATACATGTAGATATTCGGCACCAGCGTCGCGTTGGCGGGTCCACCGCGGGTCATCGTGAAAATCAGGTCGAAGCTTTTGATCGAGGCAATCACCGTCAGAAGCAAAACCACCCTGATCTCAGGCATGAGAAGCGGCAGCGTTATCCAGAAAAACGTCTTTCGCGGCGACGCACCGTCGACCTTGGCGGCGTCGAAAAGAGACGGGTCGATGCGCTGGATTCCGGTGAGGAAGATGACCATGCAAAAACCGAAGAAATACCAGGTCGCAACGATCCCGACCGCGGGAAGCACGAAATTGAAATCTCCGAGCCAAGGCAAAGCGAACCTGCCCAAGCCTACCGCTCGCAGAAACTGATTGAACGGGCCGAATGCAGGATTGTAGAGCCATGCCCAGATGATGCCCAACACGGCAGTCGGCATGATATAAGGCAGGAACAGGAAGGTTCTGAGGGCGAGTTGTTCGCGTTGCTTCAAGTTCCACACGCAGGCGGCAAGCGTTATGCCGAGCACGAGCGGCAGGACGCAGTAGAAGATCATGAGCTCGGCATTGTTGCGCAAGGCAATGTAAAAACGGCTGTCGGAAAAGAGATCGGCGTAATTGCCCAGCCCAACCCATCTGGGCATGGTCAGGCCGTCCCAACTGGTCAGGCTCAAACCCAAAGCCGCGACGATCGGCCCAAAGACAAACGCCCCATAGAGCAGCAATCCAGGCAATAAATAGATGAAATTGGTCTGTTGCGTTCCATCCAGTGCGGAGCGTTTCATCCAATACTCCCTGCCAAATCTCTGGTCATCGCGCAGCAAGCCGTAAGCTCGCAACGCTCATTTCAGCGTGAAGAACAGGACGCCGGTCGGACCACCCGGGGGAGCGCGATCGGCGTCCGCACTCCCTTATTTCTTATCCTTCAAATAGGCCTGATAGTCCTTGTCCATGGCATCGACAAAGGCTTCGGGCGTGATCTTGCCGGACAAGAGAAGCGGCGTGTTGTCGTCGATTGTCTTCAGCATCGTCGGGCTCGACCAATCGGGGTAGTGGCCGAGCGCATCGTTGGCATTGAGTGTCTTCCACATCTCGATGCCAGCGGTCAGGAGCGGCGTGAGCTTCGGCTTTGCATCCGCCGGGAGCGATGTTGCCGGAAGATAGCCTGCCGCGGCCCAGCTTTCAGCGGCCTTTTCAGACACCATATAGTCGATGTACTCGCCGGCAAGGTCCTGCTTCGCCTTGTCTTTGGCAAGGCTGGTTATCGCCCAGGCAAGATCGACGCCGCCGACGCTCATCGGCTTGGAAACGCCCTTCGGAGCAGGAATGGCCATGAAGCCGATATCCGGATTGTTTTGCATGTCGCCGAAGTACCAGGTCCCGGAGATCAGGAATGCGCCCTGCCCTGATATGAACAGCTGGACGGCGTCATCACCCGAGATGCCCTCGAAGCCGGGATAAAAGTAGCCGCCCTGCGCCCATTGCTGCACGAGTTTGGCCGATTCGATGTTCCCCTTGGTGTTCCAGGAGCCGCCCTTGCCGTAGATCAGATCGTCAAGCTCGGCGCGATTGGCCGCGTCGATATGGGCTTGATCGATAGCGCCGATCATGTGCAGGGCGAGATGCTGTTTGGCCGAGCCCATCATGAAGGGCGCGACGCCTTTTTCCTTGAGCTTGTCGAGAGCGGCCAAAAGCTCGTCGAAGGTCTGCGGCAGCGCCACGCCCGCGTCGTCGAGGATTTTCTTATTGTAATAAAGGCCGACGATCTCCGCGAGACCCGATATGCCGTAGGTCTTGCCGACCCCGAATTTCGTTCCCTCCCAGCGGTCTCTGGCCAGCACGGAATCCGACTGGCGCTTATCCCAGCCATATTTCTTGATGTATTCGTCAACCGGCAGAAGCAACCCTTCCTTGACCATCGCACCCATGTCGCCGGCACCCTGATTGACCTTGGTGATGACGGGGCCGTCGCCTGCCGAAACTGCAAGCTTCAGCGTCAGCTTCATGTCGTCGAAGGTGCGGGCGGTGCGTTTGATCGTGACACCGGGATGCGCGGCTTCGAACTCCTTGTTCAGTTGCTCGATGACCGCGCTCTGGCCTTCAAAGGTTTGGTCGTCCCATACAGCCAGATCGTCGGCGCGGGCGGCGGAAAGGCCAAAACTCACAAGCGCCGCGCCGGCAAGCGCGACAGCTGCTTTCAATCGGTATGCCGGCAGTATGCTGATCGATTTCACGGTTCTGTTCATCTGCTCCACCTCACTTGGTTTATTTTCTCCACTCCCCGCTCAGGCCTTGCTCCAGGCACCGGCCGAACGTTTTCTTCCCCCAGAGCTTTGCCTGGCTGGCGAATCTGAGGTAATCGTCAGTGCATCAGCTCCTCTCGCGACCTCAAATGACAAAGCGCCACGCAGGAGGTGGCAAAGTGATGGACACCAGTTGCTTCATCCGTCCCGCGATTGAAGCGGATACTGAGGCCTTTTTCGAAATCTGCCTGAGGACCGCGAATGGCGGTCACGATGCCAGCGCCCTTTACAGCGACCCGCATCTGCCCGGCTACATCTGGTCGGTACCCTATCTCAAGTTCGCCAAAGACTTTGCCTTTGTCCTCGTTCAGGGCGACCGGCCGGTCGGCTATGTCATAGGCGCGCCTGATACCAGCGAGTTCGACAGAGACTTGGCGGCAAACTGGTGGCCGGCCGTGCGCCGAGAGATCACCGGACTGGCGCCTACCCGTGGGCGCGACGCCGACGTGCTGGAGCGAATCCAAAATCCGCGCAGCGGAACGCCCTGGCTTCAGGACCAGTACCCGGCGCATCTTCACATCAACATTCTTCCCGGACTTCAGGCAAGTGGCTGGGGACGGCGGATGATCGACACCGAGCTTCAGGCGCTTCGCAATCATGGGGTCACGGCCGTGCATCTCGGGGTCGATCCAAACAACGAACGCGCCAGAGGCTTCTACCGTCACCTTGGCTTTTCCGAATTCGAGCGGGATGGCTCCGTCGCCTTTGCAATGCGGATCGATGAGCGATCCCGCTAGAACCGACGAAGCCAGATCACTCATGACATTGGCTCCGCATTTGCGGCGTCAAGCCCATATTTCAAAACAACCGCCGCCGGCATGGCGCTCCAGCCCTGAAGCAGGGAGCCGCGCCCGTAAGGCGGCGAGAAATATTCGACCGCGCCGATCCAGCCATTGTCGAGGCAGGTTTCCCACCAGCGTGTCAGCGCATAGCGCGCGCCTCCAAGTCCATGGCGCAGGCGTTCTTCGGCATAGGCGCCATCCCAATAGGGCCAGTCCGAGCCATTATGATAGCGGTAGGGAAAAGCGGTCTTGGATCGCAGATCGCTTGGCCGTTTGTAGGGCGGATAGGCGCACATGACACCCCAGCTGCCGTAGGGCTGCTCCTGATTGTTGCGCGTTTCCAGTCTGGTTTCGAACGCTCTCAGCAGGCCAACAGCCCTAGGCCGCGAAATCGCGCCAAACCGCGATAAAGTCAGGCTGTCGAGAGCCAGATGATCCTCGACGAATACATCAGGTGTTCCATAGTCGAGATAGCCTCCCGTTGCCGGGACGAAGAGTTTGGCCTCGATTTCCTGGCGGGCCAGATTCGCGGCCTTGCCCGCCCGTTCGGCAAGAGCCGGATCGTGCCCCTCGCCAAGCCTCGCCACCGCATCCATGGCGCCGACGAAAAGGCCGAGATCGTACGAGACGAGGCCCTCGCGATAGACGTTGTCGGCCCAATCGCGATCGTTACGCGGTTTTACCGGCAGAACGCCGTCGGGGCCGGCCAGGCTGAAATAGCGGTCGGTGATCGCCCGGACGGCCGGCCAATGCAGTTGCACCTCGGCCAGGTCCTTCGTTGCCCTGACATAGTCGTCGATGAACAGAATGAAGAAAAGCGGGCTGTCGAAGTGGTCGCTCCACCAGTCCTGCGGACGGTTGTGATATTCCGGGACTGCCCTTTTGTGGGTTTTGGGATTGGCCTTGCTGTCGGCGACAAAACGCTGCCAGGCCTCCGATTGCGCAGGCCCGGTCAAGATCACGCCGCTTGGCGCTTCTCCATCCGGCTGCACCCCCTTGGCAAGCAGCCGGATCTCGTCGCGCACCGCCTCCGGTGCCAGCGTCAAAAGCGGCTGCATCGTCCAATAGCCGTCGCGGTAATAGGTTCGCGCCGGAGCACTGTAGGCCTGTCCGGCCGCAAGACCGGCGAAGGCGCCGTTTTCATCGCGCCTGATGCTGGAAAGGGCGGCGTGGATCCCCTGGCTGACCATGCTGCGCATCAGCGGGTCGGCATCGGGCGCCAGATCGCAACGCGCGACATATTCCGCCGCTTGCGCCATGATGGCTTCGCTGCTGAGATCGAGCGCTTTTTCGGCTTCGTCTCTTGAGGCGCCGACGGCAATTCGCAAATCGGAACCGGCGGCTTCGGCGATGAGCACACCCCAGTCCATTTCGAAAGTCTGGCGATGATGGTTCCGAGAGCCCCTCGCCCGTGCGCTTTGCCCATCCGGCTCGTGCCACCAGGCACAACGACGCGCCGGATATATGCCCTGAAGGCGCACGCCGCTGATCAACATCACCGGCAGCGACTGTGCGATAAAGACGCCGCCATGTTTGGCGACAATCCGGTTCGGGCCGTAGGTATAAGGCCCCCTGATTGCAGAAAACCTCACCCGCCCCAGGTTGCCGGCGCCCCACAGGGCAAGGTCAGCATATCCATCCGGGTGAATATCGGCTTGAAGGCGTGGCGCCATGACAGGCAGTAGAACCGGTTTTTCGCAAGACAGTTGTCCATCAGCCAAGGGCTTTAACATGGGAAAATCCCCAACAGCCTGGTTGCGGCGCCGGCAGAAAGCAAAATGGAAAAATAGCGGAGCCGGCCGGGACCAGTTCCTCTTCGGGCGATCTTGGCGCGCATGCAGCTGCCCAGACAATATGTGTGATCCATACTTGTCCTCGACCCTGTTTATTTCATCGCGCATTTGATCGCGCGTTGATCCCAGCCTACAGGCGACCTCCTATTTGTCAAGGACATAGACAAATCACCGACTTCCATGTACTAAATTCCGGTCAGTTGACGAGGTTGAGCTTCAGACTTTCTTCTTCGTGATAGTTGAGAGCCGATATCTCTTCTAATTAGGTATGTGCTCCGAACTAATTGGAACGAGCAGTCGAATGACAATGACATCTCCTGTCGCACAAACTCCGATCGCACGGAAAATATCGACCAACGCCGTCATCCGGACCGTGCTGGCCAACCGTTCGATCTCCCGCGCCGACATCGCCAAACTGACCGGCTTGTCGAAACAGACGATTTCCGAGGTCGTGCGCGACCTTGAAGATGAAGGGTGGCTGAAACCCGTCGGCCGGACCGATGGCCGACCAGGCCGAAATGCGGTCATCTACGAAATCAATGCCAGAGCAGGACTGGCTGTCTCAATCGATCTCGGCGGCACCAAGATTGCTGCGGCGATCTGCGATCTGCTGGGAAACGTAGTTGCCGAAACCAAAGTGGCTACCGACCGACGCGGTGGAATGCATCTCGTCAATCAATTCAGCGATCTCATCGTCGAGCTCGCATCGGCGGCGGGGACGACCGCCGACAAGCTTCGTCTCGTCGTTCTCGGCACTCCCGGCGTACTCGATCCAGTCACCGGACATATCAATGTCGCGCCGAACATCCCCGGCGTCGACGCCATGGACCTGCGGCAGGTCTTCAGCAGCAGGATGGGGCTGCCTGTTATCGTCGAAAATGACGTCAATCTCGCCGCGCAAGGGGAGCGATGGCGGGGACACGGCGTCGAGGTCGACAATTTTGCTTTCGTCGCGCTTGGAACAGGCGTCGGCATGGGCATCATCGCCAACGGGGCGCTGCTGCGCGGGGCGCGGGGCGCTGCCGGCGAGATCGCCTATCTCCCGATCGGCGGCGATGCTTTTGATCCCGGCGGGTTTACGCTTGGCAC
Source organism: Rhizobium sp. M1 (assembly GCF_002531805.1). Taxonomy (NCBI): domain Bacteria; kingdom Pseudomonadati; phylum Pseudomonadota; class Alphaproteobacteria; order Hyphomicrobiales; family Rhizobiaceae; genus Rhizobium; species Rhizobium sp. M1. Next base: position 215,577 of record NZ_NWSW01000007.1, on the reverse strand, counting down.
GCTTGAAAGCGCCGTCGGCAGCGTTGCGATGCTTCGCCGCTACATCGGCTTCGGCGGGCGCAATGCATCCACCGTGGCCGATCTCTTCGCCGCGTTCAACGCGGGAGAATCGAGCGCCGTCGCCGCAATCGAAGAGACCGCAAGGCTGGCGGCGGTCGCCATTGCGGCAATCGGCGCAACCCTCGATCCCGAACTGGTGATTACCGGCGGCAGCATCGGCGCAAGGCCGGAGCTCGTAAACGCCATCCGGCGTTTCCTGCCGCGCTGCACGCCTTACCCGCCGCGCATCGAGATCAGCCGCTTCGGCAACCGCGCCGCCCTCATGGGGGGCATGGGGATCGCGGTCGAGCGCATGCATGACGATCTCTTCGGGGTAAAATTGCGGGAAGCTTGAAGACTGCCGTGGCAGTAGGCAGTGGGTAGCGGATAACCATCTCGAAAAATCCGAAACAACCGTCTGCACATGCAAGGGGCATGGCTCCCGCGGTCAACTCGCAATCACCGCCGGGACACTTGCGAAGCGCTGCGAATGCGCTAGATTTTCCGCCATGATAACAGCAACGCAGATACGCGGCGCGCGCGCCATGATCGGAATGAGCATCGAAGAGCTCGCCGCCGCAAGCGGCCTGCCGGTCGAGACAGTGACGGCGTTGGAAAAGGGCGAATTTGCGGGCGAGCCGCATGCGCTGTTCGACGTGCGCAGCACGCTCGAAGCGCACGGCATCATCTTCCTGTCGAGCGGCAATCAGGATGAAGGCGGCCCCGGCATCCGGCTGCGGGCACGCACGTCAAGCGATGACGGCATCCGGCCGGAAAATCTCAACGCCGCCAATGACGATTGACAGAACAAAACCGTCGCCCTGCCCTAAGGCGCGTCGCGATCTTTCAGATTCGCTCCTTGCGCTTAGCTCTTTGGTTTTACGCCTGTCGTTGGCGCAAAACCGCGGCACGCTTTTGCGCGACATGCTTTAAATCAAGCACGAAACTCGAGCGTCAGAGATAGGTCTTGGCAAGGTCGGCGAGTTTGCCGGCGTCTCTCACACCCTGCCTGTAAAGCTGAATGATGACCGCACCGATCCGCTCGGCCTCCGGCGCCGTCCTGACAAGTCCGCGTTCGACACAGACCTTGTCCAGCACTTGCGAAAGCAGATCGAGATCTTCCGAAAAGAGCGGTAAATCATGCGGATGAATTGATGACCGTAACATCACGCCGCACTTCCCTCCGAGGGCAAACGCCGTCACGCTTGCATCGCCGGACGCCCTCCGCAACCGGCTATAAACTGATTATGCGCGTGGCTCAGAACTTTAGCAACTGCGCAAATTCCTGTGGAACGATATTTTGTCCCGCGCGTTAAAGCCCGGTTTTGCAGCAGGAATCAGCGAGTCCGAATCTTGAGTGAAAAACGCTTTCCCTCCCCCGTCCGAGTCCATTCTCCAACCAGCAGTCTGATCGTTTCCACCGTCTGGGACGCCGTCGAATACCTGAAACGATGGCCGGGTAAACGCGGGCGGGATTATCGCATCGCCCTACAGCACTGCCTTGACGCGCTGGACGGGCTGCGCAGCCCGCGCGCGGCGCAGGCTTCCTTCGTCACGGCGGCGAAGACGGCAGGATTGCTGGTGAGAAAATAGCGAAACGGCACAGCCTTCCGGTGGCTTCGTGCTCATCTGCTGCGGCCACCAACGGCCATGATCTGCGGGTGCATGGAGCCTTCCAGGATCACCTTGGCGGTCATCTCGACCACCCGCTCCTCGGCGAGTTCGGCAAGCGCCAGAGCAACGTCGCCCTCCGGCCAGCCGGCCTTGACCGCCTCGTCCGACAGAGCCTGGAACGCGCTGGCAAGAGCCTGCCTGCAAGTTATATTCTGGTTCATATCCGGCATGGGCTCGCACCAGGCTATCTGTGACAAGGATCATGCTAATCTACACGGGTTTAGGAAATTTGCGAAGCGGTTTGGGATTTTTCAAGCAAAAAACCGAAACGCTTGTCGTAAAATCGTGTATAGCCTTAACAAGAAAACAACTATACACCCACCCAGCCAATTGATTCCCAAAACAGCCAGATGAATCATTTGCAATCACTCCATTTAAGGAGGCATTTGCTCGCGGCATTTACTTTAAATAGCCAAAACCGAAGCCGACAGATTGGCCGTTTATTCCGCCGCAATCCGACGGATCCGGATTTCGGTCGTTTTCAGCACCTTCTCGGCACCCTGTCAATCGGCTTCGGGGAGTCTCCGGTCGGCGCGTCACCATCCCTCGCAATGTGATGAAGAGGGCGTTAAGGACGCCGGCCGATCTGTATCGGACCGTCAATCGACTGCCGGCGCGAACGCCCTTGGGCGTTAATCACCGTAATACCACAACGGCACCACACTCCCGTCAAACTCCGCCGTACCATTGTCTCGGCGGGCCCACTTTTTCAGGAGGTGAAATGTCTATCGAACTGGACGCTACTACCTATGTCCACGCCAAGCCGGCGACCGCTCATTCCTATATCTTGCCGACTGTCGTCGATGTTCTTGAAAACAGTTTCCACGAGGCAAACGAAACAGCGGTCTTCGACCTCGGTTGCGGCACCGGCGGGGCTGCCTCCTTGCTGGCGGAGAAAGGCTATGATGTCGTCGGCGTCGATCCGTCGGAGGACGGCATCGCCAAGGCGAAAGCGGTCCATCCCGATCTTCCGCTGGAAATCGGCTCCGGATACGAAGATCTTTCCAGCCGCTACGGGACCTTCGATGCGGTCATCAGCCTGGAGGTCGTGGAGCATGTGTACGACCCCAAGGCTTTCACGGCGACCATGTACGATCTGGTAAAACCGGGCGGCATCGCCGTCGTCTCGACGCCCTTTCACGGTTACTGGAAAAATCTGGCGCTCGCCGTGAGCGGAAAGATGGATGACCATTTCATGCCGCTGAAGGATCACGGTCATATCAAATTCTGGTCGCCGGAAACGCTCAGCACGCTGTTGCACGAAACCGGTTTCGAAGACGTCGACTTCGAATATGTCGGGAGGATTCCGCTCCTGGCGAAATCGATGATCGCAATCGCGCAGAAACCGCACTGACGGCCGACGTTCTCTCTTGCGGCCGCGCCCGCGGCGCTCACCTCTAAAACTGATATTCTGACTGGGATTTCAAGGGGATAAATGGTCGGGGCGACTGGACTCGAACCAGCGACCCCTTGACCCCCAGTCAAGTGCGCTACCGGGCTGCGCTACGCCCCGACCTGCCGAAACGGCTTGCTTCGTTTAGTTTTTCGGCGCGTGCAATGCAAGCGGAAAAAACCTGCCTCCCACAAAAAGGAAGTAGTTCGGCTGGCAACAATCAGATCGCGGCGATCTTCAGCCGGCCTTCGGCGGTCTGGCGGGGCTGCCACGCCTGATAGTTGGCGATCGAGAAATGCGGGGTTTCGAAGGGCGTGGCGTGAGTTTCGGTGATGACGGTGACATTGGCGCCAGCCGCCTCGCCGGCAAGGATGCCGGCGACGGCATCTTCGAAGACCAGGCATCTGGCGGGATCGACCCCGAGGCGGCTGGCGCCGAGCAGATAGCCTTCCGGGCTGGGCTTGCCCGATTTGACTTCTCCACCGCTGACCATGACCTTCGGCATCGGGATGCCGGCGGCAGCCATGCGGCGCCTGGCGAGCTCGATCGGCGCCGAAGTGACGATCGCCCATCGGTCTTCGGGAACGGCATTCAGGAAGCGGACGGCGTCCGGGATCTCGACGATGCCGGACACATCCTCCATCTCCTCGGCCAGCAGCAGATCCGCCTCGTGGGCCGGATCGACGCCCGGCAGGCCGAGCCCGCGGATCACGTCGGAGGCGCGGATGCCGTGGATCGTCTTCAGGAAGACCTCCGGCTCGAGACCATGGCGCCTTGCCCATTCGCTCCAGACGCGTTCGACGACGGCAATGGAATTCAGCAGCGTTCCATCCATATCGAAGAGGAAGGCGTCATAGGCGCGGTCGAGGACGTCATGAAGAGCGGGCACGGGGTGTTCCTTGCGGACGCGAGGCAGTAGGCAGGCGAGTAGCGGAGAGTGGCGGCGGCGTCAATGTCAGTCGTTGACGTCGGGATGGGTGATCTTCCGCAGATCGGCGAGGCCGCGGGTGGCATCGCGGTTGCCGGTCGCGGCGGCGGCTTCGAAGATCCGGCCCGCATCATCGTACATTTTCAGATTGAGATAGCTGTAGCCGCGCAGAACCATCAGATCGATGCGCTCCTGCTGCAGCTGGGCGCGCTGATCGAGGTAGATGAGGGTTTCGCGATAACGGCCGGCGTCGAAGGCCTGCAGCGCACGATCGGCGAGGATCGCCACCTGCAGTTCGGCAGCGCGCTGGCGGCTTTGCGGCGCCTTGGTTGCCGCGACGGCGGCATTGCTGGAAAGACCGGCGCGCAGATAGGCAAGGCTCTGGCCATAGGCTGCATCTTCGCGGATCTTGCGGACCGGGCTCTGCAACGCCGTCTCGAAGGCCGGGATCGCCTCCATCGGCCGGTTGATCTCCATCAGGCACCAACCGCGCGACAGCGCCTCGGACGGCCCGAGTTGTCCGGCGTCGATGGTCGTCGAGCAGCCCCGCGCCCGGCGCGGACCGCGCTCGACCGCCACCGTCTGCATCGCCGGCCTTGCGACGCGAACGGAGACTTCCGGCTCCGGCTGCGTTGAAGCGGCCGGGGGCTGCGGCGGCTCTGCCGGCTGAGCCTGCTGCTGCGGGGCAAGCGGCGGCTTTGCCGGCTGCGCGCCGGCATTCGACACCAGCGTGTCTTCAAGATTGGCGATGCGCGCCGACCGGCCGGCCCAGGCGCGCTGGAGGTCGAGCACGCCCTTACGGTCGTTCAGCTGCTCCCGGGTGACGGCAAGGCCATAGGCGGACGGTTCGTCGTCCGGTTTCCAGGCAAGCGCGGTTTCGAACCAGCGCGCGGCGGTCTGGAACTGGTTGAGAGAGCGTGCATACCAGCCGAACTGCTGCGCCGTCGGCACATATTTGCGGGCGATCACCTCGGCGGCGACGCGGTGCAACACCTCTTCGGTGAGATCGGCGGGCGGCTGCAGCGCCATCAGATTGGCGGTAGCGGCAAGATAGGTCGATGTCGCATCGTCGGAATCGGCGCGCCAGCGGAACATCACGTCCTCGGCCTCCTGAGGCGCCCTGCGTGCGATCAGCGCCAGCGCCAGGCCTTGCGAAGCAACGGCGGTTTCCTCCTTGGCTCGGGCGGCGCGGAACCACTTCTCGGCATCGGCAGGGTTGTTGCGGCGAAGCTGGTACCAGCCGAGCAGCAGCGCATCGGAGGCGAGACCTTCGCTTTCGGCCAGCTTTTCGAGGCGGGCGATGTAATGGGGCGCAATGGCAAGCTTCGGATCCTCATTGCTCTCGGCCACGAAGCGTCGGGCGAGGTTGTCGCGGATCGCGTCAAATTCCCTGCTGCCGTCGGCAGCGGGCTTCTCCAGCGCCAGCAGCGCCTGCATGGGCTGATAGTCAAGCAGCGTCGAGGCCTTTTCGACCGTCGCCCGCCGTTCGGCCGGATCGCCGCAATTCTTCAGTATATAGGCATAGGCATCCTGGCCACGCTGCGATCGCTCGGTGCGAACGAAGGCTTCGGCGACGCGCCAGAGAACATCGACCTCGCTGCAGGTCAGCAGGCTTGGCGTCGCGGCGCCAATATCGACCACGGTCGCATATTGCTTGAGATCCGACGCGTTGATGAGACGGGCGCGGGCCTCGGCGACATCAAGCCGATCGAGCAGATCGGTCGGCGGCTGCCAACCGGCATCGGCGGCCTGCCGGTCGGCGATCGCCTTGCGTAGCTCCGCATAGCGTCCGTCGGAATAGAGCTTCCACATGGCTTCGAGCTGTTTGTCGCCGTTTTGCGGCACGGCGAGCGGATCGGCCGGCGGAACCCAGTTCGGATAAAGCGCCTGCAGGCGGGAGATTTCAGCCTGCAGGCGCACTTTGTCGCCGCGGCTGGCAAAATAGCGAAGCGCGCTTTCATCGACGTCAGGCTGCGGCGGCGCTGCCGCCTGTTGCGGCGCCGGCTGCTCGGCGACGATCGCCGAAGGGACCGGCGCCGGTTCACCGGCTGTCTGAGGCGCCTCGGATTGCGCTGCTGCAGGCGGCTCTCTTGCGACGTTCGGCTCAGGCGTGTCCGGTGCTGGTGGTTGCGGAGAGGTGATCGCCTCGATCTTGTCGGCGACGGCCTCGGCATTGAAGTCGGGATTGCCGGCGGAAGCGTCGGACGGCTTGATGCGGCCCATCATCATCAGTTCAGGCGCCGGCTTGACGGCGGGGATGCCGAACCTTTCCTGCAGGGTGGCGCGATCCTTCAGCCCGGTGACGAGGGTCGCCACCACGGCTGCCGCTGAAATCGCCACGAGAGAAGATTTCACAGACACTCCGGATGCTTCTCCCCAATATAGGCCAGCCCCAGCAGTTGAAGCGTGGACGGATAATAGAGTGCGGGCGCAAATTGCAGGGCGGAGACCGGCAGCTTGGTCCCGTCGACTACACAGGCCACAACATCGTTAACAATTCTATAACCGGGGTCGGACAAGACGGTCTTCGGCCGGCCGGTGGTCAGATCGATGGTGGCTGGAATGCCATCCTGCGACATGCCCTTTTGCAGGCGGGTCAGCAGCGCCTTGTCTGTGATGCCGCCGCGCGCGAGATAGAGCGGAATGCGAAGGGCGTTATAGGCGAATTCGGCGTCGAACCCCTCCGCCGGCTGCGGCGGGCCGCTGAGGCTGACCCATTCGGCAGGAAGCTTGCGCGGACCGAACTGCATCGTCTTCAACAATGCCACGCCATCATCCGACAATTCTTTCCAGGCATCCGACGGGGCAAGTGCGGCCATCACCGGAATTGCCTCATAGATCCAGTAGGAGGGGTTGACGACGGGGCCGTCCTTGCGGTCAGCGGCGGTAAAACCTTCGCTGCCCGGCAGCAGCAGCATTTGGCCGGCAGAGCGCGCGACTGTTTTGGCGAGCAGCGCCTGGGCCATTCGGGAGGCCGCCAGGATATAGTCGTTGCGGTTCCACGCAGTGCCGGCAAGCGCCAGCGCATAGGCGATCAGCATGTCGCCATCCGTGGCATTGTTGGTGTCCGTCACGTGCGGCTTGACGTTCGGATCCCATTTCCACACGGCCAGGCCATCGTCGCGCAACAGCAGTTCGGTGCGGGTGAAATACCAGATCTGCTCGAAATCGGCGGGGCTTGCCGAGAGATAGGCGAGCAGCATGCCATAGCCCTGCCCCTCGCTGTGGCTGATATTGCCGTTGCCGTTATCGATGATGCGGCCGCTCGGATCGAGAAACTTCGCCTTATAAGCGGACCACGCATCGGCATTGATCATCGCCTGCTGCGCGACGGCCGGCGGGCTTGCGGGGGCGAACATGGCCGTCGCCGCAACGAGGAGCACGCGCCACAGCCTCATTTCGACCGGCCCAGATTTTTCAGCATGCTCGATGTGCTGATGCCGATCAGCAGCACGAAGGCAACGAGCAGGAAGGCATAGGAGAGAATATTCGTCGACAGCCAGTTGGCGGCGATCAAACGATAGTTGGAGACCGACCAGGGTGTGGAGGGCACGAAATCGAAGCGGGTGACGGGCACCGTCTCGATCTTGGCCGTCTTGCTCGAATAGGTGGTGATGTGGCCCGATATCTGCGGCCAGTTCATCTGCGCGGTCAGGACCTCCAGTCCCTCGCGCAGATCTTTCGCCGAGGGCGCCGTCACCACTGTCCACGCGCCGGCGCCCGCGGGGCTGGAGCCCTGGGCAACCAGCAGCGTGGCCATATTTGGCGGCGTGAATATCTCTTCGGCGCCGGGGATGAATTGCAGCGAACTGCGCGTAATGTCGAAATTGCGCCCGACCCATTCGCGGAAGGCGGTGATCTGTCCGCGCAACAGACCGCCGCTGACCTTGGAGTTCCATTCCTCGAAGGCCGTGCCGGTATCGACGACGCCGGGCTGCGCGTCGACCACGGGACGCCACGAGGCCTGGCTCGCCGTGGAGACATTGGTCTGCGACAGCGCGGTCGCCGGCATCTGCGAGATCGAGCCGATGAAGATGGCGTCGCGATCGCCGATCGTATTCGGCGAGGCCACGCTCTCGACGGCGATCGGATGGCCGGCCATGATCGCCATCTGCCCGAGCAGGGTGGCGGCGGCCGACAGCGTGTCGGCGTCGATACGATCGATGAAGAGCGGCGTCGGCTCGGCGGCCCGACCATAGGGATAGGCAGTGCCGGCCATGGCGGCCAGGTTCGGAAGCTGACCGACGCGGGCAAAATCCGGGATATGCAATTCGGAGGTATCGAACAGGGCAAAGCGCGCATTCGCATCGGCGCTGCTGCCCGGCGCGCAGGCGGCATCGCCCTTCGTCATCAGGATCGCCTCGATTGCCACCGTATTGAGACCCGGCTTGAAGTGACGCATCGTCACCCGGATCGGCAGATGGCGCAGAATGCCGCCTGTCGTCGAGGTGAGCGGCACTGTGGAGGCGATGTTGTCGTTGACGTAGATATCGATGTGGCTGCCCGGCTGAACCTTATCGGTATAGGCGGCGTCGAGCAGCACCTTCGCCTCGCCATAGGCATTGGCATAAAAATCCGCCGGCACGCCGACATTGAAGCTGGTCCGGAACCGGCGACCGGAGAATTCGGTGGTTTTTACGCCGAGCTGGGACAGGGGAATGCTGGTATCGGAAAAGATCAGCGGCGCGTTCGGTGCGCTCCAGCGTTCGGTGGTCAGCACATCGCGGCGGACATCGGCGGGCCTGTCCACCGGCGAGACGATGGTATCGATCGCCGAGGAGACCGCCTGCCAGGAAGGACCGCTGATCAGAAGCACGGGCGAGCCGCTGCGCGGATCGGTAACGAAAGCGGCGAGCGGCGCACTTTCGGCGCCGGGCGGCAGGCCGGGAAAGAGCGGCCGCAGCTCCGCGGCGGTGCCGACGAGCACGCCGAGCCTGCCGGGACCGGCGGCCGGAAGCGAGGCAGTGCTGAAGGCGAATATCTGGTTCGGCATGCTGCTCAGCACCGACAGGCCCTGCGCCAGCCGCAGCAGCGGCTCGGTGGTTCCCGGCTGCTCCAGCGCCGGGACGACGATATCGAACGCGGTCCTGCCGGCGCCGTCGACGCCGATGGCGCGAATTGCGTCGGCGCTCGAGAGTTCCGCGGCCTTCCTGCCGGCGAAGCTCAGATAGGTTCCGGCCGGATCGATGTTCGACCAGAGTTCATAAGTGGATTGAATGCTGCAATCGGTGCGATGGCGTTGATCGGCCTGGAAGGTGACGACGTTGGCGCCTGGCTGCAGCAGACCGGAGGGAACCTCGAATGTGACGGCTGATGGGGCGTCCGGCGAGCCGACGCGCTGCTGGCCGATCGGGCGATTGTTGAGATAGACGGTCAGCGCCGAGGCCTCGGGCGCGACGACGATCGAATTCTGATGGGCGAAGGTGAAACTTGCCTTGGCCGCCGCCTGCTCGGGCGTCAGATAGACGGACCATGAGCGGCGGTCGTATTCGCCGCCGAGGCTGAATTTCGAAAAGGGCACAAGATAATGCCTGATATCGCGGGGGCTGGGCTGCGAAGCGGCATTTGCTGCCGCGCCAGGCTGGGGCGCCGGCGCCGGCTGCCGCTGGACAATGATCGGCGCAGGAACGGGCGCCGGCGCTGCCGGCGTCGCCGGTGCGGGTGTTACCGAAACTGCAGGCCTGACGGGCACCGGTGCTGCCACCGGCGGAGCGGGCGGCGTCGGCCTCGGGGCGACGGACGCGCCGGGCGGCCGCTCGCCGGACATGTCGAAGGGCGCCGTCTGCGCCTGGGCGAAGGCGGAAGCGTTCAGCAGGAGAAGCGAAGCGGCGACGATGCTTTTCATCCGGCACTGACCTTTGCCGCCTGCTGCTGTGCCTCCCGCTCCGGCCGCATGCTGCGGAAGAGGTAAACGAGGCCGCGGCTGGTTTGATAAAGCGACAGGCCGAGGAACCAGATGGTGCCGCGGATCAGGCCCGGATTGCGGCGGCGCGAGGTCTGGAATTCGGTCCACTGGCCGGAATTGGCGAACATCAGGTCGGCGATCAGGCGGTGGTCGAGGGCACTTTTCGGCACATACTGGCAACCGACATTGCTGATATCGCCCGACGGCTCGATGTTGCGGACGATAAGCGGCAGGGTTTCCAGCTCGGCGCCGCTATAGGGCCGGAAGCGCATTTCGGCAGGTGCGCCGATGATCATCTCATCAAGCTGTTTGTTGAAGATGTGAAGCCTCGCGCCATGGACGGAAACGTCCTCGATCGAGGCCGCATACCATTTGCCGTTGGCGCCGAATTCGCAGCGCCGGTTGACGCGGACGCGGCGGGACAGGGCGCGCTCGCCGCGTTCCGACACGACGCCCAGCGCGCAGCCGGCCATGATCAGATTGATGACATTCCACCCGCCGACGACGAGCGTGACGTCGGCCTTATAGGGTTCGGCATAAATTCTGTAGAAGGTGATGACGAGCGCGATGATCTGCACCGCAAAGATGACGAAGAACGGACGGCTGATCTCCGACAGGCGGCTGACGGCAATCGATTCGTCCTTGGCGGTGACCTTGAAGGTCGGCTTCCTCGGATTGAGCATGACGGAGACGACCGCCGGCAGCAGATGCACCGTCTGGACATATTCGTAGAGTTCGGAAATCCACGGCCAGCGGAACGACCCGTAGAGGTAGTTCTGCATCATCAGGTTCACCAGCATATAGGCAAACGTGTAGGCCAGGAACTCGCCGCCGGAGGCGGTGAAGATCTCCAGATCGAAGAACAGGTAGAAGAGTGGCGCAAACAGAAAGATCGTGCGCGGGAACGGGAAGAGCCAGAAAAGCGTCGAGGACATGTAGCAAAGGCGCTGCGGGATCGACAGTCCGCGTTTGAGCAGCGGGAAGCGGAAACGCAGGATCTGCATCATGCCCTGCGCCCAGCGGCTGCGCTGGCCGATGAAGCTTGCGAAGGTGGCCGGCTGCAGGCCGGCGATCAGCGGCTTGTCGACATAGATGCTGTTCCAGCCGCTGCCATGCAGCGCTAAGGCCGTCTCGCAATCCTCGGTGATGCTGATGCCGGAAAAGCCGTTCTGCGATTCGAGCGCCCTGCGGCTCAGCACCGCGGCCGAACCGCAGAAGAAGGCGGCGTTCCATTTGTCCAGGCCGCGCTGGATGATGCCGTAGAACATCTCGTTCTCGCTCGGCATCTTGTCGAACGTGCGCAGGTTGCGCTCCAACGGATCCGGATTGATGAAGAAGTGCGGGGTCTGGACGAGGAAGAGCTTCGGATCGTCTTCGAAATAACCGACAGTCTCGAGCAGGAAGTCGCGGGCCGGCGCGTGGTCCGCATCGAAGACGGCGATGAGTTCGCCGGTCGAATGTTTCATGCCGTTGTTGAGATTGCCCGCCTTGGCATGCTCGTTGCGGTCACGCGTGAGATAGGTGACGTCAAGATCCTGGCAAAGCTGCTTTAGTTCGACGTGCCGGGCCGCCGCCGCCTGGGCCTCGAGCAACTTGCCGGAATTGCGTTTCTGCAGGGTGCCGCCATCGTCGAGCAACCAGACATGCAGCTTATCGGCCGGATAGTCCATGGCCTTGGCGGCAGCCAGCGTGTTTCCGAGAAGGCCGGAATCCTCGTTGTAGGAGGGCACGAAGACATCGACATGGGGCAGACGCCCGGGATTGGCGGCGCGCGAAGGGCGCGGCGGCAGCGGTGTGGCGACGATGAAAAGGCTGAGCGCCAGCATCGCCACGCTATACATTTCGGCAAGGTAGAGCAGCAGGCCGGGAATGAAATTCTCGGGCTGGTTCACCGGCGGCAACGTGTTGGTGGTGCGCCAATAGACGTAGCGCAGCACGATCGACGTGCCGAAAGCGAGCGCCACCAGGCGCCACGTCCCCTCGCCCTTCAGGATCTTGATCAGCGCCATCACCGTGACAACCGTGATGCTGGTGATGAGCTGGGTCTGCAGGTTAACCGGCAGGGTGATCAGCACGATCATGCAGAGCGAAACCACGGCCCATATGAAGACGCTGCGGGCTTTGCGCATCGACGTTCCTTCGAAATTCTCCGCCGAGGCATCGTCCGACACCCGGGCACCCTCGCTGGAACAGGATGATTTAGGCCAGCTCGGCCTAAATCCGAATCCTGTTCTAAATTAAAGAGTTAAAGCATGATGCCGGCCGAAAACCGCTCCCGCTTTTCGGCATCATGCTCTATCTCCGGCAGACGGCCGTCATGGCCGCGTCGCCTATGCAGTCCGGTGAGGGCACGGTGACGCCGATCGCCCTTGCCGATTGTACCAACGGTGCGCCGGCCGCCTCCGGCGCCGCGCTCGTCTGTGGCGCCTCGCCCGGCAGCGGCACCCGCGGACCGATGGGCGCCGGCAGCGGTGCGGCGCCTTGCGCCGGCTGCCCACTCGGGGCGCTGCGAAGCGGAGCTGTCCGCGGCAGGCGGACGACGGCAGGCGCCGGCTCATAACCGATCGGCATCGGGCTGGCGCGATATCCGCCCTCGTCGGGATAGATCGGATCGCCGGTACGCCCGAGCGCCGCATCGGCCGGCGGCGGGGTGCCATAGGGGTTCCAGATCACGCCGTCGAAGGTGCCCGATATGGTGTAGCCGTAGACGATGCCGAGCAGCTGGCGCTCGGATGCGCGCGCATCGCATAGCCGCAGACGCAGCTGGATCATGCCGAAATTGCGGGCCTGCGTATTGGCGGCCGCGCTCGAGCGGATCTGTTGCCAGGCAAAGATGCAGGCGTCGCCGGCGCGGCTCCGGCCGGCGGCATAGCCGAATGGGCCATAAGCGTTCTGCAGGAAGGTCGCCGAGGTCGCCATCGGTACGCCGGGGACCGCGTGGGCCATTTCGCGGGCAATAGCGCTCTCGTTGATCATGCTGAAGCCGGCATTGCCCGTTCCGGGATTGGCCCCGGACGCGCCGAAAAACTGGATCTTCAGAAAATTCTGGCCGGGCACCGCGGAGGACGTGAACAGCGAGACCGACTGTTCGACACCATTGCCACGCTTGCGCTCGACGACGCTGACGATCGACGGGCCACCCGGCGGCGGCAGAACCAGCGCCTTCTCAGGCGCCACCGTCTCCGGCCCGGAAGGCTGCCGCACACCGCCGGTCGACGTGCAGCCGGCCATCATGCCCGCCACTGCCACCAGCGATATCGTCTTCCGCAAGCGCATGTCTCGAGCCGCCGCAATCGTCTTTCCAGATATCCATTCGCAAACCGAAACGCGACGGACCTTCGAATCAACGACCACCCGGCCGTTCACCCGACATAAGCCGCCGACATGGTTAATGAAGTGTAAAGAGCCCGCCCCTGATGCCACCGGAAGACTCGCACTGAACATGATTCGGACAGCTCAACCGTATGGTGCACAAAGTCGTTTAGCAACAAACAATCGGCATGCCCGCCCCCCCGCCAAGGCGGCAGGCCAGGGCGGAACTATGCTGCATGGCCGACGTTGCCTTGATGTCCAGGGTTTAAAAAGGAGAACATCCCATGCGCAAGATCATGTTGGCTACGGCCGCCATGCTGACCATCTGCTCGGCCGCCTTCGCACAGAGCACCGTCGTCATCACCGATCCCGCACCAACCGGCTCTGTCGTCCTGCCCGGCGAGGTGCGCACTTATGTCATGGAGCAAAACACGCCATCGGTCGTCTATGATGGTGAGATCACGGTTGGCGCGACGCTGCCGGACACCGTCGAAATCCATACCGTGCCCAATGTCGACGGCTATGGCTACACGGTCATCAACGAACGTCGCGTCATCGTCGAGCCGAAGACGCACCGCGTGATTCAGGTTCTTGAATAAGGTGATCGGGAGGCTGGAGACGCGCGTCGCGCGCGACTTCACGCCTCCTCGCCTCCCATCCTCACCGGCATATTCAAAAGCTCGCGGATCTTATGGGCGAGCTGCTCCAGGCTGAAAGGCTTGGCGAGCAGCGAAACGCCGTGATCCAGCACGCCATTGTGGACGATGGCATTGCGCGTGTAACCCGTGGTGTAAAGGATCCGGATTCTTGGCCATTTTTCCTGAACGGCGTCGGCAAGCTGACGCCCGCTCATCTGCGGCATCACAATATCGGTGAAGATCAGGTCGATATCGGAATTCTGCTCGAGAAGGAGAAGCGCCTCCACGCCGCTTCCCGCCTGCAATACGGTGTAACCGAGTTCATGCAGGCTTTCGGCGGTCATGGTGCGGACGTGTTCATCGTCCTCCACCACCAGGATCGTATCGTTGACGCTGCCCTGGGGAAGCGGCTGGGCGCCGGCGGCAGCGAGGCGCGCATCCGCCTTGCCGACATGGCGTGGCAGATAGATCTTTACCGTCGTTCCGCGGTCGATCTCCGAATAGATCTTGATATGGCCGCCGCTCTGCTTGATGTAGCCGTAGACCTGGCTGAGGCCGAGGCCCGTGCCCTTGCCGGGTCCTTTGGTGGTGTAAAACGGATCGAAGGCGCGGTCGATCACGTCTGGCGACATGCCGGTGCCGGTGTCGGTGATGCTGATCATCACATACTGGCCCGCTTCGACCTCCGAATGCATCCGTGAATATCGCTCATCCAGTTCGGTATTGGCAGTCTCAATCGTCAGATGACCGCCGCCGGGCATAGCGTCGCGCGCATTGACGGCCAGGTTCAACATGGCGTTTTCGAGTTGGCTCAAATCGGCAAAGCTCGGCCAGAGGCCGCCGGCGAGCACGGTCTCGATCCGGATATGTTCGCCGAGCGTGCGTCGCAGTAACTCCGACATGCCGCCGACCAGCTTGTTGACGTCGATCACCTCCGGGGCGAGCGGCTGCTGGCGCGAGAAGGCGAGAAGACGCGCGGTCAGCACCGCCGCCCGCTGGGCCCCGTCTCTGGCATTCTGAAGGGAGTTCAGCAGGCGCGGATCCTCATGTCCGGTCATGCGCCGCTGGGCAAGATCGAGATTGCCGATTATGATTGCCAGCATGTTGTTGAAATCATGGGCGACGCCGCCTGTGAGCTGGCCGATCGTCTCCATCTTCTGCAGCTGGCGGACCTGCGCCTGGGCGGCGGCATTCTCTTCCATCTCGTGTCTGAGTGCGGCAGTGCGCTCGCCCACCGTCTCCTCCAGGCGCGCGTTGAAGCCGTTGAGCTCGGAGCGGAGGCGGCTCTGCCTGCCATGGGCGATGATGATCATCTCCATCAGTCCGATGATGATCGCGGCATTGACCAGATAGGTCGAAAGGCCAACCCATTGGCCGGCGCTGACCGGCCAGAATGCGTCATGCGGCTCGACGAAAAACTGCTGAACGACGAAGGCCGCAACCATGGCCGCGAGAAGGCCCGGTCCTGCGCCGCCGATGAAACTGGCGAGCAAGATCGCCGGGAGGAAACTCAGGAAGGGAAAACCGGAGAGATAATCGCTGGCAGCGAGTCGCAGAAGAAACGTCAGACCAACGAAGGCAACCGCCAGCGGATAGGTATAGCCCGGCCTGTGACGCAGCCAATCCGTGGCACTCAGCAAATCCATTCCATACCCCTTCTCACAGCGCCGCGCGTCCTTTCAGACGCGCGCAAAGGACGCTGCAACGCTTTGAATTACTGCATAATTTTTTCCGTAAAGCGATTCCCATTTCGCGAATTTTGCAGTAGCCGTCGCTGAAACGGCATCTCAGCTTTTGCACAACGAATTTCGCCGGGCAATATGCTGTTTCGAAAGCGCGGCGCGATCTTTCGGATTCGCTTGCCGCGCCTTAGGCTTTTATGGTTACACATATCGTTCCGTAAAACCGCGGCGCGGCTTTTGCGCAACAGGTTTTACCACCGCTGCGTGCAGCATCTTGACGAGCTGCACAAGCGGTCACATAAACTTCGTGCCCAGCAAGGGGAATGGGTGGACGGGATCATGAAAGACATATTCATCGTCGAGGACGATGCGCTGATCGCCATGCTGCTCGAGGACATGCTGAGCGATCTCGGCTATCGGGTTTGCGCGACTGCGCCCGACCTGGAACGGGCGCTCGCGGCTGCCAAGGACACGGAGTTCGACGCCGCCATCCTCGACGTCTCACTTGCCGGCCGGAGTTCGCTGCCGGTCGCAAAGCTGCTCGACGAGCGCGGCAAACCCTATCTCTATGCGACGGGCTATGGCAGTGCACCGGAAGGCAGCACCCCAAGCACGCTGCCGGTGCTGCGCAAACCTTTCCAGCTCAGCGAGCTCGAACAGGCGATGAAGCTGCTTGCTGAAGCCTGAGGCGTGTTTCCTCAACGCACCTGATCAAGCAGACGCTTGCATTCGAGGAGGTCGTAGAGCGCCTCCTGCAGCAGCGCCCTGTCTTCCTTGCCGATGCTCGACTTGCCGATCGAGACTTCCGGCTGATCGTCGTCTCCGGCCACGAAGTTGAAGAACCGGCGGGTGATGGGCGGCTTGGCGCGGCCGACAATCTGGTCCTCCTCGGCCATGCCGACGCGCGGCTCGCCCGATCCCGTCTCCTGCACGCCCGAGGCAAGCGCCTCGACGCTGGCGAGATCGCCATGGCCGACCGATATGACGAACTTGTTGCCGTTGGTCTTCAGAAGCTTCTGCACGCCCTTGATCGTATAGCCGTGATCATAGAGCAAATGCCGAATGCCCTTGAGAAGGTCGACATCCTCCGGCCGGTAGTAGCGACGGCCGCCGCCGCGTTTCATCGGCTTTATCTGAGGAAACCGCGTTTCCCAGAAGCGCAGCACATGCTGCGGCAGATCAAGATCGTCTGCGACTTCGCTGATGGTGCGAAAGGCATCGGGGCTCTTGTCCAACGTCATACTGCTACGCAACCTCGCAGGCTCGATCCAACGGCGACTCACCATATTTCAAAGGTTTGGCGCCGACAATTCAAGTCATGTGTCGACGTTGCGCACAGGCGATGGATGATGCGGGAGAAAAAAGCCGTTCCGAGCAGGCGGAAGACCGATATCAGAGAGCCGGATTCTGCGGCTTCAGCTTGACCTTGCGAGCGACATGCGCCTTGAGGATGCGCGTCTTCAGCACGTTCGATGCCTTGAAGGTCATGACCCGGCGGGGAGAGATCGGAACCTCCTCGCCGGTCTTCGGGTTGCGGCCGATCCGCTCGTTCTTGTCGCGAACCTGAAAGGTGGCGAAGGAAGAAAGCTTGACGGTTTCACCACGCACGATGGCGTTGCAGATTTCGTCGATGACGGTTTCGACAAGTTCGGCGGATTCTGTCCGGGAAAGCCCAACCTTTCGGAAAACGGATTCCGCCAGGTCTGCTCGCGTCACTGTTTTTCCGGTCATGGTTTCCCCGCCCATTACAAATTATTTTGTGAAAGCGATCGAAGAGTATTTGTCTTGCGCCTCACGGTCAAGCTCTTGTTCGCCGCCAGTTTTTTAGGATTTGCGCTTACCAGCGCAACAGAACGGCGCCCCAGGTGAAGCCGCCGCCCATCGCTTCGAGCATCACCAGGTCACCCTTCTTGATGCGGCCGTCGCCGGCAGCGGTCGCAAGCGCGAGCGGGATCGAGGCGGCCGAGGTATTGCCGTGCAGATCGACCGTGACGACGACCTTTTCCGCATCGATGTTCAGCTTCTTCGCCGAACCGTCGATGATGCGTCGATTGGCCTGGTGCGGCACCAGCCAGTCAAGATCTTCGGCGGTGGTGCCGGTCGAATCGAACGCAGCCTGGATGACATCGGTGATCATGCCGACGGCGTATTTGAAAACCTCGCGGCCTTCCATGCGCAGCTTGCCGACGCTGCCGGTCGTCGACGGTCCGCCGTCGACATAAAGCTTGTCCTTGTGCGAACCGTCGGAACGCAGATGCGCGGTCAGCACGCCGCGGTCTTCAGACGTCCCCTCGCCTTCGGCCGCCTCCAGCACGATCGCGCCGGCGCCGTCGCCGAAGAGCACACAGGTCGTGCGGTCGTTCCAGTCGAGAATGCGCGAAAAAGTCTCGGCGCCGATCACCAGAACGCGTTTTGCAAGGCCGCCGCGGATATAGGCGTCCGCAGTCGTCACCGCATAGACGAAACCGGTGCAGACGGCCTGAACGTCAAAGGCGAAGCCGTGGCACATGCCGAGACGGTTCTGGATGTTGACCGAGGTCGCCGGAAACGTGTTGTCGGGCGTCGAGGTGGCGCAGATGATGAGATCGATGTCGTCGGGCGTCAGCCCGCCATTTTCGAGCGCCGCCCGCGCGGCCGCCTCGCCGAGCGAGGCCGTCGTCTCGTCGTCGCCGGCCACGTAACGCTGGCGGATGCCGGTGCGCTGGACGATCCATTCGTCCGACGTATCGACGATGGCTTCCATATCTTGATTGGTCATCACGCGCTTCGGAAGTGCGGCTCCGAATCCGCGAACCACTGAACGGATCATATTCGATTGAACCCCATCGCTCATGCCGCTTCCGGGCCCATCGGGGGCAGGCGCTTGGCATGATATTTCTTAAGATCGTTTTCTATTTTCTGATTGAGGCCGTTCTTGGCCATGTCGTAGCCGACCTCGATCGCGGCGGCGATGCCTTCGGCATTGGCGCCGCCATGGCTCTTGATGACGATGCCGTTCAGGCCGAGAAACACGCCGCCGTTGACCTTGCTCGGATCGAGTTTCTCGCGAAGCATGTCGAAGGCGCCTTTGGCGAAGAGGTAGCCGATGCGGGCGAGCAGCGTGCGCGACATGGCCGCACGCAGATATTCGGCGATCTGCTTGGCCGTGCCTTCGGCGGTCTTGAGCGCAATATTGCCGGAGAAGCCTTCGGTGACGACGACGTCGACGGTGCCCTTGCCGAGATCGTTGCCCTCGACGAAGCCGGAATATTCGAGCGAATCGATATTCGCCTCGCGCAACAGCCTACCGGCCTCCTTGACCTCTTCCTGGCCTTTCACCTCTTCGACGCCGACGTTCAGAAGGCCGATCGTCGGGCGTTCGATCTCGAAAAGCGCGCGCGCCATGGCGCCGCCCATCAGAGCGAAATCCATCAGCTGCTGCGCATCGGCGCCGATCGTCGCGCCGACATCGAGCACGATGCTCTCACCCTTCAGCGTCGGCCAGATCGCCGCGATCGCCGGGCGCTCGATATTGGCCATGGTGCGAAGACAGAACTTCGCCATCGCCATCAGCGCCCCGGTATTGCCGGCCGAGACCGCGACATCGGCATCGCCCGTTTTCACCGCTTCGATCGAACGCCACATGGTGGAGACATAGCGGCCACGGCGCAGCGCCTGGCTCGGCTTCTCTTCCATGCTGACCGCAAGCTCGCAATCGTGAAAGACCGATTTTTCCTTAAGTTTCGGAAATTTGGCGAGAACAGGATCGCACTGTTCCTTAAGACCGTAAAAAACGAAAGAAATATCCGGATGCCGATCCAGCGCCTTGGCAGCGCCGGGGATGACAACCTGGGGACCAAAGTCGCCACCCATGAGGTCGAGAGATATTCTGATCACGCGTCCCTGATCCTTCTTTCCGCCGAGGGGCGAAATTTCGGCCAAAATACTGGTTTTGGCGTCGCATACAACTGAATTATGTCAAATGCCAGCGAGGCTTCAGTCCTTTTTCCAGTCCTTGAGAACCGCGAAAGCGGAGGGCTTTTTATCGTTCTCGCCGCTATCTTCGATATGACCTTCGAACTCGACGCCCTCTTTGCGCGGATAGGGGTCGATCGCAAGAGCGGCGAATTCCGCGACCACCTCGCCGGCATCGATCGTATCGCCGACAAAGGTCTCGGGCAGATCAGGACCGTCTGGATCGAGCAGCATTTCACCGGCGTCATTGCCGGGCTGGCGGGCAAGCTTGGAACCTTCAGGCACGAAAATCTGCTCGAAGTTTTCGTCGATGGTGGCTTCGACCGGTTCGAGCGTCACGACGCAGGACTGGACGATCTTCGCCTGCACGCGGCCCTTGACGCGCACGCCGTCGCGCTTCCAGCGGCCAATCTGCAGATCGGCGCTCAGAGCCTCGACGGAGACGACGTTCCAGGCCTCGGCGAGCGCCTTCAATTCGCTGGCGTCGGCCTCGATATGGACCTCGACGGGGTTGGCGGAGATATGGCCGACCTTGACGTGATAGGAGAAGGGAACATCGTCCCGATCGTTCTTCATTATTTCCTCCTTCAGGCGACCGGCGGCAGCGTTGCCGAGCCGCCGGCAATCATCTCTTCCGGAACGGCGGACAGATGGGCTTCTGCCGCCACCATCCAGCCGGCAAGGCCGGACATATCGGCCGGCGCCGGGCTTTCGGGGTAGATATTGCGCTGGAGGGCGAGCGCAAGCGCTTCGCGATCGCCCGCATCCATCGCCTTCGAATAGGCTTCGAGCCGGCCGTAGAACATGCCGGCGAGCTTCTTCATGCGTTTCGGCACGCTGTTGTCACCAATGCCGAGTTCGCGGATCGAATAGTCGATGTCCTGGAAAAAGGCGTCGACGATCTCCTGGGCGATCTCCTGGCCGCTGACAGCAGAGGCACGCGTGCGGCGAAAATACAGAATCATCACGATCGAGAGCATTTCGAAACGGCCCATGACCGTGTCCGGCACATTGAGCCGCTCATAAAGTTCCGGCATGCGCGCGGCGGCCGTCAGCGCCGCATATTGCCTGTCGACGATCGCCTGATTGTTGTTTTTCTTGCGGAAGAGACCGAAGATCATTGTTTTTTCCGGAAATGCCTCAATCTTCACGCCGGCTGGCGTCTGGCCTTGTTGCATGATTTCGAAAGCTGGTTTACCGAAGCAGGCGCGAATTGCAATGCCGATCGTAGCCAGTTTCGGGACGACGCCTTCGAGGCGTTGGGAAACAAATTCGGGACATTCGACCCGGAATGGCCACAATGGTTTTGCAGGAGGAAGCGTGCAAGGCCCAAACGGCTGCTATCGACACTCAAGGGAGTAGATGTCGTTGAAGAAACGGTATTTCAAGTCTGACATGAAGTTCTTCAGCAGCGCGGCCATTGCCTTCATAATCGCCTCAACCACGGCTCTTTCGGGCTGCCAGACCGGCACCGTGCTCAATGGCGGCTACGTCGCCGACCAGCAGTCGCTCAATCTCGTTCCGGAAGGCTCGAGCCGCGAGCAGGCGCTGCTTTCGCTCGGCACCCCGTCGACGACGGCGACCTTCGACGGCGAAGTCTTCTATTACATCTCGCAGCGGCGCACGCGTTCGGTCGCCTTCCAGAAGCTGAAGGTCGTCGATCAGAGCGTTCTGGCGATCTATTTCGACAAGGACGGCGTCGTCAGCCGCCGCGCCAATTATACGCTGCAGGACGGCAAGGTGTTCGACACGATCGGACGCGTCACGCCGACCGGCGGCAAGGAACTCACCTTCCTGCAGCAGATGCTTTCCGGCGGCAGCGCTGCGAACGCGGCCCGCAGCCTGTTCGGCGGCGGCGCCGGCGGCACGCCGCAGAATCCGAGCAGCCTGCGCTGATCGGACAAGCTTCAACGACAAAACCCGCCGGATCGCTCCGGCGGGTTTTTTGTTGACAAACCTCGTGTTTTTACCCGGCGTCATCTTCAGCCCAGGAGATTGGACGCCCGCCCCTCGTCCGGCTGCCGCCACCTTCTCCCCGTAAACGGGGCGAAGGGCGATAGTCGCACTCTTTCCGTCCCTTACCAACGTCTCGCATGGCACGTCCCCTCTCCCCGTTTTTACCGGGAGAGGGTTAGGGTGAGGGGCTGCCAGCCGCTGTTGCAGCCATCAACCGGCGAGAACGGCGAGCAGCAGAAGTGCCACGATATTGGTGATCTTGATCGCCGGGTTGACGGCAGGGCCGGCTGTGTCCTTGTAGGGATCGCCGACGGTATCGCCGGTAACGGAGGCCTTGTGCGCATCCGAACCCTTCATGTGACGCACGCCGTCCTTGTCGACGAAACCGTCCTCGAAGCTCTTCTTGGCATTGTCCCAGGCGCCGCCGCCCGAGGTCATCGAGATAGCGACGAAGAGGCCGTTGATGATGACGCCGAGCAGCGATGCGCCGAGGGCGGCAAAGGCGGAGGCCTTGGAGCCGGAGATCAGAAGCACGCCGAAATAGACGACGATGGGCGCCAGCACCGGCAGCAGCGACGGCACGATCATTTCACGGATGGCCGCCTTGGTCAGAAGGTCGACGGCCTTACCGTAATCCGGCTTTTCCGTGCCCTGCATGATGCCCGGCTTCATCTTGAACTGGCGGCGCACCTCCTCGACGATCGAGCCGGCGGCGCGGCCGACGGCTGTCATGGCGATGCCGCCGAAGAGATAGGGAATCAGGCCGCCGAACAGCAGGCCGGCGACGACATAGGGGTTCGACAATTCGAAGGAGATTTCGCCGATATTGGCGAAGTAGGGATATTGGTCGCCATGGGCGGCGAAATATCTGAGATCGTTGGCATAGGCGGCAAAAAGCACCAGCGCACCGAGGCCGGCCGAACCGATCGCGTAACCCTTGGTCACCGCCTTCGTGGTGTTGCCGACGGCGTCGAGCGCATCGGTCGACTTGCGCACTTCCGGCGGCAGATGCGACATTTCGGCGATGCCGCCGGCATTGTCGGTGACCGGGCCAAAGGCATCGAGCGCAACGATCATGCCGGCAAGACCGAGCATGGCGGTGACCGCAATGCCGGTGCCGAAAAGGCCGCCGAGCTGATAGGTGGCAAGAATGCCGCCGACGATGACGATGGCCGGCAGGGCGGTCGATTCCAGCGAGACCGCCAGACCCTGGATGACGTTGGTGCCGTGACCGGTCACCGACGACTGGGCGATCGAAACGACCGGACGCTTGCCGGTGCCGGTATAATATTCGGTGATGACGACGATCAGCGCGGTGACGACGAGGCCGACAAGGCCGCAGACGAAGAGGTTCGTGCCCGTCACGTCGGCGCCGGCAACGGTGCCGAGCGAGCCCCAGCCGACCGTCAGCGAGGTGGCGGCGCCGAGACCGATGATCGACAAGAGGCCGGTGACGATGAGGCCCTTGTAGAGGGCGCCCATGATCGAGCCGTTCGAACCGAGCTTGACGAAGAAGGTGCCGATGATCGAGGTGATGATGCAGGCGCCGCAGATCGCCAGCGGATAGATCATCGCGGACTCGAGGATCGGCGCGCCGGCAAAGAAGATCGCGGCGAGAACCATGGTGGCAACGACGGAGACCGCATAGGTCTCGAAAAGGTCGGCGGCCATGCCGGCGCAGTCGCCGACATTGTCGCCGACGTTATCGGCAATCGTCGCCGGGTTGCGCGGATCGTCCTCGGGAATGCCGGCTTCCACCTTGCCGACGAGGTCGCCGCCGACATCGGCGCCCTTGGTGAAGATGCCGCCGCCGAGACGGGCGAAGATCGAGATCAGCGAAGCGCCGAAGCCGAGCGCCACCAGCGAATCGATGACGTCGCGCGAGCCGCTCTCATGGCCGAGACCGACGGTCAGAATGGTGTAGTAGATGGAGACGCCGAGCAGCGCGAGGCCCGCCACCAGCATGCCGGTGATCGCACCCGACTTGAAGGCGATGTCGAGGCCGGCGGAGAGGCTGGCGGACGCGGCCTGCGCGGTGCGCACGTTGGCGCGGACGGAGACGTGCATGCCGATGAAACCGGCAGCGCCTGACAGCACGGCGCCAATCAGGAAGCCGATGGCGGCCGTGGCGGAAAGAAGCAGCCAGGCTGCGATGAAGACAACGACGCCGACGAGGGCAATGGTGCGATACTGGCGCGTCAGATAGGCCTGAGCGCCTTCGCGGATATAGCCCGCGATCTCCTGCATCCGGCTGTTTCCCTGATCGGCGGCAAGCACCGACCGGGTTGCCCAGGCGGCATAGACCACCGAGAGCAGACCGCATGCAATTACGCATAAAAGAATGGTCATTTCGCTCTTTCCTCCCATAGGCCGGAGTTCACTCCTCCTCCGGCAGATACGCCGCCGACTCGCCTTCCTCTCCACAGAAATGCCACAGCTAAGCGGTGCGGAGATTGCGTGGTCGATCACGTGGCGTCAAGACCGCAACGGGCGAAAACCGTTACGCTGAGAAGAAAGACGAAGGGAGATCGTTTGGCGGCTAAGAACCTATTTCTTCGCCTCGCCGCGGACCTGCTTGGCGATGCGGTCGAGCACGGCGTTGACGAGCTTCGGCTCGTCGTCCTCGAAAAACGCCTGTGCGATCTCGACATATTCGGTGACGATGACCGCCACCGGAACGTCCTTGCGGTCAAGGAGTTCGAAGACGCCGGCGCGCAGGATGGCGCGCACGGTGCTGTCAAGCCGCGACAGAGCCCAATCATCCTGCAGCGCTGCAGCGATCAGCGGATCGAGGCGGACCTGATCACGCACCACGCCGGAGACGATGGAGCGGAACCAGCCGGCATCGGCCTTCAGGTAGGTCGCGCCGTCGATTTCCTGGCCGAGGCGATGCGCCTCGTATTCAGCGACGATTTCCAGAACGCCCGTGCCGCCGACATCCATCTGATAAAGCGCCTGAACGGCAGCAAGACGGGCAGCGCCCCGCTGGTTCGCAGTCTTGACCGGCCGTTCCGTCTTGTCGTCACTCATTCTTCATGCACCCAGTTTCTGCTTCAGCTCGATCATCGTCAGAGCTGCGCGAGCGGCAAATCCGCCCTTGTCCTTGTCCGAGCGGCGCGCGCGCGCCCAGGCCTGTTCGTCATTTTCCACGGTCAGTATGCCGTTGCCGATGGCAAGGGACTCGCTGACCGCGAGATCCATCAAAGCGCGCGAGGATTCGTTCGACACGATATCGAAGTGATAGGTCTCGCCGCGGATGACCATGCCGAGGGCGACATAGCCGTCATAATGCGTGCCGCCATTGTCGTCTCCATCGAGCGACATGGCAATCGCTGCCGGAATTTCCAGCGCGCCGGGAACGGTGACGACCTCAAAGGTGGCGCCGGCCTCTTGCAATGCGAAGGTCGCGCCTTCGAGCAGGGCATCGGCCATGTCGTCGTAGAAGCGGGCCTCAACGATCAAAATATGGGGAGCGGTCTCTCTCGGCATGGTTCACCTTCGGTTTATGGGGCGTTTTCCACTCGGCAGGCCGCGGTCAAAACATGCCTTCATCAGAATGGCAAGCACTTTCGCCCGATGCCGCAACGCCAAAGACGAAATATCGGCAAAGGGATAGCTGCACAGCTGAGCAGGCCTTTCAAACCAGGTTCCCCGGACGCCTGGAAAACGGCAATTCGAAGGCAATTTTCATGAAGAATTTTTAATGGATTTTCAGTGGCTTAGTCCATTGAATCGCGAAGAGGGCAACGCCAATTCCATGTCGTGACGAGACGATCCCCTGCAAAGACAGCCGACCGTCAAAGCAGATGAAAGGATACAATCATGAACCGCGTTGTCACAATCACCCTCGCCGCCGCCCTCTCCTCGCTTGCATTTGCCGGCGCCAGCCGGGCCGAAAGTCTTGGGATGAACACCGCCCACGGCATCGAGCAGACGCTCAGGACCTTCCAGGGCAATGACTTCAACGTCGAGCAGGTCCATAATTGGCGCAATCTCGATGACGAGACGACAGGCCCGCGCTCGGCGCCGGAACGCTCCGGCCAGGCCATCCGCGGCATCCAGGCTTCGATCGACGCCAACCGGTCGCTTGCCCGTCGGCTCAACCATGAAGGCGTCGACGTCCGCAACATCGTCAATGCCGAACAGGCGGCTGACGGAAGCCTGACGTTCTACGTCCGCTGAGGTTCCAGCGCATCGCCAACGATAGAGCGTCCCGGCGCGTTCCGCCCGAAGCGCGGCGCTCAAAGCATGGGCGGCGGTCTCCTCTCCGCCCATGCCGGGGATTTCCCGGATCAGCGCAGACGGGCATTGAATTTTCCGCCAATATGATAGCTTCTCTTCCTGCAACAGGAGGACATCATGGCGACAGAACCGAAAGCGGTGCTCAATATCGCCGATCTCGCGCTCGATCACTGGAAACAGGGCGAGTTCTACGAAGGGGCTGACGCCTCGTTCGGCGCACGTCTTGGTCTGGCCGGTCTCGGCATCAGCTATAATGAAGTGCCGTCGGGCAAATCGAGCTGCCCCTTCCACAATCACCATGTCGAAGACGAGCTTTTCTACGTGATCGCGGGCACCGGCGAATACCGCTTCGGCGACGAGCGCCATGCGATCAAAGCCGGCGACGTGCTCGGCGCGCCGGCCGGCGGGCCTGAAACGGCGCACCAGATCATCAACACCGGCACGGCGCCCCTCGTCTATCTCGGCATCTCGACGATGGCGAAGACCGAGATCGTCGAATATCCCGATTCCGGAAAGTTTCTCGCCAAGACCAACAGAGATGGCGCAAGGCCCGGGCGATTCCGGCATATGGGACGCGCGGAAAGCGACCTCGACTATTGGGACGGCGAGCCCGGCGCGTGACGGCGCAGCTCCCGGAGGCCTGATGTGACCGACATCCCCACGCTCGAAACGCAGCGGTTGACGCTTCGCCCTCACCACTTCGACGATTTCGAAGCGCATGCGGCGTTGTGGGCGGACGAGGATGTCGTTCGCTTCATCACCGGCGCGCCTTCAACGCGCGAGCAAAGCTGGAGCCGCATGCTGCGCATTGCCGGCATGTGGCATTATATGGGCTTCGGCTTTCTTGCGATCGAGGAAAAGGCAAGCGGCCGGTTCATCGGCGAAGCCGGATTTCTCGAAGCCCGCCGCGAAATGGAGCCGTCAATCGAAGGAACGATGGAGGTCGGCTGGGCGCTGATGCCGGCGGCCCAGGGCCGCGGTTATGCCACCGAGGCGCTGACAGCCCTGATCGGCTGGGCGGCAGCGCGTTTTCCGGGAAAGGCAATGAGCTGCATCATCAGCCCCGAGAACGTGGCGTCGCTCAGGGTCGCAGCCAAGCTCGGCTTCCGCGAGACGGCGCGCGCACAGTATAATGGCGAAGTCATTCAGTTTTCGCGTTAGGGAATTTCGTCGAGCGGGTTGCCCAGCGCCCGTCGATATGGGTGGAGACCGACCGCTATTGCGGTCTTTTTGACACGTGCCGATATCGCCGATGGCGACAGCAGGCTCAAGCAAAAGAATGTCGACGCGCTTCGGCTTGCGGCACCCGACTTCATTCCCGGATAGATCCGGCTTCGCACCTGCTACGCGCAAGGAACGCGCTATAGAAACATCCCCAAGGCAGATACCTTCGCACCCCTCACGCTGACAGGAGGCAATGACGGGCGAGCAGCGTGGTAATTGCAGCCGGCAGAAACTCCCCATCCACAAGAGGCTGATTACAGATATGACCATTTTCATTGTTTGCCATAAGGATTTGCCGAGCTACCCTCCTCCGGAGGGCTCGAAAATCATATGGCTCAATTCCAAACCGCCTTTGGACAACAGGGGGATGGATGTTATCGCCGGTTATGATTTTTTCAGCGAGCCGGAGGAGATTCACGCGAAATTGTCAGGATCGCTGGGAACGCTAGTCATCGCAAAAGTCGTCTCGGAAGAAACTGTAAAACCTCGCAACATTACCATCTGGCAGTATCGTAAATTTTTAACAAGACTAAAAATCGGAACGCCGAATCCCGAATATCCCGGCATGAATATAGCAACTTCAGAAGAAGTAGAAATCACAAGACCAGAGAATCCGGCGATTTTTTCAGAAGGTTTCTTTCTGCCTCGTCCATTGAATCTACATAACATATCGTATCACTATGCAGGCTGCCACAATATTGTTGACTTTTTCAGATATACGGCGTTTTCAGTCGAAGCAAATACTTTAACGCAAGCCGAAGCTTTGCATTTTTTTAATTCCGGCACTCTCGTTCCTGGAGGTATTGAGCTCGGCACATATCCGACGGACTGGTGGCTGGATACTTTTGTGCGCCTTGTGGCGCCGTCTCTTGAATTTGCGAAACGATATCAACCGTTTCAAGCCGAAGATCCCGTGCAGAAACGTGCGATCTCATTTTGCCAGGAGCGTCTGGGAAGCTATCTTCTAATCAAGCGGTTGGCCGAGCTCTATGGCAACAACCTGCCTGGGTTCTTGTTCGGAGATATGGCTACCGTATCGAATGATGGTGTCTATAGAACCGGCGTATAAACCGAGGCAATCCCAAACGTAGTATCGCAAGTCTTTGCGATACTGGCAGCAGAAGCGGCTGAGCGAGCAAAGCTGGCTAGAGAAAACTGACCCCGGATAGGTCGAGCTCCTGCAATCCCTCCAGGCTGACCAGCGAAAGTCCTGCGAACAGTGTGGCGCAAGCTTCACATCCAATAGTCGATACCCAAACCAGCCCGAAGCCGTTTCGTGAATCGCGAAGACGGCGGCCATGCACGAAGGACGATGCCTTGACGATCAATCAGCCTATTCCCGCTCTGCCGGCCGGTCTTCCTGATCTGGCGCTTCTCACGGAAAAAGCTGCCGGCACGGGGTCCGTCATTATCTACCAGCCTTATCTCGGCCCTTCGCAGCGCAGCCAGCTCGACGCGGCTGCCGTACCGCTCGACATCTCATTCAACACGCAGGCTGCGACCCGCGAATACGAGCTCTTCCGCATCCTGCATGCGCATCACGAGGCGATCGGCCTCGGCGAGGACGTGTTCTGGGGACTGCTGTCCAGCAAATTCGAGGTGAAGTCGGTGACGAGCTTCCCATCCTTCGTTACCGAGGCGGAAAAGGCCAGGGCGGAAGGTGCGGACGCCTATCTCTACAATCCGCTGATCGGCCACGCCGCGATCTACAGCAACGTCTGGGAGCATTCCCTGCTTGGCGGCCGTCCAGGCATGGAGCCGATCTTCCTCCATATCCAGCAACTCGGCTATCCGATCGCGCCGCCGCAAGACAAAACCGCCTTCATGTTCTGCAACTATTTCTGCGGCAACAGGAAGTTCTGGTCCGGATATTTCGCCTTTTGCGAAGTCATTCTGGAATCGCTGGAAAATGAATGGCGCCGCGGCACGCCGGCGGGCATTGCCTATGCCGGTTCGGCGCAGTATTCACGCGACGCCAACGCGACGATGCGCCCCTTCGTGATCGAGCGTCTGCTCGGGCTCTATGTCCAGCAGGCTGCTACAACAGGATTGAAGATCGCCGCCTTCGTGCCGGCGCCTGCCGATTTCGAGTGGAAGTTCGGTGGCCGCCTCGGCCGGATGCTGCATGGTCTCTTTACCGCCAAGGAAGCTTTTCTTCAGAGCCCCGACGAGGCCCACTTGGCCTCTTGGCAGGAGGGCCGCCAACCACTGATCAAGCAGCCGCACCTTATCTGGTTCGCCGATGATCCGCCGGTCTGGATGCCGCGCGGCCAGTTCACGGGTGGTCGCGAACTGATGCGTGCCTATGCTCCGCAGGCTTCCGGCGCCTCCCCGGCGCCGCAGCAGGCTGTGCGTACCGAGATCCCCGCCGCCCAGAAGATCGAGCAGCCGCTTCGCAACGCATTGCAGCCCTTTGCCGGCGGATGGCAGGCCCACAAGGATCGCCATTGCATCTGGATCGTGACGCCTGCCAATTACAACCACAGCCACGCCTTCGACGAGGTTGCGCTCGGTCTGCAGGGTGCCTTCCATGAGCTGGGCGGTTCTGCGCCGATCGTCAGAGACATGAACGAGTTCGCGGACCGTGCGCCGATCATTTATGGCGGCAACCTCCTTCCGGCCGAAATCGTCGATCATCTGCCGAAGGACAGTGTCATCATCAATCTCGAGCAGGTGTCCGAAGAAAGCATCTGGATCAATTCGCGCTATATGTCGATCCTGAGGGCAATGCCGGTGCTCGACTACAGCCCGCGCAACCGCGAAAACCTTGCCGCCAAGGGTATCGATCACGCCGGCGTGCTCGAAATCGGTTACAACAGTTGCCTGAGCCAGATCCAGCATGCCGTCGTCAAGGATATCGACGTGCTCTTCTACGGCTCGATGAACGAACGCCGCCATCACATCCTGAAGACGCTCGAAGAGGGCGGGCTCAAGGTCGCGCATCTCTTCAACATCTATGGTGCGGAACGCGATGCGGCGATTGCCCGCGCCAAGATCGTCATCAACATCCATCATTATGCGAGCGGCGTCTTCGAGATCGTGCGCATTTCCTACCTGCTCGCCAATCGCGTTTGCGTGCTGACGGAAGGCGACATCCGCGATCCGGACCTCCAGCCCTTCATCGGCGGCTTGGCAATCGAGCCCTATGACGACATGATCGAGCGCTGCTACAAGCTGATCGCAGATGCCGACGAGCGCGATACCATTGCCGCAAAAGGCCTTGCCGCCATCCAGAGCCGCTCGCAGGCGGAGATGCTGATGAGCGTTATGAAGGCGGGCGCCTGATGAAGGCCGCAGAAAAGGTAAGTCATGCATATTGAGACCGCCGCCATCGAGGGCATCGTTGCAATCACGCCGCCACGTTTCGGCGATCACCGCGGCTACTTCTCCGAGGTATTCAAGGATGCCTGGTTCCGGGAAAATGTGGCCGACGTCACGTTCGTCCAGGACAATGAATCGCTTTCGGCGCAGGCCGGCACCGTCCGGGGGCTGCATTTCCAGATACCGCCCTTTGCACAGGGCAAGCTGGTGCGCTGCCTTGCCGGCCGGATCATGGATGTCGTCGTCGATATCCGCGTGGGATCACCGAGCTTCGGCAAATGGCTCTCTCAGGAGCTCTCACCGGACACCGGCAAACAGCTCTGGATCCCGCCCGGCTTCGCACACGGATTCGCAACGATCAAGCCGAACAGCGTCATCAGCTACAAGGTAACCGCACCCTACAGCCCGCAGCATGATCGGGGCATCGCCTGGAACGATCCGGCGATCGGCATTCGCTGGCCCTTCGATGAGACAGACATGGTATCGTCCGACAAGGACAAGACGCTGCCGCGGCTCGCCGATCTGCCAAACCATTTTTCCTATTCAGCACAGCAACCCCAGGATTGATCGACGATGCGCATACTGGTCACGGGCGGAGCGGGCTTCATCGGATCGGCATTGGTGCGCCACCTCGTCAGCGAGATCGGCGCCGAGGTGCTGAATGTCGACACGCTGACCTATGCCGGCAATCTGGCATCGCTGAAATCCGTCGAATCGGCGCCGAACTATCAATTCCTGCGCGCCGACATCTGCGAGCGCGCCAGAATGCAGGAAGCATTCGCGTCCTTCCGCCCTGATATCGTCATGCATCTCGCGGCCGAGAGCCATGTCGATCGCTCGATCTCGGGCGCGGCTGATTTCATTCAGACCAACATCGTCGGCACATTCAGTCTGCTGGATGCCGCACGGCACTATTGGGATGGGCTTGACGCTCACGGCAAGAGTGCCTTCCGCTTCCTGCATGTCTCGACGGACGAGGTCTACGGCTCGCTCGGCGACGAGGGCCTCTTCGAGGAGACGACGCCTTACGATCCGTCCTCGCCCTACTCCGCCTCCAAGGCCGCGAGCGACCATCTGGCGATCGCCTGGCACCGCACCTACGGCCTGCCCGTCGTCGTCTCCAATTGCTCCAACAATTACGGCCCGTTCCATTTCCCGGAAAAGCTCATTCCGCTGATGATCCTGAACGCACTGGAGGGCAAGCCTCTTCCGGTTTACGGCAACGGCGCAAACGTCCGCGACTGGCTCTATGTCGAAGACCACGCCCGCGCACTCTTCACGATCGCATCCAGAGGGCGCCCCGGCGAAAAATACAATGTGGGCGGCCGCAATGAACGCAGGAACATCGATGTCGTTCATCGCATCTGCGCCATTCTCGACGGCGTCTACAGTGACAAGGCACCGCATGCGCGTCTGATCACCAACGTCACGGACCGCCCCGGACACGACGCACGCTATGCGATCGATGCCACGAAACTCGAAAGCGAACTCGGCTGGAAGGCGCAAGAGACCTTCGAAACCGGCATCGAGAAGACCGTGCACTGGTACTTGGAAAACGAATGGTGGTGGAGGCCGCTGCGCGAAAACGTCTACTCCGGCGAACGCCTCGGCGTTTTCAAGGGGTGATAAGCGATGCGCATTGCCGTCACCGGTAAACAGGGCCAGGTCGTACAGTCGCTGCTCAGACGCGGCGCCGAAACGGGCGTCGAAATCATCGCGGTCGGCCGCCCGGAAATGGACCTCGCAGATCCTGCAAGCATTGCAGCCGCCTTCTCGGCTCTGCGGCCGGATGTGATCGTCTCCGCCGCCGCCTATACGGCGGTCGATAAGGCCGAGAGCGAAGCCGAGCTTGCCTTTTCCGTCAACGCGGTCGGCGCCGGCGCGGTGGCCGAGGCTGCCGCGCGGATCGGGGTCCCGGTCATCCACATTTCGACCGACTATGTCTTCAGCGGCGACAAGGCCTCTGCCTATTGCGAAGAGGATGCGACCGGGCCGATCTCCGTCTACGGGCGTTCGAAGCTCGCGGGCGAGACGGCCGTCGCGGCGGCGAACCCGAACCATGTCATCTTGCGCACCGCCTGGGTCTATTCGCCCTTTGGCACCAATTTCCTGAAAACGATGCTGCGGCTTTCCGAGATGCGCGATCTTCTTCGCGTCGTCGCCGATCAGACAGGATGCCCGACCTCGGCACTCGACATCGCCGACGCGGTTCTTGCAATCGCAACCCGGGTCGTCGCCGACGCTGACCCATCGCTCCGCGGCACCTTTCACCTGACCGGCAGCGGCGAAGCAAGCTGGGCGGACTTCGCCGAAGAGATATTCGCGGCGCTTCTTAAATCGGGCGGCAGAAACGTCGGCGTCGAGCGCATCCCGACGACGGACTATCCGACACCGGCCAAGCGTCCCGCCAATTCGCGTCTCAACGGCGACAAGCTCGCCAGAACATATGGAATCCGGCTCCCCGAGTGGAAGCAGTCCATGACGATTGTCATGCAAGACCTTTTGAACAAAGGTCTTTAAGGAGAAAGCATGAAGGGGATTATTCTTGCCGGCGGCACGGGCACGCGTCTGCATCCGATCACGCAGGCCGTGTCGAAACAGTTGATGCCGGTCTACGACAAGCCGATGATCTACTATCCGCTGACGACGCTCATGCTCGCCGGCATCAGGGAGCTGCTGATCATCACGACGCCCCACGACCTCGAAGCCTTCAAGCGCCTTCTCGGCGACGGCTCGCAATGGGGAATTTCCCTGACTTATGCCGTACAGCCGAGCCCGGACGGCCTCGCCCAGGCCTTCATCATCGGCGCCGACTTCGTGCACGGTGACAGCTCGGCACTCGTCCTCGGCGACAACATCTTCTACGGGCACGGACTGCCGGAAATCATGAAATCCGGCACGAGTCGTGGGGAAGGCGCGACGGTCTTCGCCTATCACGTCACCGATCCGGAACGCTATGGCGTTGTCGGCTTTGACGAAAAGATGAATGCGCTGTCGATCGAGGAGAAGCCGAAGGCGCCAAAATCGAACTGGGCGGTGACCGGCCTCTATTTCTACGACCAGCAGGTGGTCGATATCGCCGCCAACCTGAAGCAGTCGCCGCGCGGCGAATTGGAAATCACCGACGTCAATCGCGCCTATCTCGAGCGCGGCCAGCTTTTCGTGGAATTGATGGGCCGGGGCTATGCCTGGCTCGACACCGGCACACCTGATAGCCTGCACGATGCCGCCGGTTTCGTCAGCACGCTGGAGAAACGCCAGGGCTTCAAGATCGCCTGCCCCGAAGAAGTCGCCTGGCGCATGGGTTACATCTCGCAGGACGACCTCGCCAAGCTGGCAGAGAAGCACGGCAAGAGTGCCTACGGCCAATATCTGACGAAGCTCTCCCCGGTTTGGTGAGCTATCTGGGCGGCCAGACGCGCCGTCCCTTTCAACTCGCGCATGACACCGAAAATCGACGCGGGGGCAGCCCCTCATCCGCCTGCCGGCACCGACCGGGGTCGAGCCACGCGTCTCGACCCGTCCTTCGGACCCCCGCTTGCGGGGCGAAGGGACCAAGCCGCGCCCTCGCCGTCCCCACCAGCCTCTCGTAAGGCACGTCCCCTCGCCCCGTTTTTACGGGGGGAGGGTTAGGGTGAGGGGCAGCCATCGGCTCGAACCGGACAGCAGGACACCGGTACAGGGTTTCGATTCAGGCGCTCGGAAATTCCGCCAGCCGGGCGGCGTAGCGCGCCATGGTGTCGACTTCGAAATTGACGAAATCGCCAGCCTGGCGCTCGCCCCACGTTGTCACTTCGAGCGTGTGGCGGATGAGCAGGACGTCGAAATCCGTGCCGTCGACCGCGTTGACGGTCAGCGAGGTGCCGTCGAGGGCGATCGATCCCTTGGGGGCGACGAATTTCGCCAGATGTTCGGGTGCGCGCAGGCGGTAACGCGTGGCGTCGCCCTCCGATGTCACCGAAAGGATTTCCGCCTTGCCGTCGACATGGCCGGAAACGATGTGGCCGCCGAGTTCGTCGCCGATCTTCAGCGACCGCTCGAGGTTGATGCGGCTGCCTTCCCGCCAGGTGTCGATCGTCGTCAGCCGCAGCGCCTCCTCCCAGGCCTCGACCTCAAACCAGCGGCCGTTGCTGCCTTCCTGCGGCAGGCCGGTCACGGTGAGGCAGATGCCGGAATGGGAGATGGAGGCGCCCATATCGATGGTAGCAGGGTCGTAGGAGGTCGCAACGCGGAGCTTGATGCCCTCCTTTAGCGATGAAACGGACTCGATCGTGCCGATATCAGTGACAATTCCGGTGAACATCAACTCTCTCTTTCATATTCATCCAGGCGATCTGCGCCAAATATACGCGTGCCCATATGGGCGAAACCGGATGGTATGTCGGTTGCATCAAGCGGCGATTCAATACCGTCCGCGCCGATGATGCCGGGCGCCTGGTAAAGCTGGATGCGGTCGACGAGACCGGCTTCCAGGAAAAGCCGCGCCGTCTTGGCGCCGCCCTCGACCAAAAGCGAAGAAATGCCGCGTGTCGCAAGCGCCGGCAGCAGGATTTCCGGATGATAGGGATTGCAATAGACGATCTCGACGCCGGCGGCTTCGAGTGCGGCGCGGCGGGATTCGACCTCGTTAGTGTCAGAGGGTGCGTTACCCCCCTCTGCCCTGCCGGGCATCTCCCCCACAGGGGGGGAGATTGGCTGGGAGCTTGCTCCCCGCTCCACATCGTCTCTCGAAGTCGAACCATCGCCATGTGTAGCTGAGGAACTCAGGTCGTGCTCCTTGCCAATCTCCCCACTTGTGGGGGAGATGTCCGGCAGGACAGAGGGGGGTATCCCCTCCACATCCGCCGTTAAAGGCGACACGTCCTCACTCGCCACCACGATGACCGGCACGTCTCGCGCCGTCGCAACCAGCTTGCTCGTCAGCGGCAACGCCAAAGACGGATCGAGCACGATACGAACAGGCGACTGCGCCTCCAGGCCGGGTGTGCGCACCGTCAGCAGCGGATCGTCCGATATCGCGGTGCCGATGCCGACCAGGATCGCATCGGTTTCGGCGCGCAGCGCCTGCACCTCGGCGCGGGCCTCCGGGCCGGTGATCGCCACCTGCCCCTCCCCCTTGCGGCCGATCATGCCATCGGCGGAAACGGCAAGCTTGAGAGTCACATAGGGCCGGTTCTTCGTCTGGCGAGTGAGATAACCGGCCAGCGAACGCCTGCCCTCGGCTTGCAGCACACCTGCATCCACCTCGATACCGGCGTCGCGCAGCATGGAAATGCCGCGGCCGGAAACCCGCGGATCGGGATCGGTGACGCTGATGACGACGCGGGCGACGCCAGAGGCGATCAGCGCCTCGGCACAGGGCGGCGTCTTGCCGTGATGCGAGCAGGGTTCGAGCGTGACATAGACGGTGGCGCCGCGGGCAAGTTCGCCGGCTTCGGCGAGCGCTTGCGGCTCGGCATGCGGACGGCCGCCGCGAGCGGTGACCGCTTGGCCGACGATGACGCCATCCTTGACGATCAGGCAGCCGACGGAAGGGTTGGTGGCGGTGCGGCCAAGATGCCGGCGCGACAGCCGGATCGCCGCCGCCATGAAACTCTCGTCATGCGGCGTGATGCTCATGGCTCATCTGTCCAGCGGGTCGCGGGCGATCTTGGCGTTGATTTCGGAAATAACCTTCTCGAAATCCTCGGCAAGCGAAAAATCCCGATAGACCGAGGCGTAGCGCACGAAACCGACATCGTCGAGGCTCTTCATGGCTTCCAGCACCTGCAGGCCGATCTGCTCGGAGGAGATTTCGGTCTCGCCGGAGCTTTCCAGCCGGCGGACGATGCCGGAGACGGCGCGCTCGATGCGGTCACGCTCGACGGGGCGTTTGCGCAGCGCCACTTCGAAGGAGCGCACCAGCTTGTCGCGGTCGAAGGGCACCTTGCGGCCGGTCTTCTTGATGACCATCAGCTCGCGCAGCTGCACGCGCTCGAAGGTCGTGAAGCGGCCGCCGCAATCCGGACAGATACGCCGCCGGCGGATGGACGTATTGTCCTCCGCCGGGCGCGAATCCTTGACCTGAGTATCTTCCGAACCGCAATAGGGGCAGCGCATCGCTACTCCTTACCCCATGTAGTCATACATTGGGAAGCGGTCTGTAAGGTTGACCACCTTGCCGCGCACGGCGGCTTCGACCGCGGCATTGCCTTCGTCGGAATTGGCGACCTTCAGGCCGTCGAGAACCTCGACGATCAGGTTGCCGATTTCGCGGAATTCGGCTTCCTTGAAGCCGCGCGTCGTGCCGGCCGGCGCGCCCAAGCGCACGCCCGAGGTGACGAAGGGCTTTTCCGGGTCGAAGGGAATGCCGTTCTTGTTGCAAGTGACATAGGCGCGGCCGAGCGCTGCCTCGGCGCGCTTGCCGGTGGCATTCTTCTTGCGCAGGTCGACGAGCATCAGATGGTTGTCGGTGCCGCCGGAGACGACGTCGAGACCGCCTGACATCAGCGTTTCGGCAAGCGCCCGGGCGTTCTTGACCACCTGAGCGGCGTATTCCTTGAACTCCGGCTGCAGCGCCTCGCCGAAGGCAACCGCCTTGGCGGCGATGATGTGCATCAGCGGGCCACCCTGCAGACCGGGGAAGACGGCCGAATTGAACTTCTTGGCCAGATCCTCTTCATTGGTGAGGATGACGCCGCCGCGCGGGCCGCGCAGCGACTTGTGCGTCGTCGTCGTCGCGACATGGCAATGCGGGAACGGCGAAGGATGCTGGCCGCCGGCGACGAGACCGGCGATGTGAGCCATATCGACCATCAGATAGGCGCCAACCGAGTCGGCGATCTCGCGGAAGCGCTTCCAGTCCCAGATGCGGGAATAGGCAGTGCCGCCGGCGATGATGAGCTTCGGCTTGTGCTGTTCGGCCTTGCGGGCGACGTCATCCATGTCGAGCAGGTTGTCGCCTTCACGCACGCCGTAGGAGACGACGTTGAACCACTTGCCGGACATGTTGACCGGCGAACCATGCGTGAGGTGACCGCCCGAATTGAGATCGAGGCCCATGAAGGTATCGCCGGGCTGCAGCAGCGCCAGGAACACGGCCTGGTTCATCTGCGAGCCGGAATTCGGCTGGACGTTGGCGAAATTGACGCCGAACAGCTTCTTGGCGCGCTCGATCGCCAGTTCCTCGGCGATATCGACGAACTGGCAGCCGCCGTAATAACGCTTGCCCGGATAACCCTCGGCATATTTGTTGGTCATGATGGAGCCCTGGGCTTCCAGCACGGCGCGGGAGACGATGTTCTCGGAAGCGATCAGTTCGATCTCGTGCCGTTGGCGACCGAGTTCCTTTCCGATCGCGCCGAAAATCTCGGGATCGACGTCCGCAAGCGAGCGATTGAAGAAGGATTCGGTGGAAGCATTGGTCATGGGCGGGCTCCTCAACTGGAATGCGCGAAGGTATTATCCTTCCCCTGTGGCAAGGGCAATACGAAGAACGACATTTGCTGAGCAAAGCGCGCGCTCCAGTCATTTTGCGACAGCGCGGCGCCGATGAATCGCAGCTCCGCGATAAAGCGCCCTCGCCGGAATAAAAAAACCGCGCCGGGAGGGCGCGGTTCGAGGGTGCGATGCAGAGGTCGCCGCTTATTGCACCGGCTGTTCCATGCCAGCCGTGGTATCGAGCGCCAATTCGGCATTGCCGTCCATCTGATAGATGTCGTCGCGGAACTGGACGATGCCGTCGGGCATGCCCCAGGCGGAGATGTAGACGAAGTAGACCGGAACTTCCGCCGCGAGCTTGATCGGCGTGTTGACGCCGGTTGCGATCACCTGCTCCATCTGCTGGCGGCTCCAGCCGGGGGTCTCGCGCAGCAGCCAGTTCGTCAGGTCGCGCACGTTCTGGACGCGGACGCAGCCCGAAGATTCAAAGCGCATCAGCTTGTTGAACAGACCCTGCTGTGGCGTGTCGTGCATGTACTCGCCGTTCTTGTTGTAGAAGTTGATCTTCGTCGAGGCCATGGCGTTGATCTTGCCCGGATCCTGACGGAACATCAGGTTCGGCGCCTCGCCGTTCCAGTCGACCGTCTCGGGCGCGACTTCGTTGCCCTTGCCGTCGATCAGGCGGATGGCGTTCTTTTCGAGATAGGTCGGATCCTTGCGCATCAGCGGCATGATGTCCTTCTCGACGATCGAGCGCGGCGCGGTCCAGTAGGGATTGAGAATGACCTCGTAGATCTTCGAATTGACGAGATGCGTCGGGCGGCTCAAGCGGCCGACAACCGCGGTATGACGGGTCGCGACACTGCCGTCTTCGACAGCCTCGACATAGGCGGCCGGAATATTGACCATCAGGTGACGGCGTCCCAGGTCTCCGGGGAAGGTCTGCAGACGGATGAGGTTGGTGTTCAGCTGCTGCAGACGGACATCGGCGGGAATGTTCATCGCCTTCAGGGTGAATTCGCCGAGGACGCCATCGGCCGGCAGACCGTGACGCGCCTGGAAGCGCTTGACGGCGCCGTCGACATAGGAATCGAAGGCGCTCGACATGCCGGCTTCGCGCGGCAGGTCGCCGGTGATCGCCAGACGCTGGCGCAGCGCCTGGACGGCGGGATGGCTGACGCCGAGCTGCAGGCGCTGGTCACCGGGATTGACTTCAGGCCAGCCGCCGGCGGACGCGATCTGCTGATACTGCATGATCGCCTGCTGGGCGCTGGCGACCGATTGAGGCCCGAGGATCGGCGTGTTGGAAACGACGGCCGTCGCCGTACGCGAAGCCGCCTTGGCGTCGAACTGGTCGTCCCAGTTGCCGCGCCGCGGCGCGTTCAGGAGCCCATCGAGCGCCGATTGCGCAAATGCAGGTCCGGCAGCAAGCGCGCCGGCGCCAACCGTTGCCGCCGACGCCAGGAAAGCGCGGCGCGAAAGAGCTTCAATTCC
Source organism: Rhizobium sp. M1 (assembly GCF_002531805.1). NCBI lineage: Bacteria > Pseudomonadati > Pseudomonadota > Alphaproteobacteria > Hyphomicrobiales > Rhizobiaceae > Rhizobium > Rhizobium sp. M1. Next base: position 176,396 of record NZ_NWSW01000007.1, on the reverse strand, counting down.
GTTTTTCTTCGACATAGTCCCAACCACTGAATGCCGCGATAAAGGAAAGCCGCGGCTCTTTGCGATATCACTGCGCCGTAACGCAGATCTCTGTGCATTCGTTGTCCCGGCGCATCAAAAAATTCCGCTGGTCGCATCACAGAAGCGCGATGCGACAGCCTGAACATTTCCGATCGGTTCAAGCGCCGGTTGTTAAACCTTCCGCTGCCACACCAATATGGCCAATTCGTGTTACCGGCTCGGAAGATAGACCGCCGGCTGCCGGAGACACGACGCAACGAACCATGACGGGCTAGACGGTGCCGGTTAATAACGGCTAAAAAACGGCTTGAATACAGGCGATAACGCTTGCCTGCCCTGCGTTGCAAAGATGCCACGCGGGCAAACGGCAAAACCGGACGCGCAGGGACACGTCCGGTTTTCTGCAACCCTGAAAGGAGGTCAGGGATTTTAGAGACGATACATGATCGAGTCGTTCCAGAAGCGGTCGAGGCGCTGGAGCAGCTTGTTCATCTGGGTGAACTCGTCGGTGCCGATGCCGCCGACCTTGTCGATCGAGGCGATGTGGCGTTCGTAGAGCTTGGCGACCGTCTCGGCGATGTCCTGGCCGGTTTCGGTCAGGCTGATGCGGACCGAGCGGCGGTCGATGCGCGAGCGCTGGTGGTTGATGAAGCCGAGATCGACCAGCTTCTTGACGTTGTAGGAAACGTTGGAGCCGAGATAGTAGCCGCGGGAGCGCAGCTCGCCGGCGGTCAGCTCGGAATTGCCGATGTTGAAAAGGAGCAGCGCCTGGATGGCGTTGACGTCGCTGCGGCCCTGCCGGTCGAACTCGTCCTTGATGACGTCGAGAAGACGACGGTGAAGACGTTCAACAAGATGAAGGGATTCCATGTAAAGATCACGGATGCCCTGATCCTGCTGGTCACGGAAGTTCGATACCGCCTGCGGCTTGATTTTCGTGTTCATATTGACTGCCTCACTGTTTGATTGGCGGTGTCGTTTTCTTCCCGCCTTGAGTGAGACCCTATCGAATACATATAAAATTCGACTTAAACCGCAGGCTTAACGGAGCCTTACTGGAAACCCCACGTTGTCTCAGGGTAAATCAACGCTTACCTGGCGGCGGTGCCGGCGCTTTTCCAGCCACAGCAGCAGGCGGAAAATGCAGTAGACAGCGGCGACCATGAGATGCAGCAGGATGATCAGCTTGTTGGGGCCGAAAATATCCGGCAGCAGGCCATACATCAGCACCTGGCCGCCGGCGGCGAGCACCCAGATGACCGGCCCCCAGGAGACGGTGAGCCATAGGCCGAGGGAGGCGACGGGGAAAAGCACGGCAAGGCTGGTGCTCGCAACCTTCCATGGCAGGCTCAACAGATCGAAGCGGCCGGCGCCGACCAGCGAATAGCCGACGAGCATCGCCCAGTATTGCAGGCCGAACCAGAAGCAGGATAGGGCGACCAGCCTCAGGAAGAGAATGAAGAGGAGATCCGCCAATGTGCGTTTCGGGATCGTCGGGCTATCGGTTTCCATGGCGCAGACATCGGTTCCGGTTGTATCGTCATAAGGGTGTTTTCCGCCGCGGCCAATCGTCCGGTTTGGATTTTCCGGGCGCCATGATAATGAGCGCTCCGATAAATGGAATGGGCCAGGGACAGATATCATGCAGGACAGGACGCATCTCGTCGACGACATCACCGGCCATCGCCGCATGCGGCGTAATCGCAAGGCGGATTGGACGCGCCGGCTGGTGCAGGAGAACCGGCTGACGGTCGACGACCTGATCTGGCCGATCTTCATCGTGCCGGGTTCCGGCATTGTCGATCCGATCGCGGCCATGCCCGGCGTCAACCGCATGAGCATCGACAAAGCCGTCGAAGCCGCACGCGAAGCGGCCGGCCTCGGCATTCCGGCGCTCGCCACTTTTCCGAACATCGAAATGGAACTGCGTGACGAGACCGGCTCGAACAGCCTGGAAGCCAATAACCTGATCAACCAGGCGACGGCGGCGATCAAGAAGGCTGTCCCCAATATCGGCGTCATCACCGACGTGGCGCTCGATCCCTTCACCAGCCATGGCCATGACGGGATCCTGAGAGACGGCGAGATCGTCAATGACGAGACCGTCGACCAGGTGGCGCGCGCCGCCGTGATGCAGGCGGATGCCGGCGCCGACATCATCGCGCCGTCGGAGATGATGGACGGGCGCATCGGCGCGATCCGCATGGCGCTCGACGCGGCCGGACACCAGAACGTCGGCATCATGAGCTATGCGACGAAATTCGCTTCCGCCTTCTACGGCCCCTATCGCGAGGCGATCTCGACCGGCGGGCTGCTGAAGGGCGACAAGAAGACCTATTATATCGACCCGGCGAACGGCACCGAGGCGATCCGCGACGCGGCCCTCGACGTCGAGGAAGGCGCCGACATGCTGATGGTCAAGCCGGGCCTGCCCTATCTCGACATCTGCTGGCGGATGAAAGAGGCCTTCGGCCTGCCGACCTTCGCCTACCAGGTCTCCGGCGAATATTCGCAGATCAAGGCGGCGGCGATGAACGGCTGGATCGACGGCGAGCGGGCGATGCTGGAAACGCTCTTGTCGTTCAAGCGGGCGGGATGTGACGGCATTCTCACCTATTTCGCGGTCGAGGTGGCGAAAATCCTCGGAAAACGGTGAGTGTAGGGCGATTATTGTATTTCGCCCTTCCGACACCATATCAGCGGCATCGCTTTTTCGCAGGAGATCGAGATGAGCTACAACCCCAATCCGCTTTTTGCCGCACCGGAGGACTGGCGCGCCTATAGCGGCGTGTTGAGCCGCCGCGTCCTTGCCTTCATCCTCGACTACCTCATCGTGGCGCTGCTGTGGATCCCCGCAGCGATCGTGCTGTTCTTCCTGTCGATCATCACGCTCGGGCTGGGCTTCCTTCTCTACCCTGCCCTCTTCGTCATCGTCGCCGGGATTTACTTCGGCCTGACCGTCGGCGGACCGAGCCAGGCCTCGCTCGGCATGCGGGCGATGGGGATCGCGATCGTGCGCGTCGATGGACGGCCGATGGATTTCCTGACGGCGATCGTACATCTGGCGCTGTTCTGGATCCTCAACTCGGTGCTGACGCCGCTCATCCTGCTTGCCGGCCTGTTTATCGAACGCAGCCGCCTCATTCACGACCTCTTGGTCGGCACGGTGACGGTGCGCACTGCCTGAGACCATGGCTGAGACCTCGCGGCGGAGACGAAAAAAGTCTCCACCTTCCCTGTGCCCGGGATGACGACGCTCCATATCTAAAATTAGAAGACCGAAATGAAGGGCGGAGACCGCCGCGCTGTTGACGTTTTCTATTCTTAGGTCATGCTGTCAGAAAACGGCACTGTCTCGACAAGGAAATTTCCGCGACAAATGAATACGCAGACGACGCCATCCCCGCAGTTTTATCTGACGGCTCCGGCTGCGTGTCCGTATCTGCCGCATGAGATGGAGCGCAAGGTGTTCACTCATCTGGTCGGCCCGCGGGCGGCCGAGATGAACGACATCCTGACGCAAGGCGGTTTCCGCCGCTCGCAGAACATCGCCTACCGCCCGGCCTGCGAATCCTGCCGCGCCTGTGTTTCCGTGCGGATTCTTGCCCAGGAATTCGAGCCCACGAAATCGATGAAGCGGGTGCTTGCCGCCAATTCCGACGTCATCGCCACCGAGTTCACCGCCCAGCCTTCCAGCGAACAATATTCGCTCTTCCGACGCTATCTCGACTACCGCCACCAGCAGGGCGGCATGTCCGACATGACCGTGCTCGACTATGCGATCATGGTGGAAGACACACATGTGAATACGCGAATCGTCGAATACCGCCGGCGCGAGGAAGGCTCCGGACTGGAAGAGCGGCCGAAGGGCGAGCTGCTTGCCGCGGCGCTGACCGATACGATGAGCGACGGGCTGTCGATGGTCTATTCCTATTTCAATCCGGCGCTCGAGCGGCGTTCGCTCGGCACCTTCATGATTCTCGACCATATCAGGCGCACCAGGGCGCTCGGCCTGCCGCATGTCTACCTCGGCTACTGGGTGCAAGGGTCGCGGAAAATGGATTACAAGACACGCTTTCAGCCGCAGGAACATCTGACTCCGCGCGGCTGGGAACGTTTCGATCCCTCTTCCATGCCCGAAAGCACCCACGATTAGAGCCTTTCCTGGTCAGATTGAAGCATTCTGTTGGCTCAAACGGAGTCGGATGGTCGACCGGCCGGCGCGCGTCGTAGCCCAGCGCTACGGCCAAGCCGGCCGGTCGAGCAGGCGGCCCGTTTCAGCCAACCCGCAGGGCCGGGCATCTTTCCGCCAGGATCAGAGGCGATCGGCTCGGACGTACCTTGGGGTATGCCCATCGCCAATCGCCTCTGCCCTGACGAAAACCTGCTCTGGCAGAATGCTTCAATCTGACCAGGAAAGGCTCTGAAATGTCCACCGCTCGTTCCGACCATCGGAAGGGTCTGCTGCTGACGGCGGTCGGCGGGCTGGCGCTTTCCATGGATATCCCGCTCGTCCGCCTTGGCGATGGCGATATCTGGTCTATCCTGGGCGTGCGAAGCGCAGCCACGGTTCTCGCCACGTTCCTCATCCTTGGCGCAATGCGCCTTGCCTCGGGCAGATGGCCGGTGCTCGTTCCGGGGCGAGCCGGCCTGCTCGTCGGTCTGCTCTATGGCCTCTCCTCCCTCACCTTCGTGCTCGCCGTCTTCAATACGGCCACAGCCAATGTCGTCTTCATCGTCGCCTTCAACCCGATGTTCGGGGCGCTTCTTTCCTGGACTTTTCTTAAGGAGAAGCCACAGGCCGCAACGCTGGTCGCCATGCTGTTCATGGTCGTCGGCGTCGGGCTGATCGTGAGTGATGGGCTTTCCAGCGGCCATTTCTTTGGCGACGCCATGGCGATTGTCAGCGCGCTCATTCTTGCGTCAGCCATTACAATCGGGCGCGCCTCGCGCCGGGACATGGGATTCGTGCCGCTGCTGGCCGCCGTTCTGCCGGCCGCGCTCGGGCTTGCGCAAGCTCTGCCCTCGGGGCTTTCGATCGCCCATCCCGGATGGGTCCTCCTCAACGGCGCCATCGTAATGCCCGTCGCCTTTTGGTGTCTGGCGACCGGGCCGCGCTACCTTTCCGCGCCTGAGGTCGGCATGTTCTACCTGCTCGAAACCGTGCTTGCGCCGATCTGGGTCTGGCTGATCTTTGCGGAAACGCCGGCGACGATGACGCTCCTTGGCGGCGGAATTTTGGTGGCGGCGATCGCCGGGCATTGCTTCTGGATGGTGCGGGGAAGGAGCGTCAGGCCATTGGCGGAATAGACGTTGCCGCCTGTTCGCCCCCATGTTATAACTGCGTTACCACATCAGGAATGAGCAAATGAACGTCACCATCCGCAAGATCGGCAATTCCGACGGAGTTATTATCCCGAAGGAAGTTCTCGACCGTCTTGGATTGAAGACGGGCGACTCGCTGGAATTGCAGATGGAAAACGGCGGCATCAAAATGAAGCCGGTCGATGAGGATCTGTCTCGTCAACTTGAGGCGGCGCGTTATTTCATGGACAAGTATAAGGTCGCCTTGAAAAAGCTGGCCGAATAATGGCCTTCAAATTCCTGACGAGACCCTTGGTGGAAACTCTGCAGAAAATGCAGATCGAGCGCTTCGGCGGTCTTACCGGTCTGCGTGACGAAGACGCGCTGGAATCCGCTCTCGGGCGGCCGATGCACAACGCGCATTATGGCTGCGACGACGCTATCGAACTCGCCGCCGCCTATCTTTTCGGCCTTGCCCGCAACCACGCCTTCGTCGATGGCAACAAGCGGATCGCGATCGTCACGGCAGGCGTTTTCCTTCTCGAAAACGGCTACGAGATCGAAACGACCGATGCCAATCTCTACGCTTTTGTTCTTGCCGTCGCAGCCGGCGAGATCGACGAAGAAGGTGCTGCCCGCTTCCTCAGGGATTTCAGCGTGCCACTCAACCCGTAGCCTTCATCTGCTGCTGTTCCAGCTCCCGGCCGAGCCCTTCCATGATATGCGCCCAGCCTTTCCGGGTCTTTTCCTCGTGTTCGGCCCATTCAGCGCACATTTCGTGGGTCAGCGTCAGACGGCTGCCGCCGCCGAGCGGCTCGATGTCGATTTCGACGCGGTCGCAATTGTGGTCGTGCTCTTCGACGGAGAAGCAGAAGACCATACGGCGCGGGCGCTTCAATTCCAGGAAAACGCCCTGGTGGAAGGCGTCGCCGGTCGGGCGGCGGTCGACGATGAAAAAACGACCGCCGACATGCGGATCGATGTCGGCGCGGATGACGTGACCGTCATCGGTGGCGAACAGGAAGCGGCGGGCGATTTCGGGGTTGAGCCAGGCGTCATACACGACAGCGGGCGACGCTCTGTAGGTATGGCTGACATGCAATTTGATGGTGCTGGCGGGCATCGATTTTCCTCCGGTAGAGCACGCGCGCCTTTCCCAGGCGCACGGGCCACAGCCGTTCCATCCGCCCACAGAACCGGCCTTCTCTTCTTTCGGGTAACAGCAATGAGATAGAGAAGTTCCGACACCCGCCAAGAGTCGGGCGCGGAATTTTTATGGCTCAGAGCATTTCGGTTCTGTTCGAATCAGGAAAATGCTCGGCTCTTCGTTTTCATGCAATTCCAGACAGAAAACCTCTTCGCACTCTTCCTGGAATTGCTCTACCCGGCGAATTTGCCGCTACGCGGAAAACCCTTCGGCACAGTGCGGCCGGCGCTGGCGCGGTCGCCCAGCCATTCGGCAAGCTCGTCCTTGTTCTTCGTGAAGGTGCGGCCGGCACTGTCTTCCCAGACGAGGCCGTCCGATATCGCAAAGCAGCGGACGTCGGAAATGCCGCCATCCTTGTAACGCTGCAGGCGAACGCCCTTGCCGCGCGACATTTCCGGCACCTGCGCCAAGGGAAAGACCAGCAGCTTGCGGTTTTCGCCAACGACGGCGACATGGTCGCCGCTGACGGGCACCAGCAGCTGCGTTTCCTCGGGCAGCGCGACATTCATGATCTGCTTGCCCTTGCGGGTATTGGCGACCAGCTCGGCCTCGGCAACGACGAAGCCGTTGCCGGCTGTGGAGACGATTAGCTGTTTGCGCGCGGGATCGTGGACGAAAGCGGTCAGCACGGCCTGGTCGTTGTCCATGTCGACCATGATGCGCAGCGGCTCGCCGTGGCCGCGACCGCCCGGCAGCTTGTCGCCGCCAAGCGTGAAGGCCTTGCCGCCTGTCGTGACGATCAGGATCTTGTCCGTCGTCTGCGCCGGGAAGGCTATCTTCAGGCCGTCGCCCTCCTTGAAGGTCAGCGTCGCCGTATCGGCGATATGGCCCTTCAGCGCACGGATCCAGCCCTTTTCGGATATGACGACGGTGATCGGTTCCTTCTCGATCATCGCCTGCTGGATGGCTTGCTCATCGGCTTCGGGTGCGTCGGCAAACTGGGTGCGGCGGCGGCCGACCTCGGTCGCCTTGGCGAATTTCTTCTTCACTTCGCCGATTTCCCAGGCAACCGTCTGCCACTGCTTGTCGTCGGAGGCCAGCAGCGCCTCGATCTCGCCCTTTTCCTTGGTGAGTTCGTCGAACTCCTTGCGGATCTCGAATTCTTCGAGCTTGCGCAGAGAGCGCAGCCGCATGTTGAGGATCGCCTCGACCTGGTTGTCGGTGAGATCCCAGCGCGCCACCATGACCGGCTTCGGCTCATCCTCCTCGCGGATGATCTTGATCACCTCGTCGATGTTGAGATAGGCGATCAGCAGGCCGCCGAGGATTTCGAGACGTTTTTCGATCGCGGCCAGACGGAAGCGCGAGCGGCGTTGCAGGACCTCGCGGCGGTGATCCAGCCACTCTTTCAACACCTCGTTCAGCGCCATGACCTTCGGGATGCGGCCCATGGACAGAACGTTCATGTTGAGCGGGAAGCGGCTTTCGAGTTCCGTCAGCTTGAACATCGATTCCATCAGGATCGTCGGATCGACGCTCCTGGATTTCGGCACCAGGACGACACGGATGTCCTCGGCCGATTCGTCGCGGATATCTTCGAGCAGCGGCAGCTTTCGCGCGATCAGCAGCTCGGCGATCTTCTCGATCAGCCGCGACTTCTGCACCTGGAAGGGAATTTCGGTGATGACGATCTGGTAGCCGCCGCGGCCGAGATCCTCGGTCTGCCATTTCGCCCGCACACGGAAACCGCCGCGACCGGTGCGGTAGCTCTCGATGATGCTGTCGCGGCTGTCGATGATGATGCCGCCGGTCGGAAAATCCGGGCCGGGAATGAATTCGACAAGCTTTTCGACGGTTGCATCGGGATGCTTGATCAGATGCAGGGCGGCGTCGCAAAGCTCATGGGCATTGTGCGACGGGATCGAGGTCGCCATGCCGACGGCAATGCCGGAGGAGCCGTTGGCGAGCAGGTTCGGGAAGGCGCCGGGAAGGACGACCGGCTCGGAATTCGATTCGTCGTAGGTGTCGCGGAAGTCGACGGCATCCTGATCGATGCCTTCGAGCAGCAGTTCGGAGACCGCCGTCATCTTCGATTCGGTGTAACGCATGGCGGCCGGGCTGTCGCCATCGATATTGCCGAAATTACCCTGGCCGTTGACCAGCGTGTAGCGCTGCGAGAAATCCTGGGCGAGACGGGCAAGCGCATCGTAGATCGACTGGTCGCCGTGCGGATGGTAATTACCCATCACCTCGCCGACGATCTTGGCGCATTTCCTGAAGGCCGAGGTTGGCCTCAGACCCATCTCGTTCATCGCATAGACGATGCGGCGATGCACGGGCTTCAGCCCGTCGCGCACGTCAGGCAGAGCGCGATGCATGATGGTCGACAGCGCATAGGCGAGGTAACGCTGCTCGAGCGCCGCCTTGAGGTCGACCGGTTGGATATTATCGTCGTCTCCGCCGGAAGGCGGCAAAATCTCTTGTCCCATGGGTCTTGACTAGCCCAGAAGAGGCCGGCGGGCAAGGAATCCGGGGTATTGCAGCTGTGGATGAAGTCTTGGGACTGACATCAAAGGATGGGACAAACCCTTCGCCGCAATTTGGACTTCGTTTGCCGTTCCTTTCAACGGAAATTTAGAAGTCCGCAAATATAAAGCAGGCCAATCCGTAGTAGCGTAACTGCAGAGTTCCAACCGCCACCACGCCACCAGAGGAATCACCCCATGAACATTTACCGGACAACGCGGCTGATGCTGTCGGGCGCAGCCTTTTTCTCGCTCGCCGGCTCGGCCTTCGCTCTCGATGGCGCCAATCTCTTGAAGAAGATCAATGCCGCCTATGAAGCGCAAGGCGGAACGATCTCCGCTGACGGCGTCAATATCGACGGCACGACCGTGACGTTGAAGAATGTTACGTTTAAGCCGACCGGCGGCGAAAGCCTGCCCATCGGCGAAGTCACCCTGTCCGGCGTCGAAGAAGACGAGGATGGCGGCTATTACATCGAAGAGGCGGCCTTCCCCGACATCAACAAGACGGGAGATGGCGTAACCGTCACGGCGCAGGAGCTGACGCTCGGCGGCATCTCCGTCCCGGCAACGTCAGGCGGCGACACGCTCGACACCATGATGCTTTACGAGACCGCCCATACCGGCCCGCTGAAAGTGGTCAAGGACGGCGCGGAAGTGTTCTCGGTGCTTCAAAGCGACATGAATCTGACGCTGCGCGAGGACGAATCCGGCTTCGATTTCGACGGCGCCTTCAAGAGCATGAAGGCCGATCTCAGCAAGACCGACGATCCCAAGACCAAGGATGCGATCGAGAAACTCGCCCTGCAGCACGTCCAGGGCGACATCACCATGAAGGGCGCCTGGGAGCTCGGGCCCGGCACGATCGACGTTTCGGAAATCGCCTTCGACTTCACCAATATCGGCAAGCTCAACCTCGGCTTCAAGATCTCCGGCTATACGATGCCCTTCGTGAAGTCGATGCAGGATGCGATGAAGGAGTCCGAAGCCAATCCGAACAAGGAACAGGCGCAGCAGGCGCTCGGTCTTGCCATGCTGGGTCTGATGCAGCAGCTGTCCTTCGAAGGCGCACAGGTGCGCTTCGAGGATGCCTCGATCACCAAGCGGGCGCTCGATTATGCCGGTGCTCAGCAGAACATATCAGGCAAGCAGATGGCGGATTCGCTGAAGGCGATGACGCCGATCATGCTGGCGCAGCTCAACATCCCGGAACTGCAGAATGCCGTTTCGGCCGCCGTCAACACCTTCCTCGACGACCCGAAGAGCCTGACCGTCAAGGCCGCCCCTGAAAAGCCGGTGCCCTTCCCGACGATCGTCGGTGCCGCCATGGGCGCTCCGAACACGCTGCCGCAAGTGCTCGGCGTCAAGGTTTCGGCCAACGACTGATCGCTTTGATCTGACCACGAAAAGGCCCGGCCGTTCGCACCGCCGGGCTTTATCTTTTTGAAGGCGACCTCTCTCCGGCCTCATCCTGAGGTGCCCCCGCAGGGGCCTCGAAGGACGAGGCTGGCCACCGAGGTTCATCTTGCAGCGCGGTGGTGCCGGGCCGTAAGGAGGCCGGTCGGCGCTTTGCAGCCTGTTATATCAGTCCTTCTTGACCGGCGGGATCGGCCGGATCGAGAGCTCGCGCAGCTGCGTCGGGGTTGCCGGGGTCGGCGCGCCCATCAGGAGGTCCTGGGCCTGCTGGTTCATCGGGAACAGCGAGATCTCACGTAGGTTCTTGGCGCCGACGAGCAGCATGACGATGCGGTCGATGCCGAAGGCCGCACCGCCATGCGGCGGGGCGCCGTACTGGAAGGCGCGGTAGAGACCGCCGAAACGATCCTCGACGTCCTGCTGGCTGAGGCCGACCTTCTCGAAGGCGGCGACCATGGTTTCCGGCGACTGGTTGCGGATCGAGCCCGAGGCGATTTCGAAGCCGTTGCAGACGGCGTCGTACTGGAAGGCCTTGATCGTCAGCGGATCCTGGTTCTGCAGCGCATCGAGGCCACCCTGCGGCATCGAGAACGGGTTGTGGGCGAAATCGACCTTCTTCTCCTCGTCGTTCCATTCGAAGAAGGGGAAGTCGACGATCCAGCAGAGTTCGAAACGGTCGCGGTCGACGAGGTTCAGTTCCTCGCCGGCCTTGGTGCGCGCTTCGCCGGCAAACTTGTAGAATTTTTCCGGCTCGCCGGCGACGAAGAAGCAGGCGTCGCCATCGCCGAGGCCGAGCTGGGTGCGGATCGCTTCGGTGCGCTCCTCGCCGATGTTCTTGGCGAGCGGTCCCGCACCTTCGAGCTTGTCGTTCTCGCTGCGCCAGAAGATATAGCCGAGGCCGGGCTGGCCCTGGCTCTGCGCCCAGGCGTTCATCCGGTCGCAGAAGGCGCGCGAGCCGCCGGTCTTTGCCGGGATCGCCCAGATCTGAACCTTCGGGTTGGAGGCGATCATGCCGGCGAAGACCTTGAAGCCGGAGCCGGCGAAATGCTCGGTCACCGCTTCCATGACGATCGGGTTGCGCAGATCCGGCTTGTCCGTACCATATTTGCGGATCGCCTCGTCATAGGGGATGCGCGGCCATTCCTTGGTGACCGGCTTGCCTTCGGCGAACTCCTCAAAAATCTGGGTCATCAGCGGACCCATGGTGTTCCAGACGTCTTCCTGGGTGACGAAGCTCATTTCGAGGTCGAGCTGGTAGAATTCGCCCGGCAGGCGATCGGCGCGCGGGTCTTCGTCGCGGAAGCACGGCGCAATCTGGAAATAGCGGTCGAAACCGGCAACCATCAGCAACTGCTTGTACTGCTGCGGGGCCTGCGGCAGCGCGTAGAAGGTGCCGGGATGGATGCGCGAGGGAACGAGGAAGTCGCGCGCGCCTTCCGGTGAGGAGGCCGTCAGGATCGGCGTCGTATATTCGGTGAAGCCGACAGCGCCCATTTCGCGGCGCATTGCCGAGATGACCTGGGTGCGCTTGACGATGTTCCGGTGCAGCGTTTCGCGGCGAAGATCGAGGAAGCGGTATTTGAGGCGGACGTCTTCAGGGTATTCAGGCTCGCCGAAAACCGGCAGCGGCAATTCCTTGGCGGCGGAGAGCACTTCGATCTCTTGAGCATAGAGCTCGATCTCGCCGGTCGCCATGGTCTTGTTGACGGTGTCTTCGGTCCGCGCCTTGACGAGGCCGTCGATGCGGATGACCCATTCACCACGCACGGTCTCGGCCAGCTTGAAGGCCGGGCTGTCGGGATCGGCGACCACCTGGGTGATGCCGTAGTGGTCGCGAAGGTCGATGAACAGAACGCCGCCATGGTCGCGAACGCGATGGACCCAACCGGAGATACGGACGGTCGAGCCGACATCCGTCTTGCGGAGGGCGGCGCATGTGTGGCTGCGATAGCGATGCATGATCTCAATTCCTGGCATGTGGCTTAAGACGGCAGCAAGGGTTCAAAGGCCCTCAAGCGCCGACAAGAAAATCGGGCGGAAAAGCGCATGGACGCTCCGATTTGTCAAGGCTTGGCGCGTCCTCGCCGCGCGATTGGCACGCGTTTATGGCGAAGCTGCGGCCCGCATGCTGCGGCAGTTTGGCCGCGCCTGCCGTATTGATGAAGATGTCGGTCAACTTTAAAAGGAGGTGCATTTTCATCGTGGAGCCCCGCATGCCTTTGCTGACCCGCCGTAACCTTCTCAGGGCATCCGCCGTCGCGGGCGCCTACGGCGTCGGCATGGGCATTGCCGGCAAATTGGGGCTTGCCGCGGCCGCACCGGAGCCGCAGCTGCTGACGGCTGTGAAGACCGAGGCCATGCTGACTGAGGCGGGACCGACCCGGGACGTCATGAGCTGGGGTCACGACGGCATGCCGCCGGTTCTGAGGTTGACGAAGGGGCGGCCCTACGCGGCACGGCTGAACAACCAGCTGGACGAGCCGACGACAATCCACTGGCATGGGCTGCGCATCGACAACCGCATGGACGGCGTGCCCTTCGTGACCCAGCCCTATATCTATACCGGCGACAGCTTCGACTATGCTTTCACCCCGCCCGACGCCGGCACCTTCTGGTATCACCCGCACTGCAACACGCTGACGCAGATCGGCCACGGCATGACCGGCATGCTCGTGGTCGAGGACCCGGCCGATCCCGAATTCGATGCCGAGGTGCTGCTGAACCTGCGCGACTGGCGCCTTGGCGGCGACGGACAGTTCATCGCCCCATTCCGTCCGCGCGATGCCGCCAAGAGCGGCACCTACGGCACGGTGCGCACCGCCAACTGGCATCGGGAGCCGCAATATGACGCGCCGGCCGGAGGGCTGGTGCGGCTGCGCATCGCCATCACCGACGTGACGCGCATTTTCTCGCTGACGATGGCGGGCGCCGATGCGACCGTCATCGCCATCGACGGCAATCCGGTGCCGAAACGCTTTCCCCTCGAGCTCCTGCAGATCGGGCCTGGACAGCGGCTCGACCTTGCCGTGCGCATGCCGGACGGCGAAGGCGCCGTCGCCACACTGGAAGATATCCGCGGCACGACGCCGAAGACGATTGCCAGCCTGCGTGCCGTCGGACAGTCATTGAAACGCAATATCGGCGATCTCGGCCCGCTTGCAGAGAACCCCGTTCCGAAGGCTGATCTTTCCGCCGCCGAAGAGATCCCGCTGGTGTTGAGCGCCACCGCGGAAAATGCCGCCGTCGAGAGTATCTGCGGCACGCTCGGCTACAGTTTCTGGGCGATCAACAAGGTGCCCTGGCCGGGCGACACCCCCGATCCGACGGCGCCGCTGGCGGAACTGAAGCTCGGCAAGAGCTATGTCTTCAATCTGGAGAACACCACGCCGCACGCCCATCCGATCCATCTGCACGGAATGAGCTTCACGGTGATCTCCTCCTCGACGCGGGAGGTGATGTCGCTCGTCTCCGACACCTACCTCGTCCAGCCGGACGAGAAGGTGCGATTGGCCCTCGTCGCCGACAATCCCGGCGACTGGGTGCTGCATTGCCACATCATCGAACATCAGAAGACGGGCATGACCAGCTATGTCAGAGTGAGCTGAAGCATTGCTTTGCCTCAGTTTGGACGTGATTCTTCGTCAGCAGTGCGCGAAGCTTATGCTGTTGTATTGACATATCGAAGCGAAAGGAGAAGGAAGGTTCAACCGACCTTTTCCTTGCGAATGAATTGATATGATCGAAACCACCGCCGATTTGGCGGCCGCCTGCAAAGAGCTGGCCAAGTCCGACTTCATTACCATCGACACCGAATTCCTGCGTGAGACGACCTTCTGGCCGGAGCTCTGCCTGATCCAGATGGCCAGCCCGACACTGGAAGTTCTCGTCGATCCGCTGGCCAAGGGCATCGACCTCGCCCCCTTCTTCGAGCTGATGGCCGACACCAAGGTGCTGAAGGTCTTTCACGCGGCGCGCCAGGACATCGAAATCATTTTCAATCGCGGCAATCTCATTCCGCATCCGATCTTCGACACGCAGGTTGCTGCCATGGTCTGCGGTTTCGGCGACAGCGTCTCTTACGATCAGCTGGTCAGCCGCATCAAGAGCGTCCATATCGACAAGTCGTCGCGCTTCACCGACTGGAGTCGCCGGCCGCTCTCCGACAAGCAGCTGGAATATGCGCTGGCCGACGTTACGCATCTGCGCGACGTCTATCTGTCGCTGAAGGCCGAACTCGATCGCGAAGGCCGTACGTCCTGGCTCTCCGAGGAAATGGATATTCTCGAGGCGCGCGAAACCTACGACATGCATCCCGACGATGCCTGGCAGCGGCTGAAGATGCGATTGCGCAAGCCGCAGGAGCTGGCGATCCTGAAATATGTCGCCGCCTGGCGCGAGCGCGAGGCGCGGGCGCGCAACGTGCCGCGTTCGCGCGTATTGAAGGACGATGCGATCTATGAGATCGCCCAGCAGCAGCCCAAGGATGCCGAAGCGCTCGGTCGCCTGCGCACCATTCCGAAAGGCTGGGAGCGCTCCGCTTCCGGCACGGCGGTCGTCGAAGCCGTCAATGCGGCGCTCGCTCTTCCGAAGGCAGATATGCCGCATGTGCCGCGGCAGACGCAGGCGCCGGAGGGCGCAGCTGCCGCCGTCGAGCTGTTGAAGGTGCTGTTGAAGCTGATCTCGGAAAAACACGGCGTCGCGCCGAAGGTGATCGCCAACAGCGAGGATCTCGACAAGATCGCCGCTGATGGCGAGAAGGCCGACGTCGCTGCCCTGCACGGCTGGCGGCGCGATCTTTTCGGCGAGCCGGCGCTGCAGCTGATCCAGGGCCAGATCGGACTGCGATTTGCCGGCCGGAAGGTTGAAACCGTCGCGCTCTAACACCAAATCGAATTCGCTTGACGCTGTTTTCCCAGCTGAAACAATGGCCGGGCGAAACTGCGAAGCGAAGGGGCGGCATGCGGGAAATATCTCCGACGCAGAACTGGATCCTGATCGTCCTCGTCCTGGCGGCGAGCGGCGTCGTCTATGATTCGATGTTCTACTCCGATCAGACGCCGGTCATCGGGGCGATCTTCGCTCTGTTCATCGGCATGCCGATCATCGCCTTCGAGCGCAAGGTGCTGTTCCGCGGGCTCTACCGGCGCATCCAGAAGCTGCCGACCTTCGCCTTCATCATCACCGAACTGGTGATCTACGAAATCCTGATGAGCATCGGTTTTGCCTGCGCCGGCCTGCTGCTTCGCTCGCTCGGCGTGCTGAAGCCGTCGTCGCTCATCGAGCTCGTCATCATGCCGTTCGACGTCTTCCTCTATGCCCTTGCCGTCTGCTCGGCGCTGATCTTCATCCTGCGCGTACGGGAGCTGCTCGGCCGCGAAGTGTTCATCAGCATGCTCATCAGCCGCTATCGCAATCCGGTCAAGGAAGAGCGTGTCTTCCTGTTCATCGATCTCGTCGATTCGACGGCTTTTGCCGAAAAGCATGGCGACCTCCGAGCACAGCAGCTGCTGAGCTCGCTGTTTGCGACCTTCGCCGAGCCGGTCCGGCGCCACAAGGGCATGATCAACGACTATGTCGGCGATGCGGCGATCATTACCTGGCCGCTTGCCCGCGGCGTCAAGGATGCGCGCTGCGTGCGCTGCATCTTCGATATCATCGCCGATATCGAAGCCAATGCCGCCGGCTGGCGGAAAAATTACGGACAGGTGCCGAAGCTTCGCGCCGCTCTTCACGGCGGCGAGATCATCACCGCGGAAGTCGGCGTCGACCACCACAAGATCAGCTATTTCGGCGACACGGTGAATACGACCGCCCGGTTGGAGACGCTCTGCCGCAGCCTGAACCGACAGGTGCTGATCTCCGCGGAGCTTGCCCGGCGCATGACCTTTCCCGGCGACATTTCCTGCGACGATCTCGGCATCCATGCCGTCAAGGGACGCGGCCAGGCGCTCGGCGTCATGGCACTTTCCTCGCGGGCGGTGACCGTGCTCAACACCCCCGCGGTCGTTCTGCACGGCTGAGCAACGCTCTTATCACCCCGTCACCAAAGCTTCACCCAACCGTCAATTCGCTGACACGGAAGCCCTGCTAAGCGGAAGCCATTCGCATCCGTTCCATGGGGATATTATGAAGAACGTCCTTTTTGCTTCCGTATCGCTTTTCATTCTGATTGCCGGCCCCGTTTCGGCCGATCAGCAGCAATTCCCGGCCAAGCTCGCCGGCCAGGCGATCCTGCCTGCCAACACCATGGTTGCGGCTCCGGCCGACGCCCCCGACTTCCTCAAGCATTCCGGCAAGTTCACGACGCCGGACCGCAAGCGCACCGAAGCGCTCGGCACCGTTCCCGGCAAGGACGGCGCACGTGTGACCGACCTGAAGCTTCCGTTCGACGGTCAGCCGATCCAGGGTTTCTCGGGCATCAAGACGATGGCCGACGGCACCTTCTGGACGCTCTCCGACAACGGCTTCGGCTCCAAGGCCAATTCTTCCGACTCCATGCTGTTCCTGCATGAGATGAAGTTCGACTGGGCCGCCAACAAGGCTGAAGTGGTCAAGAACCTCTTCCTCTCTGACCCGAACAAGATCGCTCCGTTCCCGATCGTGCTCGAAGGCACCGACACGCGCTACCTCACCGGCGCCGACTTCGACATCGAATCGATCCAGCCGGTTGCCGATGGCTTCTGGCTCGGCGACGAGTTCGGCCCCTATATCCTGAAATTCGACACTACGGGCCGTCTGACCGATGTCATTGCGACCACGCTCGACGGCAAGCCGGTGCTGTCGCCCGACAATCCGCTGATCCAGCTGCCGGGCAATCCGGCCGCGAAGATGCCGGTGTTCAATCTGAAGCGCTCCGGCGGCTTCGAAGGCCTTGCCATGTCGAAGGACGGCGCCAAGCTCTACGGCCTGCTCGAAGGCGCCATTTACAAGGATGACGGCCAGTTGGAAACGGCCGACGGCCACACCGCCATCCGCATCATCGAATTCGACGTCGCCGCCAAGAAGTGGACCGGCCGCAGTTGGCTCTATCCGTTCGAGGACAAGGGCGTGTCGATTGGCGACTTCAACATGCTCGACGATGCGACCGCCCTCGTCATCGAGCGCGACAGCGGCGCCGGCACTTCCGACAAGGCCTGTGCCGATCCGAAGCAGCCGAAGCCGGATTGCTTCGAAGCACCGGCCGTGCTGAAGCGCGTCTACAAGATCGAGTTCAACGACGCCAATGCCGGCAAGGCCGTCCGCAAGATCGGCTATATCGACCTCCTGAACATCCAGGACCCCGACAACAAGAAGAAGGCCGGCGCCAAGGACGGCATCTACGACATGCCGTTCGTGACGATCGAAAACGTCGACCGCGTCGACGCCACCCACATCATCATCGGCAACGACAACAACCTGCCCTTCTCGGCCGGCCGCGCGGTCGACAAGGCCGACAATAACGAGTTCAGCCTGCTTGAGGTTGGCGAGTTTTTGAACGCGAAGTAAGTTGGGTTTGATGTGAGATGGAGGGGCGGTGCGTGAGCGCCGCCTTTTTTCTATTCTTGTGACCAGCACGGTGAGGGAGCAGCCACGTCGTACGTTCCCTCAGGCTTCCGACGCGTGAAAGAGGTATTCGGCGCCGCCACACACCTCTTCTCCCCAGCGGGGAGAAGGTGCCGGCAGGCGGTTGAGGGGGTGAGCGGCAAAGCCGCGAATGCGTTGAGCGTAAGCGAAAGGCAATGATTGGTGTGCCGTGTGGCCCCCTCATCCGACCCTTCGGGCCACCTTCTCCCCGCTGGGGAGAAGAGGGAGCAAGCACTACCCTACTCGAACCGAAACGCCAGCCTCTTGTTCGTCAGCCGCGACAGCTGCTGCAGGCGGCCGTCCAGGCGTTCGCCGGCGAAATCGCGGTATTCGGAGGGAACGACGAATTCGAGGTCGAAGTCCGGGGTCGATGATTTGCGAAAGGTCAGGTTCTTGACGATGCCGGGCATCGAGGCCGAGAAGAGGTAGACGACGCGGAGCATGCCGCCGAGCAGCTTGGCGCGCTCGATGAAGGGTGGCGTGGCGATCTGCGCCAGCGGGCCGGTAGCGCCGTCGTCGTGCAGACCCTCGAAACGGTAATAATTGGTCAATGCGATGAAGGCGCGGCCGGGATGGCTGATGCCGACGAAGGAAGAGTGGGCGATGACGTTCAGCGCCTGCAGGCCGCGATAGTCGGGGTGGGCGCGCCAGCTGATATCGGCGAGCAGACAGGCGGCCTGGCGATAGCGGCTTTCCTCTTCGGTTTCCTGGACGTCGAAGAAGGGCATCATCCGGCCGGTCCATTCCGCCAGTTCGCGGGCATGCTCGGGCGAACGGGCACGTAGGATCGCCAATTCACCGGCGGCGGCCAGCAGCGGATCGAGGCGGCGCTCGGGCTCGGACAGCAACGAGTAGAGATACCCCTCGCGCACGCCCTGCGCCGAGAAGGAAATCATCGACGGCCTCATCGCGCTCAGCACTTCCTTCATGGCGACGGCGCCGAAGGGCAGCAGCGACCGGCGGTGCTTGGACACGGCCTGCAGCGCCGGCTCGCGTGAATCACGCGCGGTCACCACCTGTTCGAGGAACAGCATCATCGCCTCGAGCGAGACCTCATAACCCTGCATCATGTGCAGCGGATAATGGGTGATCTCCATGTGCAGCTTGGCGATGTTTCGCCAGGTGCCGCCGACGGCGTAGAAGGTGCGCCCCTCGCCTTTCGACAACAGCTTTGCCGTCTTCACCTGCTTGCGGGCGAAGGCTCTGGCCTTGGAAAGCGAGCCGCCGGCATATTCCGACAGGCGCAGGCCGCCGAGCGGCAGCGTGATGCCCTTGCCGACTTCCTTGCCCTTGATATCGATCAGCTCCAGCGAGCCACCGCCGAGGTCGCCGGCAATGCCGTCGGGATTGAAGAAGCCGCTGATGATGCCGAGCGAGGCGAATTTCGCCTCCTCCTCGCCCGAGAGCACGCGGACCTTGCGGCCGAGGATGGTTTCCGCCTGGTGGATAAAATCGGGACCGTTGCTCGCCTCGCGGGCAGCAGCCGTCGCCAGCACATACATGGTGGCGGCGCGCGCCTGGTCGGACAGGGCCTTGAAACGGTGCAGCGCCGCCAGAGCCCGGCCGACGCTCTCTTCATCCATCTTACCGGTGACGGCTATGCCCTTGCCGAGGCCGCAAAGGACCTTTTCGTTGAAGAGAATGGTCGGCGAGCGGGACATGCCTTCGTAGACGACGAGACGAATGGAATTCGATCCGATGTCGACAACGGAGACCGGAGCGATCCCTGGAAGGCGCCCCTGGGCTTCAGATTCAACCATTTAGGTCCAGTTTTACTTGTTGTTGCGGCCTTCGAGCAGGCCGGCGATCAGTTTCGGCGCGCTGGACTTCAGAGCTTCACCACGGCCCGACAGGCTCGGATTGGTCATGAAATACTGCTGCGCATTGAACGGTTCCTCGCCCCTGCGCACTTCCATGCGGCGCGACGTACCGTCGGGCAATATCTCGTAGCTTTGCTGATTGTCAATCACGTTGCCGAGCATAATCTGTGACAAGACCTGCTCGTGAACGGTCGGATTCGTCAGCGGAACCATGGTCTCGACGCGGCGATCGAGATTCCGCGGCATCATGTCGGCCGAACCGATGTAAACCAGCGCCTTGTCGGACGGCAGGCCGTGGCCATTGCCGAAGCAGAAGATGCGGCTGTGCTCGAGGAAGCGGCCGACGATCGACTTGACGCGGATCTTCTCTGAGAGACCGGGCACCTGCGGACGCAGGCAGCAGATGCCGCGCACGACGAGATCGATCTCCACGCCGGCATGGCTGGCGCGATAGAGCGCGTCGATGATATCAGGGTCGACGAGCGAATTCATCTTCATCCAGATCGCCGCCGGCGCGCCGTTGCGGGCATGCTGGATCTCTTCCTCGATGTGCCGCAGGATGCGCGGGCGCATCGTGTAGGGCGAAATCGCCAGCTGCATGCCCTGTTCCGGCTCGCCATAGCCGGTGATGAAGTTGAAGATGTTCGCCATGTCGTGGGCAATTACGGGATTGCAGGTGAAATAGGAGAGATCCGTATAGATCTTGGCGGTGATCGGGTGATAGTTGCCGGTCCCGAGGTGGCAATAGGTCCTGAGCTTGCCCTCCTCACGCCGGACGACCATCGACATCTTGGCGTGGGTCTTGAGCTCGATGAAGCCGAAGACGACCTGCACGCCGGCGCGTTCGAGGTCGCGCGCCCAGCGGATGTTCGCCTCTTCGTCGAAGCGGGCCTTGAGCTCGACCAGCGCCGTCACCGACTTGCCGGCCTCGGCGGCGTCGATCAGCGCACGGACGATCGGGCTGTCATTGGAGGTGCGGTAAAGCGTCTGCTTTATCGCCAGGACGTCAGGATCGCGCGCAGCCTGGAGAAGAAACTGGACGACCACGTCGAAAGATTCGTAGGGGTGATGGACGACCATGTCCTTTTCGCGGATGGCGGCGAAGCAGTCGCCGGCATGTTCGCGGACGCGCTCGGGAAATCGCGCATTGTAGGGAAGAAACCTGAGGTCGTCGCGCGGCGCTTTGGCGATCTCCGACAGCGTGTTCAGCGCCAGAAGACCCGGCAGAACGGCGACGCGGTTATCGGGGATGCTGAGCGCCTGGACGACGAACTGGCGCAGCGAAGCCGGCATTTCCGAGTCGGTCTCGATGCGGATGACCTTGCCGCGGCGGCGCCGCTTCAGCGCCGTTTCGAAGAAGCGGACGAGATCCTCGGCCTCTTCCTCGACTTCGATATCGCTGTCGCGGATGACGCGGAAGGTACCGGAGCCCTGCACCTCGTAGCCCGGGTAGAGCCGGTGGATGAAGATGTTGGCGACATCCTCCAGCGTGATGTAGCGGATCGTGTTCGCATCATCCGGCAGGCGGACGAAGCGGTCGAGCGCCGGCGGCAGGCGCAGGAGCGCCGTCATCGGCTCGCGGCCGTTCTTGCTGACGAGCTGCAGGCCGATCGAAAAGCCGAGATTGGGAATGAACGGGAACGGATGGGCCGGGTCGATCGACAGCGGCGTCAAGACCGGGAAAATCGCCTGTTCGAATTCGGCGGCCAGCCACTGGCGGTCGGCATCGCTGAGCGCGCCGGGGCGTACGATCAGGATGTCCTCCTTGGCGAGATATTGCTGCAGCACGGCGAGCGAGGCCTGCTGCTCCATCTGCAGATGGTCGATCTCCTGCAGGATCGAGTCGAGCTGCTCGGCCGGCGTCTTGCCGTCAGGGCTGCGGATGGCGATGTTCTGGCGCACCTGGCCTTCGAGACCGGCGACGCGCACCATGAAGAACTCGTCGAGGTTGGCGGCCGAGATCGACAGGAAGCGGACGCGCTCGAGCAGCGGATGCTCGGTGTTCAGCGTCTCTTCGAGGACGCGGCGATTGAATTGCAGCCAGGAGAATTCGCGGTTGATGAAGCGCTCCGGGCTGGTCAGCAGCTCTTCCAGCGCGGGCGTGTTGTCGTTGGTTTCCGGAGTGAGTTCCTGATGTTCTGCGACTGCGCTATCCATGGTCCACTACCCCGTTTTCAATCGCGACGGCAATTATATCAGTTTCACGACGGAACTGTGACAGTCAATCGGTCGGTTCCGAATTTCCCAATTCATTCAATACCTCGGCAGCAAGAGACCGGGTGATCTTCGTGCCCCGGGACAGGGCCAGCCGGTCGAGCCTTTCGACGATCGTCTGGGCCGCGTTCAGCGACCGCTCCATGCGGTTAACGATATAGAGCACGAGTTTGTCATCTATATAAAGCTGCCGGTCGGCGAAGAGCTTGACGATCACCTGCGACAGCAGTCCTTCGTCGGGTTCGCCGATCTCGACGACCGTCGCAGCCTTCAGGCGCGAGCGCAGATCGGGCAGCGAAACCGGCCAGGAGATCGGCCAGAGGCGACTGGTCATCAACAGACTGGTGCCATGTTCGCGAACGCTGTTGATGACGTGGAAGAGCGCATTGTCGTCGAAGCCGAGGCGGTCGGCATCCTCGAACAGCACCGGGCCGGCGGCGGCGGCGACGGCGGCGTCCGAGCCGAGCTCGGGGTGAATGCTGACGGCGCCGCTCAATTCCCGCCAGATGCGGGCGAGATGCGATTTCCCAGAACCGACCGGACCGGCAAGCACGACGACCGGCGACGGCCATGCCGGCCAGGCATCGACGATCGACACGGCGGCGGCCAGACGCTCCGAGATCAGGAGATCGTCGCGGCCGCTGGCGGCATCGTGCGAAAAGACCAGCGGCAGCTGCTCTCCGGCTTTGCGCTTCGGATCAGCGTTCTTGACGTCATTCATTGGGAACTGATTTCGTCTTCTGAGCGCGGTCACTCGGCGACCCGCCAAAATAAAGATCGCTCTGAAGGTAGCGCGAAAGCGCGAAGCGAACAAGGACGCCGACGGCCGCGGCGGCCGGCACCGCGACCAGAAGCCCGACGAAACCGAAGAGCGCGCCGAAGGCAAACAGCGCAAACATCAGCCAGACCGGATGCAGGCCGACGCTGGAGCCGACGAGCTTCGGCTGCAGAATGTTGCCTTCCAGGAACTGGCCACTGAAGAAGACGGCAAGCACCAGCCCGATCCAGGGATAATCCGGCCAGAACTGCACGAGGGCCACGCCGACGGACAGAACGAGGCCGACCAGCGAGCCGACATAGGGAATGAAACTGATCATGCCGGCAAAGAGGCCGATCAGCAGGCCGAAATTCAGGCCGACGAGGGAGAGCCCGGCGGCATAATAGATGCCGAGGATGAGGCAGAGCGAGCCCTGGCCGCGAATGAAGCCGGCGATCGCCTGATCGATCTCCTTGGCGATCTGACGGACATCGGCGACGTAATCGCGCGGAATCCACTGATCGACCTTGGAGATCATGCGGTCCCAGTCGAGCAGGATGTAGAAGGCGACAACGGGGGTGACGACGAGCAGCGATATGACATCGACGATCGCCTTGCCGGAATTCCAGATCTGCCCGAACAGCCCCGTCAAAAAGCCCATGCCTTCGGAAAGAATGCCGGAGAAATTATCCTTGATCGTGCCGGCCTGACTCCTGACCCATTCCGGCAGCAGCGAGTTTTTCGAGGTGTCGATGAACTGCTGCAGCTGGCTGATATAGCCCGGCAGCCGCTCGGCGAAATCGTTGAACTGGCTGACGAGCACGGGAATGAGGATCATCAGCGCCAGCGTGAAGGTGATCACGAAGGCGATCAGGATGACGATCGTCGCCATCATGCGGCTCAGGCCAAGCCGCTGCAGCCTGTCTGCCACCGGATCGAGGAAATAGGCGATCGCCATGCCGGCAATGAAGGGCAGCAGGATCGAACTGAAGACATAGAGAAAGACGATGAAGAAGACGAGCACCGCCAGCCAGAAGAAGATCTGACGCTTGAGACTGTTGCCGCTGATTTGCTGTGGCATTGCTTCCCCGCTGATCGCTCGCCGCCGCCAAACGCCGCACCCGATGCGCCGCCGCCATTCAGCACATAGGATGCAGGCGCAAAGATGGTCAACCCTGTCGCGCCAAATCCCGGAAAGCCTCCGGGAAGACGCGGGAAATTGGGGGCTTTTGCCATGCGGCGCTTGCATAAACGGCCCTGTCATGCAATTGCGACCGGCAGATGACGCGGCGCGTCCGCCGCCTGAAAACAGCCATCGGAGACCAGCATGAGCCAGTCTGGGAAAAACGGCCTGACCTATAGCGACGCGGGCGTCGACATCGATGCCGGCAACCTCCTCGTCGAGAAGATCAAGCCGGCGGTACGCTCGACGCGCCGTCCGGGCGCCGACGGCGAGATCGGCGGCTTCGGCGGGCTCTTCGACCTGAAAGCCGCGGGCTTTACCGATCCGGTTCTCGTCGCCGCCAATGACGGCGTCGGCACCAAGCTGAAGATCGCCATCGATGCCGATTACCACGACACCGTCGGCATCGACCTCGTCGCCATGTGCGTCAACGATCTGGTGGTCCAGGGCGCCGAGCCGCTGTTCTTCCTCGATTATTTCGCCACCGGCAAGCTCGACCCCGACCAGGGTGCCGCGATCGTCGGCGGCATTGCCGCCGGCTGCCGCGAGGCCGGCTGCGCGCTGATCGGCGGCGAGACGGCTGAAATGCCGGGCATGTATTCCTCCGGCGATTACGATCTTGCCGGCTTTGCCGTCGGCGCTGCCGAACGCGGCAAGCTGCTCCCCTCCGGTGACATCGCCGAGGGCGACGTGATCCTCGGCCTCGCCTCCTCCGGCGTCCATTCCAACGGCTTCTCGCTGGTGCGCAAGATCGTTTCGCTTTCCGGCCTCGGCTGGGATGCACCGGCGCCGTTCGCCGAAGGCAAGAAGCTCGGTGAAGCGCTGCTGGAGCCGACCCGCATCTATGTGAAGCCGCTGCTGAAGGCGATCCGCGATACCGGTGCGCTGAAGGCGCTCGCCCATATTACCGGCGGTGGCTTCCCTGAAAATATTCCGCGCGTGCTGCCGAAGCATCTGGCGGCCGAAATCGACCTTGCGGCCGTCAAGGTTCCCACGGTCTTCTCGTGGCTCGCCAAGACCGGCGGCGTCGAAGCCAAGGAAATGCTGCGCACCTTCAACTGCGGCATCGGCATGATCGTCGTCGTCGCCGAAGAGAATGTCGCCGCGGTATCGAAGGCCCTTGAAGTCGAAGGCGAAAAGGTCGTCACCCTCGGCCGCATGATTGCCCGCGCCGAAGGCGCTGCCGGCACGGTCTACAAGGGTACGCTTGCCATATGAGCACGCCGCGCAAACGCGTCGTCGTCTTCATATCGGGTGGCGGCTCCAACATGATGGCGCTGGTCGCGGCCGCGAAGGCCGCCGATTATCCGGCCGAAATCGTCGGCGTGATCTCCGACAAGGCGGAGGCCGGCGGCCTTGCCAAGGCGGCGGCCGAAGGCATCGCCACCTTCGCCTTTCCCCGCAAGGACTATGCCAGCAAGGATGCGCATGAAGCGGCGATCTTTTCGGCGCTCGACGAACTTTCACCCGACATCCTCTGCCTGGCCGGCTACATGCGGCTGCTGACGCCGACCTTCATCCAGCGTTATGAAGGCCGGATGCTCAACATCCACCCTTCCCTGCTGCCGCTCTTCCCCGGCCTCCACACCCATCAGCGCGCCATCGACGCCGGCATGCGCATTGCCGGCTGCACGGTGCATTTCGTCACCGAAGGCATGGACGAAGGCCCGGTCATCGGCCAGGCCGCCGTTCCTGTTCTTTCCGGCGACACGGCCGAAAGCCTTGCCGCACGGGTGCTGACCGTCGAACACCAGATCTATCCGCAGGCGCTGCGGCTCTTTGCCGAAGGCCGCGTGACGATGGAAGGCGGCAAGGCGGTGGGCATAGGGGCTGCTACGACCACCGCGGCCAAGACCCAGCTGATTTCGCTGATCGGCGACCGCGGTTAGATATCAGTATTCTTGGCTCTTCCTCTGAGCCATCGCTTGGCCAGCAGAACAATGTTTCCAATGATCACGTAAGACGACAAAAACAATATCGGGAGGTGTATCGCGACCGAGCCGTAACTTCCCCTCTCGCACAGCGTCGCTACGGATGATTGACTTAGAACGATCTTGGCGCCGCCCAACATCGTTGCAAATGGATAGTTAAAAAAGACAAAGCATATTAGAATAAATATAAAAATTCATCTGTCATGAACATAAGAATATACAACGGAAATCAATGAAATAATTAGTAGAGCCAAGCCTGTGTATTTATATATAGATACAATGGCTTTCAATAAGGAGGCAACTGACTTTTCGCATTGTATATATTTATCACCTATATAGACGTACGAGATACCATATTGGTTATCATAGTAAATTGACATCACGATTACACATATCGTCGCAATTCCACTTAAAATGAGCGGCAGCAGTCCCCACTCTTTGTGCAACAACCTTGGCTCAGATGACATCTCGTTTCCGCATCGTTGGTAGTCGTGTTCCGGAGAAATGTGATGGTCGGGGCAGCGTCGACGAGAAAGTTCGCCTCGCCGGGATCTCGTGATCGACGCTCAGACGCGCGGCTAAGCCGCCAACGCCCGCAACGGATGCAGCGTGCCATCACTATAGACGAAGCGGCCGGCGCGGAAGGTGGCGCGGATGCGGTTGATGTCGCCCGGCTCGACCACAACCAGATCGGCGCGCTGGCCGATGGCGATTTCGCCGCGGTCCAGGAGGCCGGCGGAGCGGGCGGCATTGCCGGTCGCCATGGCGACGGCTGAAGGCAGGCCGCCTTCCACCATCTCGGCGAGCTTGAAGATGCCGGGCACGAAGGCGGCTGGGTGATAATCGGCGGCGATGACGCTGAGCAGGCCCGCCCTTGCGGCATCGAGGGCGCTGAGATTGCCCGACATCGACTGGCCGCGCAGAGCGTTCGGCGCGCCCATCAGCGTCCAGAGGCCGCGGCGGCGCGCCTCTTCGGCCGCGGGTGCGGTGACCGGGAACTCGCTGATGGTGACGCCGAGATCGTGCATTTCGGCGACCTTCTCGATGCTGTCATCGTCATGCGAGGCGAGCGACAGCTTGTGCTTCAGCGACAGCGCGACAATCTCTCTCAGCTTGGCCTCGATGTCGGGGTTATTGCGCATAGCGATGCGCTTGGCGACGATCTCGGCGGCCATTTCCTCGGAGATGGCGCGGCGCTCGGAAATGCTGAGAATATAGCTTTGCAGGTTGTTGTACTGGCCCTGGCCGGGCGTGTGGTCGGTGAGCGACACCATGTCGATCTGATCGGCATTCAGCAGGCGCTCGAGGGCACCGGCTGCGCCGACATTGGTGATTTCGTAGCGGGCGTGGACGCGGTGGTCGATCAACAGATTGTCGCGCAGGCGGTTGATGCCCTCGATCACCGCCGACGTCGTCTCCAGCGAGCGGACGTGGCCGTAGACGCTTTCGGTGGCGAAGGAGACGGCGGCAAAGGCGGTGGTGACACCGGCGGCGGCAAGTTTCTTGTCGAGCTCGTGGATGCCGAAATCGATCGGCATCGTCGCATTCGGCCGCGGCGCGATCTCGCGCTCGATCATGTCGCCGTGCAGATCGACGAATCCCGGCATCAGCAGCCGTCCGCCGCCGTCGATGGCGGCGCCGGCGACCGGCTCCGGCCGGATCTCGGCGATGGCGCCATCCTCAACACGCACGGAACCTTCGCTCACCACCTGGTCGGGGAGAACGAGGGTGAAATTGCTGAGCCACATGGGCTTCTCCTGACCGCATCCGATGATCGACAAAGCGCAGCGGATAGAACCGCTTCGTGACAAACGTATGAATTCTCAAGCGCTGGCAGCTCCATGCGAGAGCCGTCATGGGTGCAGCCGGCACGTCGCCCGAAACGCCCGACCGTTATCCGATCCGGTCCCTGTTCAACGCCGCCCATTGCAGCAGCATGATCGTCTTGGCGTCGAAAATCTCGCCGGCTTCGATCATCCTGTTGGCGTCGTCGAGCGGGATTTCCAGGACCTCGATATCCTCGTGCTCCTCCTCCAGGCCGCCGCCTTCCGCGATGCGGTCTTCGGTGTCGATGAGGGCTGCGAAGAAGTGGACGACTTCGGTGATGGCGCCCGGCGACATATAACATTTAAAGAGAAAGCGCGCTTCGCGCAGGCGATAGCCGGTCTCCTCCATCGCCTCGCGGCGGATCGCCGCCTCGGGATGGTCGTCGTCGAGCAAGCCGGCCGGCACCTCGATCATCCAGGCGGGATCGCCGTTCAGATGAACAGCAAGGCGGAACTGGCGGACGAGAACGACGAGGTCGCGTTTGGGATCATAAAGCAGGATGCAGGCGGCGGGCGTGCGATGGTAGACCTCCCGCTTCAACTGCTGGGTCGCGCCCTTGCGATCGATGTAATCGAGCAGGTAGCTGCTCAACCGCGTCCAGCCATTCGACAGCGTTTGCTCGCTGACGATCTTCATGCGTGATTTCGGCTGCATCATGCTGTGTCCCTGCGAAGCCAGACCTTGTTGTCGTGTATGGCCGCTCCGCCATAGGGCGCAACGGGGTCGGCGCCGGTCAGAACGTTGATGCCCTCACCGTCGACATGCGCCTTGTTCGGCCAGAGGCCCTCGGCGATCAGCACGCCCGGCTTGACCTCGGTGGTGATGCGGGCATGGATGCGCAGATCGCCGCGGCCGTTGCCGATGCGGACAAGATCGCCATGCGCGATGCCATTGGCCTCGGCATCAACAGGATTGATCATGACCTCCGGGCGGCCTTCTTTCTGGCGCGACGTCTTGGTTTCGGAAAAGCTCGAATTGAGGAAGTTGCGGGCCGGCGACGTGGCCAGACGGAAGGGATGCTCGGGATCGGCGACTTCGATGACATCGACCTGATCGGGGAAGACAGGCAACTCCCCATGTGGCCCGAGCGCACCGATCGCCGCCGGCGGCTTGTTCGGCGCCGGCTGGTTGATCCAGTCCGGCCGGAAGTGGAACTTGCCGTCCGGATGAGCAAAGCCGTTGAGGAAATGCGCCTCCTCGAAAGCCGGCTGGCGATCGAACCATTTGTGTTCGAGGAAGTGATCGTAATCCGGCAGATCGCTCGATTTCAGGATGCGGTCGACCATTTCGCGGGCGGTGAAGCCGAAGCCGGGGCGATCGGCGACGCCGAGGCGCTTTGCCAGTTCCTCGATGACGAAGAGATTGGTGCGCACGGTTGGCGGCGGCTCCACCAGCTTCGGCCCGAGCAGGATATGGTTCTGGCCGCCGGCCCGATAGATATCGTCATGCTCGACGAACATCGTCGCGGGAATGACGATATCGGCGATCTCGGCCGTTTCGGTCATGAATTGCTCATGCACGGCGACGAACAGGTCGTCGCGGGCAAAGCCGCGTCTGACCAGGCGCTGCTCGGGAGCGATGTTGGCCGGATTGGTGTTCTGGATCAGCATTGCCGTCACCGGGCCGCGGTGACGCAGCGCCACCGGATCGCCGGTCAGCACCCGGCCGATCTGCGACTGATCGAGCATGCGGATATCGGCATCCTTCATCGACCGGCCGGTCAGTTCCGCATTGCTCATGCGGAAGATATCGCTGTTGGAATGGAAGGCGCCGCCGCCCTCATATTGCCAGGAGCCGAGCACGGTGGCGACCGAGGCGGCCGCATGCATCGCGACCGCGCCATTGCGCTGGCGGGTGAAGCCATAGCCCAGGCGGAAAAAGGTCTTCTTCGTCGTGCCGACGAGGCGGGCGAAGGCTTCGATCTCCTCGACGGAAAGGCCGGTGATCTCGGCCGCCCATTGCGGCGTCCTGGATTTCAGATGCGCTTCGAGACCGGCGGGATCATCGGCATATCTCGCCATATAATCCCGGTCGGCATAGCCGTCGCGGAAGGCGATGTGCATGACGGCGCAGGCCAGTGCCGCATCGGTGCCGGGCCTGACGATCAAGGCCATGTCGGCCTGCTTCATCGTCGGATTGTCGTAAATGTCGATGACGACGATCTTGGCTCCGCGCTCCTTGCGCGCCTTGATGGCGTGGGTCATCACGTTGACCTGGGTCGAAACCGCATTGGTGCCCCAGATGACGACGCAATCGGTGCGGCCCATCTCGCGCGGGTCGGGGCCGCGCAGCACGCCAGTCGCCATGGTGAAGCCGGTCCAGGCCGGATTGGTGCAGATCGAGGAGAAGAAGCCGGAATAGCGCTTGGCGTGGCGCAGACGCTCGATCGAATCGCGCTGCACCCAACCCATGGTGCCGGCGTAAAAATAAGGCCAGATCGCCTCGCTGCCGTCCCGTGCCTCGGCCTTGACGAAGGCTTCAGCGATCTCATCCAGCGCCTCGTCCCAGGAAATCTGCTGCCACTGCCCTGCCCCCTTGGCACCGCTGCGGCGCAAGGGATGCATCAGCCGGTCGGGATGGTAGAGACGTTCGGCATAACGGGCGACCTTGGCGCAGATGACGCCCGCGGTGTAGGAATGATCATTGGCGCCGCGCACGCGGCCGATGCGGCCGTCCTCAGATAGTTCGACCTCCAGCGCGCAGGTGGAGGGACAGTCGTGCGGACAGGCCGTGTGGCCCAGCCTGGTGTCCGCCTTCGGGGATTTGGCGTCGATGGGGGTCGCAATGTTCATGGCATTTGTATATTCCAAGGCTTGAATGGCCAAAAGCCAGAAAAACTCCCCATGACGCGAATTCATACGGACATCAGCGAAAATGAACTACCGCCACATCTACCACGCGGGCAATTTTGCCGATGTGCTGAAACATGCCGTGCTGGCGCGGTTGATCCGCTACATGCAGAAGAAGGAAGGCGGATTCCGCGTGCTCGACACGCATGCCGGCATCGGGCTCTACGACCTTTCCTCCGACGAAGCGCAGAAAACCGGCGAATGGCTCGAGGGCATCGGCAAGCTGATGGAGGCCGACCTCGGACCGCAGGTGTCCGAGCTGCTGGAACCCTACCTCTCGGCAATTCGCGAACTCAATCCCGAGGGCGGCATCCGCTTTTATCCCGGATCACCGAAACTGGCGCGCATGCTGTTCCGGCCGCAGGACCGGCTGTCGGCGATGGAGCTGCATCCCGAGGACTATGCCCGCTTGCATCGGCTGTTCGAGGGCGATCACCATGCCCGCATCACCGAACTCGACGGCTGGCTGGCGCTCGGCGCGCATCTGCCGCCGAAAGAAAAGCGCGGCATCGTACTCGTCGATCCGCCCTTCGAGGAAGAGGACGAATATCAGCGTCTGGCCAAGGGGCTGGAGAGGGCCTATCGGCGCTTTCCCGGCGGCACCTACTGCCTGTGGTATCCGCTGAAGAAGGGCGCCCCGATCAAGGAATTCCACGAGACGCTGCAGGCGCTCGACATTCCGAAAATGCTCTGCGCCGAACTGACCGTGCGCAGCGATCGCGGCATGACCGGACTGACGGGCTCCGGCCTCGTCATCGTCAATCCGCCTTTCACGCTGAAGGACGAGCTGCATCAGCTGCTGCCGGCGCTGAAAGACCATCTGGCGCAGGACCGTTTCGCCTCGCACCGCGCCTTCTGGCTGCGCGGCGAGAACAAGGCGGTGAAGGACGATTGACCGGGCGATCCGCTTCGGGAATAGTCCGCGTAGTTCCACAAATCAGGTGTCGCATGAAGCTTCTTTGGTCGCCCTCCTCGCCCTATTCCAGCAAGGTGCGGATGGCCGCGCATTTTCTGGGTCTGAAGCTGAACGAGATCCGGGTCGACACGAATACCGCACCGGCGATCCTGGTGGAAAACAATCCGCTCGGCAAGATCCCGACGCTTCTGACCGACGACGGTGCATCGGTCTTCGACAGTGTGGCGATCATGCACTATTTCGACCGGCTGGCGAAGGGCAAGCTCTATCCTTCCAAGAAGGGCAAACGCACCGACGCGGAAGTCCTGGAGGCGCTTTCCGACGGCATCTGCGATTGCCTTCTGGCGATCATCTACGAGCGCCGCTTCCGCGATGAGGAAAAGGTTCACCAGCCCTGGATCGACCGGCAATGGAAGAAAGCGACGAGCGGGCTTGCTCATCTCAGCGCCAATCTCCCGAAATCGGCCAAGAAACTCAACGGCGGGCATCTCGCGCTCGCCGCCACGCTCGGCTATCTCGATCTGCGATTCAAGGGCCAGTGGGAAGCCGATCACGCGCCGCTGATCGACTGGCTGGCGCAGTTCGAAAAGAAATTTCCAGCCTATCAAGAGCTCAAGCCCAGCGCATAGTCCGAAAACCGGGTGGCGCGCGCAAACAACGAGCAGATAGCAAAAAGCCGGGCGAAATGCCCGGCTTCTTCATGTCTGGATGTTTTTGTTCGGCTTAGAACTTGACGCCGATACCGAGCTTGACGCTGTTCTCGTCGTAACCGCGCGAGAAGCTGCCGGAGTCGAGGTCGTAATCCTTGCTCTGGTAATCGGTGTAGCGATATTCCAGGCGCGTCGTGATGTTGTTGGTCACGAAGGCTTCGACGCCGGCGCCGACCGTATAGCCGTAAGCGGTCTTGCTTTCGTCCGAGGTGTCGTCGGAGACCTTGATGTTGCCGAGGGCAAGACCGGCCGTACCGTAGAGCAGGAAGGGGTTCATGTCGTAGCCGACGCGGCCACGGACGGAGCCGTTCCAGCCATACTTGTTCTTGACGCCACCCGAGGAAACGTCGTCGCCGCTGTAGCCTAGGTCGGATTCAACGCCGTAAACGATCTGGCCCTGCTGCCAGTTGTAGCCGGTGAAGACCTGGCCGCCGAAACCGTAGGTGTGACGGTCGGAACCGAAGTCACCCATGTTGTAGGTGCCGGCGCCACCGAGGTAGAAGCCCTCCCAGTTGCCGGCCGGCTTGACCGGAGCGTCCTGGGCGATCGGTGCTTCCGGAACCTGATCGACGGCATCGGCCGCCTGAGCTGCCGAGACGCCCGCGATTGCAAAAGCAGAGGCCATGAGGCCAGCAATGAGTACACGCATACTTTTCTCCTTTCAGTCCCGCGCCGCTTTTCATCTGTCTATCAGCGAAGCATTGGCGGGGAAATTGCCAGATGTCCCTTCCGGATCGAGACTGAAATTGAAACTGAAATGCGGATTTGAAAGAGCCAAATTGTGATATCATTGTGGCTGCCGCATGGCCGAAATTCGATGTTGCTTAAGCGCAACATACATTTCATTAACCATACCGAAGTGTTAAACTTAAAATACTTATTTTAAGAAATCGCATTCTTAAATAATACATAGAATATCGGGCCAAAGAAGGCAACCGCAGCGGCCTATTTATATAATCTCCCCGGCCACCTATATAGTCTGCCAACAGACTCGCGGGATCAGAAGGCAAGATTTTGAACCACAAAAGACTTCGCGCGGCCCTCATAACCGGGGCTGCCAAGAGAATAGGCCGGGCAATCGCCGAAGACCTTGCTGCACATGGCTTTTCCGTCGCCATCCATGCGAACGGCTCCGTCGGCGAAGCCGAAGAGCTGGCGGCGGAATTGCGGCGGAAGGCATATCGGGCGATCGCGCTCAAGGCCGACCTTACCGATATCGGCGAAACCAGCGAGTTGATCAAAAGAGCGTCGGAAGCACTCGGTCCGATCGATCTGCTGGTCAACAATGCCTCCATCTTCCGCCAGGATTCGGCCCGCGGTTTCGACGCGGAAGCATGGGCGCAGCATTTCGATATCCATGTGCGCGCGCCCTCGATTCTTGCCGCAGCCTTTGCCGAACAGTTGCCTGACGAAACGACCGGACTGATCGTCAACATCATCGACCAGCGCGTCTGGGCGCTCAATCCGGGCTTCTACTCCTATACGCTCTCCAAGGCGGCGCTCTGGACGGCGACGCAGACGATGGCACAGACCTTTGCGCCGAAGCTGCGCGTCAACGCCATCGGTCCCGGCCCGACGGTGCGCAGTGCACGGCAATCGGAAGAGGACTTCCAGGCTCAGATCGACGGGCTTATCATGAAGGCAGGGCCGGGATTCGGCGAGTTCGGACAAACGATTCGCTTCCTCTTCGACACGCCCTCGATCACCGGCCAGATGATTGCCCTCGACGGCGGCCAGCACCTCGCCTGGCAGACGCCCGACGTGGCGGAGATTACGGAATGAACGGACGAAAGCTGCCGGATGGCGGCGTTCTCTACGACGATACGGATGAGAGCGAAGACGATATCGAGGTGGAAGGCGAGGTTTCCGCCGCCGCCCCCCTCGCGGCAGCGGTCGACTGGAACGCCGGCAGCCTCAACGAGACCGGGCTCATCGGCGCGGAACTGATCGGCGAATTCGTCAAGCGGCTGCCGAACAGCCCCGGCGTCTACCGCATGTTCAATACCGAAGGCGACGTGCTCTATGTCGGCAAGGCGCGCAGCCTGAAGAAGCGCGTCGGCAACTACGCCGTCGGCCGCGTGCATTCCAACCGCATCGCCCAGATGGTGCGGCAGACGGCGAACATGGAATTCGTGACGACGCGCACGGAAACCGAAGCGCTGCTGCTGGAAGCGAATCTGATCAAACGCTTGCGGCCGCGCTTTAACGTGCTGCTGCGTGACGACAAGTCGTTTCCCTATATTCTGATCACCGGCGATCACCGGGCGCCGGCGATTTTCAAGCATCGCGGCGCCAGGGCGCGAAAGGGTGATTACTTCGGGCCCTTCGCTTCGGCCGGCGCGGTCGGGCGGACGATCAATTCGCTGCAGCGCGCCTTCCTGATCCGCACCTGCACCGACAGCGTCTTCGAAACGCGCACCCGCCCCTGCCTGCTCTACCAGATCAAGCGCTGTTCCGGGCCCTGCACGCACGAGGTCAGCGACGAGGGCTACGCCGAACTGGTGCAGGAGGCGAAAGACTTCCTGTCCGGCAAGAGCCAGAAGGTGAAATCGCACATGGCCGAAGCGATGAACCAGGCGGCCGAGGATCTCGACTTCGAGCGGGCGGCGATCTACCGCGATCGCCTGGCGGCACTTTCGCATGTGCAGAGCCACCAGGGCATCAATCC
The DNA here is from genome assembly GCF_002531805.1 of Rhizobium sp. M1. Classification (NCBI taxonomy): domain Bacteria; kingdom Pseudomonadati; phylum Pseudomonadota; class Alphaproteobacteria; order Hyphomicrobiales; family Rhizobiaceae; genus Rhizobium; species Rhizobium sp. M1. The sequence goes on along the minus strand of NZ_NWSW01000007.1, from coordinate 141,545 downwards.
TGCTGGAGTCGAGGAGGCCGACGTTTTCGCCATCCATCACGAAGGCGGCGTCTCCTGCATCCAGGTGTTCTTCTTCCGCACCGGCCAGAACTGGGGCAACCGTGCCTATTTCCCGAAGGCCGATCCGCAGCTTTCCAGCGCCGAAGTGCTGAATGCCTTTCTCGCGCAGTTTTATGACGACAAGCCGGTGCCGAAACAGATCATGCTGTCGGAGACGATCGAGGAACTGGAGCTGCTCGCCGCGGCGCTCAGCGAAAAGGCCGGCCACAAAGTGTCGATCCTGGTGCCGCAACGCGGCGAAAAGCGCGATCTCGTCGACCATGTCGTCGGCAATGCACGCGAGGCGCATGGGCGAAAGCTTGCCGAGACCGCGTCGCAGTCACGGCTACTCGAAGGCTTCAAGGACACCTTCGGGCTTGCCTATGCGCCGCAGCGCATCGAAATCTACGACAACTCGCACATCATGGGCACCAATGCCGTCGGCGGCATGGTGGTGGCGGGGCCGGAAGGCTTCGTAAAGAACCAGTACCGCAAGTTCAACATCAAATCGACCGACATCACCCCGGGCGACGACTTCGGCATGATGAAGGAGGTGATGACGCGGCGCTTCTCGCGGCTGATCAAGGAGGAAGGCATTCCCGACCGGACGGCGCAGGCAACGGCAAGCGACGCCGCCGACATGCCCTTCCCGGCCTGGCCCGATGTAATCCTGATCGACGGCGGCCAGGGGCAGATGACGGCGGTGCGCGCCATCCTCGCCGAGCTCGGCATCACCGACAGCGTCATGGCGATCGGCATCGCCAAGGGTGTCGACCGCGATGCCGGGCGCGAACGCTTCTTTCCGCCGGGGCGGGAGAGCTTCACGCTGCCGCCGCGCGATCCGGTGCTCTACTTCATCCAGCGCATGCGCGACGAGGCGCATCGTTTCGCGATCGGCTCGCACCGGGCCCGGCGCAAGAAGGAAATGGTCAAGAACCCGCTCGACGAGATCGGCGGCATCGGCCCATCGCGCAAACGGGCGCTGCTGCAGCATTTCGGCACGGCGAAAGCGGTTTCGCGCGCCGCTCTTTCCGACCTGATGGCGGTAGAGGGCATCTCGGAAGCCGTCGCCAGGCAAGTTTACAACCATTTCCACGAGGACGCCGCGAAATAACCGGCGGCCGTCGCAAATTCCACGCAAAGGCAGTGAAAAGACAGAAACAATGTTGACGGTCCGCGGTCAAAGCCGTCATCTACGGCATCGGCCCCGAAAATCGGAATCGATTTTCGTAAAGACGCGCGGCGCTATCGCGGCGCATCAGTTCAGAGAAACGATCCCATGGCATCGCGCGCGTACAGCATCCCCAACCTTCTGACTTACGGCCGCATCCTCGCCGTGCCGCTGATCGTCCTCTGCTTCTTCATCGAAGGCAGATTGTCGATCAGCAATACGGCGCGCTGGGTGGCGCTGTGGATCTTCATCATCGCCTCGCTCACCGATTTCCTCGATGGTTACCTCGCCCGCATCTGGAACCAGACGTCGAATATCGGCCGCATGCTCGATCCGATCGCCGACAAGCTGCTGGTCGCCTCGATCCTTCTCCTGGTCGCGGCCGACCAGACCATCGCCGGCTGGTCGATCTGGGCGGCCATCACCATTCTCTGCCGCGAGATCCTGGTGTCCGGCCTGCGCGAATATCTGGCGGCGCTGAAGGTCAGCGTGCCGGTGACGCGGATCGCCAAATGGAAGACGACGCTGCAGCTCGTCGCCATCGCCTTCCTGCTCGCCGGTCCTGCCGGCGACGAAATTTTCCCCTATACGACGCAGACCGGTATCGCACTGTTGTGGATCGCCGCATTGCTGACCATCTATACCGGTTATGATTATTTCCGCGCCGGGTTGAAACATATCGTGGATAACGAGGAATGACGCGACTTGTCTATTTCGCCTGGGTGCGCGAGCGCATCGGCAAGGGTGAGGAGGAGATCGACCTCCCCTCCTCCATCGTCACCGTCGCCGATCTTCTGAATCATTTGAAGACGCTGGGCGAAGAATATCAGGCCGCACTTCAATATCCCGAGGTGATCCGCGTGGCGCTCGACATGGAGCATGTCGAGCATGACGAGCCGATCGCGGGGGCGCGGGAAATTGGAATATTTCCGCCGATGACGGGAGGGTGACCAAGGGAGGCTGACGATGGGCATGGCTGCATCTCCTTCTCTCTCCCTCATTCCTGTGCTTGTCACAGGAATCCAGCCACCGCGCGTCCGCGCGGTGAATGACTCCTTTCGCCTGCGAGTAATGTCTCCCGCGCCCAAGGACTTGGGCGCACTGGAGTCCTGTGACAAGCACAGGAATGAGGGAAGTTGCGGCTTCGGCAGCGCATCAAAGCAGCGGAGGCCCCTGTGGTGACCATCACTCCCACCATCCGCGTCCAACCCGAAGACTTCGACCTTCAAGCCGAGGTCGACCTGCTCTCCAAGGGCAAACCCGACGTCGGCGCCATTGTGACCTTCTCCGGCCTCTGCCGTGATGACGGCGGCGCGCTGGCGGCGCTGGAACTCGAGCATTATCCCGGCATGGCCGAAGCCGAGATGAGCCGCATTGGCGCACTCGCCATCGCCCGTTTCGGGCTGCTCGGGCTGACCGCCATTCACCGCTACGGCAAGATCGCCGTGGGCGAGAATATCGTGCTCGTCGTCGCGGCCGCGCCGCACCGGCAGGCGGCGTTCGATGGCGCCAACTTTGTCATGGATTTCCTGAAGACCGCGGCCCCTTTCTGGAAGAAGGAGCACGGCAAGGACGGCGCCGCCGGCGACTGGGTCGCGGCAAAGGATGCCGACGATGCAGCACGCGACAAGTGGAAATGAGCTAAAGCAGCACGCGCTCTCTGCGGCTCATGACCAGCAATAGGACGAGCAGCGAGAAGATGACGAGATCGCGCCAGACGAAGGGGCCGTACGCGCCCCATAGGGTTTCGACGACGGCAAGCCCGGCGGCGCCGCCGGCGGAGCGCAGCGGATCGGAATAGCCGCCGACAGCGGCGATCAGCAGCACCTTCAATCCGAACATCAGGCCGGCGCCGAAATCCATCGAGCCGTAATAAAAGGTGGCGAGGATGCCGCAGATCGTGGCGACGAGGGCGGCGGCCGCATAGGCGACAAGGAAAACGCGGCTGGCGCTGGTGCCGCAGAGCTCGGCGGCCAGCGGATCGTCGGTGACGGCACGCCAGATGCGGCCCCAGGCGGTGCGCCTGAGGATCAACGCACCCACCGCGACGATGGCCGCCATCAGCGCCGTGTCGATCAGCTGGATATAGGTGAGCGTCACCTTGAACGGCCCGTCGCTCCAGAAGACCACCGTGTCGTTCAGAAACGGCGGCAGCCAGATCGCCCTTGTATCGGCGGCCAGTCGGGCGGTTTCCATCAGCACGATCATGATGCCGAGCGCGGCAACGATCACCGTATTGGGCGACTTGCTGACCAGCGGCAGCATGATCGAACGGCCGATCCAGATGCCCGCCGCCAGCGAATAGGCGATCGCGGCACAGGCGCCGACGGCAAGAGCGGCCGGCAGCACCAGCCAGAAACGATTGAAGGCGAGCTCGGTGAAAAGCAGCAGAATCTGCCCGGAGAAGGCGAAGATCGCCCCATAGGTGATGTCGGCCCGCTTGGTGACGCCGAAGGCGACGGCATAACCGAAGGCGAGCGCGGCATAGAGGGCAGCAAGCGGAACCGCATTCGCCAGCTGCTGCAGAAGATAGGCCATTCCGGACACTCCGCGTCACCAAAATTATAACTGGCAAAACTCATTTAGCCAGTTATAATTTCATGATGAGCTTTTCCTGGACCCCTCACCGTTTTGCCGGCGGCGCATTGGCGCTTGATGTCGCCAACAGCGTCGTTCTGCGCCACGATGCAGCACGGCGGATCGATCGCTTCGCCGTCAGCAATCAGATGCGCGACTTTCCGCACGCTGCCGCCGAATTCTGCGCCGAACGAGCCCTCTTCGGCAATATCGCCCCGGTGGCTAAGGAAAACGAGGCGGATTTCATCGCGCTGCGGGAAGCGATCGACCGCTATTTCCGCGAGCGTATACTGACGGGCGGCGACGACCAATCGCTGGCGGCACTGCTGGAGGCGGTGGCGAAGGTGCTGCGCGAAGCAAACCCCGGCAGCGTGGCGGCGGCGACCGCCCATTCGGTGCTGCGGCTGATCGCCATGCCCGATCCGGAGCGCATGAAGATCTGCGGCAATTGCGGCTGGCTGTTCATCGACCGCAGCAAGAACAGGAGCCGGGCCTGGTGCGACATGGCGGTCTGCGGCAACCGCGCCAAGGCGAACCGGCACTACCGCCGCAAGAAGGAGGAAATCCCATGAGGAAACATCTGATCGTCACAGCGGCTGCAATTGGCCTGGCGCTGTCCGCCTGCCAGCGCCAGGCGGAAAACCTGGTCGAGGTCACCGGCCATCTTTTCGTCTTCAACTATCGGGTGGCGAGCGCCACCTATCTGCTGACGCTGAAGAAGACCGGTCCCATTCCCGACGGCTCGGTCATCATCGCCGAATTCGAAAATCCTCAAGGCGGCGCGCCGCTGGTGCTGAACCAGAAAATCTACCCCATCGACGACAAGATCGCGCTGCAGAGCGAAAACCTGCACTGCGTCCGCAAGGACCGTCCCTATTCCGTCAGCATCCGGCTGGTCGACAAGGACGGCAAGGTGCTGCAGGAACTGACGACGCAGTTCCGATCCGACCTCGATCAGACCGTGCTGCCGAGCAAGCCGCTCGTCGTTGGTGCGCTTTATGACAAGAACCCTGAGGTCTTCAAGCCCGACGGCAGCGTCGATTTCTCGAACACCGACAAATGCCCGGAATAGAAAAAGCCGGAGCGAGGCCCCGGCTTTCGAGAGTCAATTCAAGGCGTTGCCAGCCAATGCCGAAGCGTGGCCTCAGCCGACGATTTCGGTATCGGAGAACCAGTACTTGATTTCCTGGGCAGCCGTTTCCGGAGCGTCCGAGCCGTGAACGGAATTTTCGCCGATCGAGAGCGCATGAACCTTGCGGATCGTGCCTTCATCAGCGTTTGCCGGGTTGGTCGCGCCCATGATCTCGCGGTTCTTGAGGATGGCGCCTTCGCCTTCCAGAACCTGGACGACGGTCGGGCCGGAGGTCATGCCTTCGACGAGTTCGCCGAAGAAGGGACGATCCTTGTGAACGGCATAGAAGCCTTCAGCTTCGCGGCGGCTCATCCAGACGCGCTTGGAGGCGACGACGCGCAGGCCGGCATCTTCGAGCATCTTGGTGATGGCGCCCGTCAGGTTGCGCTTGGTTGCATCAGGCTTGATCATCGAGAAGGTGCGTTCAATCGCCATAGTCAAATCCTCTGTTTTCTCGGGAAAAGTGGGCGGTCTTTACCCGCCCCAACGCCCGAAAACAAGAGGTCGGCGGCAATTTCACGCCGCTGTCACAGTCCGGCCGCGGCTTTCATGGAGATCCAGGCAGCGCTCGAACCAGGCGATCACGGGATCGTCGGCGGCCAGCATGGCTAGACCCGCGCAGACACGCAGCCATTGCAGCGCGCCGAAGACGATATAGTCGGCAAAGAGCGGCGTCTCACCGCCGATGAAAGGCTGGAACTTCAGCATATGCCGGAGCGGCTCCAGCTTGGCGCCGAAGGCGGCTTTCTCCGCCTCGCTGTCGGCGGCAATGACTTCCATCGACTTGCCGAGACGTGCTTCGCGGCTTTGACGGAAATAGGCCTTATCTCCCTCGTCGAGGATCGCATGGATGTCGAGAAGCGCGATCCGCATGATCGCCGGATGGACGATCATCTGCGAATAGCCCTCCACCATCCGCGACAGCGCCTTGCCACCCTCGCCGTTGAAGAGCGACGGCCGCTCCGGATAGGCCTCCTCCAGATAGAGAGCGATGGCGAAACTGTCGGAGATCAGCCGGCCGTTGTCGTCGAGGACGGGCAAGGTCGGCGAGACACCGCCGCCGATTTCGCGGATGCGGGCGTAGGTCGTCGGAATCTCTTCGAAATCGAGTCCCTTATGCGCCAGTGCCATCACCGCCTTCCAGCAATGGGGCGAAAAGAAGCGCCGCTCATCGGCGCCGCAGAGGGAATAGAGGGCTCTGGTCATGACAGTCCTTTCGAGATCGCAACTCCCTGCATTCGACGACAGAACGCGCCTGCGATCAAATCAGGAAATTTCATGGCGTCATCACTGCGATTTCTGCGGAAACCGGCTAGACTGCCGCAATCATGACAGGGGGACCGATGCTCCGACATTACAGGATGTTTGCCGCCTATAACCGCTGGGCCAACGCCCAGGTCTACGCTGCGGCGGCCGAACTCAGCGATGCGGAATTCCGCAGCGATCGCGGCGCCTTTTTCGGCTCGCTGCACCGCACGCTCAATCATCTGCTCGTCGCCGACCGGATCTGGATGAAGCGCTTCACCGGTACCGGCGACGCGCCGGCGACGCTCGATGCCGTGCTCTTCGAGGAGTTCGATGCGCTTGCTGTCGCACGCAAGGCGGAGGACGAGCGGATCATTGCCTGGACGGGCACGCTTGGAGAGGCAAGCCTTGCCGCCGATTTCACCTATGTGCCGGTGACGCAGCCGATCGAGATCACCCAGCCATTGCAGCCGGCGCTTGCGCATCTCTTCAATCACCAGACCCATCATCGCGGCCAATGCCACATGACGCTGACGGCGCTCGGCAAGCCGAGCCTCAGTCTCGATCTCATCTACTTCCTGCGCAACGAGGGCCGTGAGTGGATGTGAGGTCCGATCTCAGTTAAAAAGTCAGCACTGACGTCATCCGTAGGGCGCATACATGGCGCAGCGCGCAACTTCAGTTAGTAACAGAGACAGGCTCAGCCCCGGTGGGACATTTCGCTTCAACCAGTTCAGCCAGTCATGGAGCCATTTGGACTCACGCCGCTCCAGGCAAACTACAGAACTCAACTTCACCCGCCTTCAATGGAAGCCTCAATGCGCGATTTCAAGCTTAAGCCAGGTGCCGATTGGGCATCCTCCGTCGTGTTGTATATGAAGCTTCCAGACCATCCGGCGCTACGCGAGTCAGCAGTCATCCTGGCTCGCAACGTGGAAAGGGTGCAACGTTTCTCGACGCTGCTATCTAACCTGATCATCCCGATTATAGTGTCGGAGCGCGCAGCGGCCAAAGCGGCACTCGGGCATGATAATTCTTCAGGCATTCCGCTTGAGGAATTCCTTTCAAGAACCGTGACTTCCGAGCTCACGAAGCACGCTGAAGACTTGAACCGGATGAATAAAACCCGGCATCCCTCACAGGAGTATATAGCTCTGGTCGATGCCGCATATGGTTACGTGCAGCGTATATCATCTGATAATGAAAAGACTTCAGATGCATTAGAGTCATGGTTTGCCGCCCAATTGACCGGCGTCTGGACTGCGATCGAAAGCCTTTTTCAGGATCTATGGGTGGCGGCTCTGAACGCCCATCCTGCGACTCTCGCGGAACTGAAAGGTCGAAGTGACAAGAAGACCGTCTCACTTGCCCGGCTGGCCCAGGCCAACTTCGAAATCAATGGCGCGATGGGAACCATTCTTTCAGAATATCAAAATTTCAGCAGGCTCGACAAAGTCGTTGAGGCATACGCGCTCGCCTTTTCCCAAGATGGGGATTCCATACTTGAGCTGCTCAAGGGACCTGAGTTTCATCAGTTATCGTGCATTCGAAATTTAATTGTGCATGCAGCCTCTCGGTTTGACGGTGAATACCTATCCAAGGTGCAGTCTCTTCCAGACGCCCCAAGAGGAGAACTCGGCGAAAAGATGCAGCTAGATGGCGACGTGGTCGACCGCACACTGAGACCCGTACTCATAAGAGCACTTGAACTGATAACCGCCGTCGATCAATGGCTCCAGACCCATTGATCGACCGTTGTGAATGCTGAAAACTCTACGGATGTCAGGATGCCTCGAAATCCACCGAAAGCCCTGCGTTTAAATGCTTTCACCGTGATTTCCCGACAATTCCCAGATGTCCCCGCTAGGCCATTTGTTTTGCGCTACACATCCGAAAACCGCTCACACTTTTCGGCATCATGTTCTGGCCATCAAGACTGAGTTAACCGCCTTTGCCGGTTTCGCCGCAAATCCAAGCCTTTTGGCCCCAAAGATTCAACCTCTCTTAAAGCCTTGCGGGCATAGCGGAATGAACGAAGAAGCCGGCTGCGAGGGATCGTCATGCAGAATGCAAGCGCAAACGCTTTGGTGCCGCGCGAGGCGGCGCACCCGGCGCCTATGGTGGACATTCAGAGGATCGCCCAGCACCTGACGCGGCTGAACATTGCGGCGCTGCCGCGCAATTACGAACTTTTCCACGAGGCGATCGTCGGGCTCAATGCCGGTCTTGCCCAGGATATTGCGGCGCTCGGACAGCAGCCGCAACAGGCGATGCTTGACGCACTCGGATTGAAGTACCGCCTTGTCGGCCATTGCGGTCTGGCCGGCGAGACGTCGCGCAACGAGGCGAGCCGGATGCTGCGCGAGGTGGCGGAGAGGCTTGCCGAGGGGCTGCGGCACAAAGACGCCTTTGCACGCGCCTGCGGCACGATCCTGAAATCGGTTTCCGGCAACGACAACCAGAGCCTCACCGCCTTCCTCGGCGAGATCGACTACCTCTCCGCTTCGCTGGCGACGGTGCTGTCGGCGGAAACGGAGATCGCGGATAAGCTGCAGGACGACATCAAGAGACTGGAAAGGTTGGAACGCGGCATTTCGGCGATGCAGTCGGCCGCCGTCGCCGACCGGATCACCGGACTTCCGAACCGCATCGCGCTGAACCGCGAGATCGCCGATCTCTATGAGCGCGACGAGGGGTTCGCCGGCAGCGCGCTTATTATGGTCGATATCGACAATTTCAGGGATCTCAACGACAGATACGGCACCCAGGCCGGCAACAAGCTCTTGAAAAAGCTCGCCGGCCTCTTCCGCAAGTCGGTCAAGAAAAACGACTTCGTCGCCCGCACCGAGGCGAAAGAATTCGCCTTCCTGTTTGCCAATGTCGGCATGCAGGATGCGATGACGATCGCCGAGCGCTTGCGTGCCTCCGTCGAGGACAATCTGGTCTTCGCGACCTCCGACAGGGCCGATCGCGGCAGGCTGACCATCTCGATCGGCGTTGCCCTCAGCACGGATGCGGCAACGCCCGGACAGTTGCAGGCCAATGCCCGCGTGGCGCTCCTCGCCGCGCAGACCAACCCCCGCCAGCCAGTGCAAGCCTTCGGCCACTGAGAAGCGGACAAATACCCCCGCCGGACGGACAAGCAAGCTTGCCGTGGGACAAGCTCTTGCCTTAGCGGACGCTTTCGGCCAAAACGCCGGCCATGATCACGCTCACCGATATTTCCGCCCGTATAGCCGGGCGCCTGCTTCTCGACAATGCCAGCATTTCGCTGCCTTCGGGCACGAAGGCGGGGCTTGTCGGGCGCAACGGCGCCGGCAAGTCCACGCTGTTTCGCGTCATTACCGGCGATCTCGGCTCGGAGACCGGATCCGTGTCGATCCCGAAGGCGGCACGCATCGGCCAGGTGGCGCAGGAAGCGCCGGCGACCGAGGAATCCCTGATCGAGATCGTGCTTTCAGCCGACAAGGAACGGGCGGCCCTCGTTGCCGAGGCGGAAACGGCGACCGATCCGCACCGTATCGCCGAAATCCAGATGCGCCTCGTCGATATCGACGCGCATTCAGCCGAAGCGCGCGCCGCAAGCATTCTCGCCGGCCTCGGCTTCGACCAGGCGGCGCAAGCCCGCCCCGCCTCCTCCTTCTCCGGCGGCTGGCGCATGCGCGTGGCGCTGGCCGCCGTGCTGTTTTCCGAGCCGGACCTGTTGCTGCTCGACGAACCCACCAACTATCTCGATCTCGAAGGCACGTTGTGGCTGGAAGACTATGTCCGGCGCTACCCGCACACGGTCATTATCATCAGCCATGACCGCGACCTCCTGAACAATGCGGTCAATGCGATCGTCCATCTCGACCAGAAGAAACTGACCTTCTATCGCGGCGGCTACGACCAGTTCGAGCGGCAGAAGGCGGAAGCCGACGAGCTGCAGACCAAGGCCAAGGCCAAGAACGACGCGGCGCGCAAACATCTGCAGAGCTTCATCGACCGCTTCAAGGCCAAGGCTTCCAAGGCCCGGCAGGCGCAGTCGCGCGTCAAGGCGCTCGAGCGCATGGGCACGGTCGCTGCCGTCATCGAGGACCACGTACAGCCGATCACCTTTCCCGAGCCCGAGAAGCAGCCGGCCTCGCCGATCGTCGCGGTCCAGGGCGGCGCCGTCGGCTACCAGCCGGGCAAGCCGATCCTGAAGAACCTCAACCTGCGCATCGACAATGACGATCGCATCGCCCTGCTCGGCTCGAACGGCAACGGCAAATCGACCTTCGCGAAATTCATCTCCGGCAGGCTTGCCCCGGAAAGTGGCGAAGTGAAGCTCGCGCCTTCCCTGAAGATCGGCTTTTTCGCGCAGCACCAGCTCGATGACCTCATCCCTGAGCAGTCGGCGGTGGAGCATGTACGGCGGCTGATGCCTGGCGACCCGGAGGCCAAGGTGCGCGCCCGTGTCGCCCAGATGGGACTGGCGACCGAGAAGATGGCGACCGCGGCCAAGGATCTTTCCGGCGGCGAAAAAGCCCGCCTGCTGATGGGGCTTGCCGCCTTCCACGCGCCGAACCTGCTCATCCTCGACGAGCCGACCAACCATCTCGACATCGACAGCCGGCGCGCGCTGATCGAGGCGCTGAACGACTACGAAGGCGCCGTCATCCTGATCTCGCACGACCGTCACCTGATCGAGGCGACGGTCGACCGGCTGTGGCTGGTCAACGGCGGCACCGTCACCGCTTTCGAAGGCGATATGGACGAATATCGCGACCTGATCGTCGCCTCCGGCAAGAAAAAAGAAGAAAAGCCGCAGCCGGCCGACGATGCGACCTCCAAGGCCGATCAACGCAAGCTCAATGCGGAGCGGCGCGCCTCGCTGACGCCGCTGAAGAAAAAGATCAACGAAATCGAATCCTTGACGGCGAAGCTGGAGAAACAGATTCAGGCGCTTGACGCGGAACTTGCAAATCCCGCTCTCTACGAAAAGACGCCCGCCAAGGCCGCCGAAAAGGCAAAGCAGCGCGGCGAGGCCGCGGCAAAACTCGCTGCTGCCGAGGAAGAATGGCTGATGCTGTCGTCGGAATACGAAGAAGCGATGGCGGGATAGCCACAGTCCTGATCGAAAGCGCGGCGAAGTGGCGCGCATCACGACAATTCCCGGCGATCTCAACCGATCGTTAACCATAATTCGAAAGGTTGTCTCAACATTCATTACCGATTTGTTGAGCCCTTTCCATGCATCGCTTTTTCGTCCTGGCCTGCATCGCCCTTACGGCCGCCCTCTCCGCCTGCAGCACGACCAGACAAGCCCCCGACACATCGATCAAGACCTCCTCGGTGATCGCCCCCGAGGAGCGCAAACTCGCCTATGCGGACAACGAAGCGGCGCCGCGCATGACCGGCTGGCACCATCTGGCCGGACGGACGCTGGAAGTCTCCTCGCTCGCCGATCTCAAGCTGCAGGACAAGGAAGTGATCCTGAGCTTCGACGACGGCCCGATCCCGGGCCGGACCGACAAGGTTCTGGCGATCCTCGACCAGTTCGGCGTCAAGGGCGCCTTCATGATGGTCGGCGCGATGGCCGAGATGCACCCGGCGCTCGCCCGCAAGGTGGCGATGGACGGCAACACGATCTGAGTTTCGACGCGGCGATGGCGGAGGTGATAAAGGGCCAGCTGGCGGTGACCAAGGCGACGGGAAGCGATGTCTCCTTCTTCCGCTTCCCCTATCTTTCCGAGAGCCACAGGCTGCGTGCCGCGATCGCCATGCGCGACATGGTGGTCATGGATGTCGACATCGACAGCAAGGACTATTTCGCCACGACGCCGGCCTCCGTCACGCAGCGGACGATGGACCAGTTGCACAAACGCGGCCACGGCATCATTCTCATGCATGACATCCACAAGCGCACGGCGAAGATGCTGCCGACCCTGCTTTCGAAACTCGAAGCCGAAGGCTACAAGGTCGTGACGCTGAAGTTCAAGAAGACGCACGCCCCGACCAACCTCGTCGCCTCTGCCGGTTTCGTGACTGTGCGCTAAGGGATTTTCGGCCGTATTGTGATTCAGAGGATATCGGGAGAAAAGTGTTTTGTTTCGCTATCTTTGTGGCGCGGTGTTAGCTTTGGTACCGCTCGTTGCCGCCAATGCTGAATCTGCAAATTTTTGCAGAAACAGTATCAAGCCGAACGAACCGGTCGAGTTGCGATTCATGGGACTTGAGTACGCGCTGGTCATTCATGCTCTCGCGGAAAGATACTGCGGAGCTGAACCAAAACCGATGCGTCCACGGTTTCTTGAATACATCGAGAAGCAGGGATGCAACCCAGGAACAGAGATCTACACAGATGTTGAGGCAGCTATCGCACGATTGGAGGGCGCCAGCCTGAAACTGCTCGCTCAAGACGGAAACCCCACATTAGAGATGTCCGACCAACAGGTGCAGGAATGGGCATCGACTACTGTGGACGCGCTTGGGGGATGCGACGCGTTGAAAAAGGCTCATGACGCCCAGCTTGAAGAGTAAGCGTCAGGCGAACTTGGCTTGGTTCGAAACGTCGTGTCTGCACCCTCTCCGGAAGCGGTAAGCCATTTGAACAGTCGGAAACTGATATCATCGAAAACCGCTCACGCTCATCGACATCATGCGCTAGATCTGTGAGACGTCAACGGAGGCCGGCAACTCAGACATGAACCTTCATCTCGAAGCGGACGAGGATCCGCGCACCCGCCAGTTCATCGACGAACATAACGCGCTGTCCGACGCGGCATTGAGGACGCCGGAATTCGCTGAGGATCGCGACGCGATCAAGACGCTGATCGAGCGGCAGGACCGGCTGATCGTGCCGATGCGCCGCGGCAAGTGGCTGTTCGATTTCCGCCAGTCCAAGGCCAATCCGCTCGGCGTCTGGCTGCGCCTGCCGGCCGATCAGCAGCCGTTGCCGGAGGCCGATTGGGAGGAGGTCTTCGATCTCGACGCCTTTTGCGTCGGCGAAGGCAAGCGCTGGACCTGGCGCGGCGTCGTCACCTGCCCCTGGGAACCGACGCGCGTGCTGCTCACGCTTTCGGACGGCGGCTCGGACCTTGTCCGCCTGCTCGAATTCGACGCAGAGAACAAAGAGATCGTGACGGGCGGCTTCGACACGCCGGCGGCGCGATCGCATGCCAATTGGCTAAGCCGCGACGAGATCTGCTATTTCGGTTCGATCGACCGATTTTCGGCGACCCGCTCGGGATGGCCGCGCGTCGGTCGGCGATTGAAGCGCGGGCAGCGCCCGGAAGATGCCACCATCCTCTTCGAAGCCGCCGACGAAGACGTCTATGGCTTCAATCTCGTTATCGACCCTGCCCTGTCGGGCACCTCGGCGGATGCCGGCTTGATCGACATCTTCGTCGCCGCGCACGAGATCGGCGTCGCCAGCGCCTACCTGATAGCCGATGACGGCGGGCAACGGCGTATCGACCTGCCTAGGGAGGCGGACTTTCAGTTCAACCACGATCACTGCCTCTGGCGGGCAAAGACCGACGAGCGCGTTGCGACAGGCAGCCTGGTGCTGCAGCGCTTCGATCCGAACTCTGAGGCAGTTCCGCTCGGGCCGGAGCGGATCTTGTTTCAACCTGGTGAAGGCCAGTCGATCTCGCAGATGATGCTGATGCGCGAGTGGTGCGTGTTCATCGTCTCCGATCGGCTGCGCCCGCGTCTCATGGTGCTCGACCTGACGAAGCCCGATGCCGAACAGCGGGAAATCGCGCTGCCGGCGGATATGCAGACGGCTCATTTCAGGCCGCTCTATGCGGATCTGCATCTCGGCGACGACACGCTCTACATCGTCGGTCAGGGTTTCCTGCAGCCACCCACCTGCTATCGCCTCGAACTCTCCGATCGCAGCAAGCCGCCCGAGCCGGTGTTCACCGCCGTGGCGCCGAGCTATTTCGATGCGACCGGCATGTCGTCCGAGCTACTGGAGGCGGTTTCCGAAGACGGAACGAGGGTTGCCTATCGGCTGGTCCTGCCGAGACAGTGGACCAAGGGCGCGCTGCCGGTGCTGATCTACGGCTATGGCGGCTTCGACGTTGCGCTGTCGCCGAATTATTCCGGCGTGACCGGTCGCTGGCTTGAGCAAGGCGGCGCCTATGTACAGGCTTATATCCGCGGCGGCGGTGAATTCGGGCCCGACTGGTATCGCAGCGCCAAACGGCAGGGGCGAGACCGGGCCTTTGCCGATTTCGTCGCCATCGCCCGCGATCTCGTCGCCCGCGGCTACACCGTGCCGTCGCGGATCGCCTGCCAGGGCGGCAGCAATGGCGGCCTGCTGACCGGCGTAATGCTGACCCGCTATCCGCACGATTTCGGCGCGATCTGGTGCCAGGTGCCGGTGCTCGATATGACGCGCTTCCACCTGTTCAGCGCAGGGCAGGCCTGGATGGACGAATATGGCGATCCGGAGGTCCCCCTGGATCGGGACTTCATGCTCGGTTATTCGCCGCTTCACAATGTCAGGCCGGCGAGCGAGATCGCCTATCCGCCGATTTATATCGAAAGCTCCACCAATGACGACCGTGTGCATCCCTCGCATGCGCGCCGCTTTGCCGCGCGGCTGGAGGAGGAAGGACACAAGCCACTCTTTCATGAATTCGGCCTGGGCGGGCATGGCGGCGACGGCGATTCGCAAGAGCGCGCTGCTCGCGCGGCGATGGGTTACAGCTTCCTTCGCCAAACTATCATGAGATAGACGGGCCATCATGGGGTAGGATGAAGCAATAGAATGAAGGGAGAGCTTGTCGGCGCTCCTCTTTCTGCTACAAGACGCCCAATAAATCATACTTTTCACAGGTTCGAGCGAAACACCATGTCTCCCATCAATCTCGCCATCGTCGGCGTCGGCAAGATCGTCCGCGACCAGCACCTCCCCTCCATCGCCAAGAACGCCGATTTCAAACTCGTCGCCACGGCCAGCCGCCACGGCACGGTCGAAGGCATCAATAGCTATACGACGATCGAGGCGATGCTCGACGCCGAGCCTTCGATCGACGCCGTTTCGCTCTGCATGCCGCCGCAATACCGCTACGAGGCCGCTTATAAGGCGCTCGTCGCCGGCAAGCATGTCTTCCTGGAAAAGCCGCCCGGCGCGACGCTGAGCGAAGTGGCCGATCTCGAGACGCTTGCCGCAAAGCAGGGCGCGTCGCTGTTTGCCAGCTGGCATTCGCGCTATGCGCCGGCGGTCGAAGCCGCCAAGGCGTTTCTTGCTTCGACGACGATCAAAAGCGTGCATGTGATCTGGAAAGAGGATGTCCGCCACTGGCATCCGAACCAGGAATGGATCTGGCAGGCCGGCGGTCTCGGCGTTTTCGATCCCGGCATCAATGCGCTGTCGATCGTCACCCACATCCTGCCGCGGCCGATCTTCATCACCGAGGCGGTGCTCGAATTTCCCGAAAACCGTGATGCGCCGATCGCCGCCGACATTCATTTCCGCAATGCCGACGGCCTGCCGGTTCGCGCCGAATTCGACTGGCGCCAGACCGGCAAGCAGAGCTGGGACATCGTCGCGGAAACGGCGGCCGGCCAGATGGTGCTTGCCGAAGGCGGCGCCAAGCTTTCGATCAACGGGACGCTGACCTTCGCCGAACCGGAGCAGGAATATCCCTCGCTCTACCGTCGCTTTGCCGAAATCATCAAGGCCGGCAAATCGGATGTCGATCTGGCGCCGCTGCGCCATGTCGCCGACGCCTTCATGCTCGGCAAGCGGAAATTCGTCGAAGCCTTCCACGATTGAGCCACTTGGCGGTCCTTGCCTGTCAGCCCGACGGCAAGGACCTAGAGGGGCCTGCTCAGGCCTTCTTCTCCCAGCGTCCTTCCGGCGTCTGCTGCCAATAGGTGAGGTTATGCCCCTCGCCTTTCAGCCTCTTCCATTGCGCGCGCGCTGCTTCCAGTTGCTCCTGATCGTGACCATCGAACATGAAGACGATGCGCTGATAAGGGTCTGCCGGCGGGGGCTCGGCGCCGTCGACGACGAAACGCACCGTCGCCGCATTGGCGTTGTCCGACGTGACCGTCAAAAGCACCGGCTGGTTCTCGGCGAAATCGGCCTGGTCGGTGCCGTGCGGCAGGAAGCTCTCTTCGCGGAACGTCCAAAGATGCGCATCGAGCGCGTCGCGCCGCGCCGGCTCACGCGTCTGAACGGCGACGCGCCAGCCGCGCTCGACGCTTTTGTCGATGAGCGGCGGAAGCGCGTCTTCCAGCCTGGTTTCGGTCAGATGATAGAAGAGAATGTCGGTCATCAGGCTTCATAATGGGCGCGAACGAGCTCGTCGAGCAGGCGCACGCCGAAGCCCGATCCCCAGGACTGGTTGATCTCATCCTGCGGCGAGCCCATCGCCGTGCCGGCGATATCGAGATGCGCCCAGGGTGTCTCCTGCACGAAACGCTTGAGGAAATGCGCCGCGGTGATCGAGCCGGCCTGGCGGCCGCCGGTGTTCTTCATGTCGGCGAATTTGCTGTCGATCAGCTTGTCGTAATCCTTGCCGAGCGGCATGCGCCAGAGTTTCTCGTTGGTCGAAAGGCCGGCCGCCGTCAGTTGGCCGGAAAGCTCGTCGTCATTGGAAAACAGACCGGCATGCACATTGCCGAGCGCCACGACGATCGCGCCGGTCAGGGTGGCGAGATTGATCATGAACTGCGGCTTGAAGCGATCATTGCAATACCAGAGCGCGTCGCAGAGCACGAGGCGGCCCTCGGCATCGGTATTGATCACCTCGATCGTCTGGCCGGACATAGAGGTGACGATATCACCGGGACGCTGGGCATTGCCATCAGGCATGTTCTCGACCAGGCCGATGATGCCGACGGCGTTGACGGCCGCCTTGCGGGAGGCGAGCACATGCATCAGGCCGGTTACGGCTGCGGCGCCGCCCATATCGCCCTTCATGTCTTCCATGCCGGCGGCCGGCTTGATCGAAATACCGCCGGTATCGAAGACGACGCCCTTGCCGATGAAGGCGATCGGACGATCCTTGGATTTGCCGCCTTTCCACTGCATGATCGCGAGACGCGGCGGGCGCACGGAACCCTGGGCGACGCCGAGCAAGGCGCCCATGCCGAGACGGCGCATTTCCTTCTCGGTCAGGATTTCCACGTCGACGCCGAGCTTTTCCAGCTCCTTTGCCCTGCCGGCGAATTCGACCGGGCCAAGTGCATTCGGCGGCTCGTTGACAAGGTCACGGGCAAGATTGACTCCGCCTGCGATCGCTTCGGAATCGGAAAACGCCTTCTTGGCGCCGGTCGCATCGGCGGTGACGATCGTCACCTTGACGGATTTTGCCGGTTTCTCCTCGTCGTCATTCTTCTTTGTCTTATAGGCGTCGAAGCTGTAGCTCCGCAGCAGCATGCCGAGCGCAAAATCGGCGGCCGCGCGCGCGTCCGTCGCCAGGCCGGGCACGTCGATGAAGATGGCAGCCTTGTCCGTATTCTTGATCTTCGATGCCGCAGCACCGCCGGCCTTCAGCCAGTCATGGGCGGTGAGTTCGGCAGCCTTGCCAAGCCCGAGGACGACGATGCGTTCGACCGGCGCACCTTCCGGGGCGACGATATCGAGCGCGGCCATGGATTTTCCGGAGAATCGCGCGATCTTCGCAGCCTTGGCGATCACGCCTGCCGGATCGGCCGTTTCAGCGCCTGCGGCGCCGTCGGCCTCCGCAGTCTTCAACAGGATCGCCAGCCCGCCATGGAGCTTCGCCGACTTCGAGAATGAAATTTCAAACTTTGCTGACATGTCTTCTCCGCTGGGATTCTCTGAAATCCGTCCCTGGCGGATAATTTCGCGTTTGTCGGGTCTGTCAATGGCTTGCGACACTTGTTATGGTCGCCCGCGGCCGTCCAGGCCCACATGTTTTCGTCAGTTTCGTAGATATTCGCGTTGACAGTTTTTTCGAAAAATCGATGGCGGGGCCCGGTGATCCGCCTGCCGAAGACGACTTTCGGTGCATTCATGCTGTTGTTCTGGGCGTGGTGGGGGCTGCTGATCGTCTTCCGCGCCTTCCCCGGGATCGACATCTATTTTTCCCAGCTTTTTTTCGTGAGCACCGATTGCGACGCGACGGTCGCTGCCGGAAGCATCTGCGGCGGCTTTCCCTATCGCGACTCGGGGAACTTCGACCTGTTGCGCACCATCTTCTTCCGCCTCCCCTATGTCGTGGCGATCGTGATGGCGTGGAAACTCATCGAATGCTACCAGCAGCACGGCGCAACCTTCAACGCCGAGCGGGCGCGCAAGCTCAAAGTCGCGCTCGGAACGCTGCTGATCGGGCCGGTGCTGCTCGTCAATGTCATCCTGAAGGAACATTGGGGCCGGCCGCGGCCGGTGCAGACGGATATTTTCGGCGGCCCCCTGCATTTCGTCGAGGCCGGTTCGCTTGCCGGCAAATGCGTTTCAAACTGCTCCTTCGTCTCCGGCGAGGCGGCGAGCGCCGGCTGGCTGCTCTGCCTGCTGCTCTTCGTTCCGAAATCGCTGCGCTACGCGCTGGTACCGCCAATCGCCGCGATCTCGATCCTGACGCCGGCCTTGCGGCTATCCTTCGGCGCGCATTATCTCTCCGATGTGACGCTCGGATGGCTGTCCTCGCTTGTCGTCTTCGCAGCGCTGCTGGCGTTAACTGAGTCGCAACAGAGCCAAAAAAATTCTGAAATTTGAATGAATTTTTGACACCTGCTTGTCGCAAAAGCGCGACAAAGAGCGTAGAGGGATTCTCCTGCAAGCCGTTTGGGGCCTGCAGGTGCTTTCAAGGGCCGGCATGAAACTACTCGAGACATACATATTGCGGCGCGTCGGCCAGATGTTTCTCGTGGCGCTCCTGCCCGTGCTGGCGATCATTTGGACGACACAGGTGCTGCAGCGCATCAACCTCGTCACCGACAGCGGCCAGTCGATCGGCTCGTTCGCCAAGCTGGCGACGATGATCCTGCCGTCGATCATTCCTGTCGTGCTGCCCTTCGCGCTTGTCATCGCTATCACCCAAACGCTGACGACGATGAACAACGATTCCGAGCTGACCGTCATCGACGCGGCCGGGGCACGGCGCAGCATTCTGGTCCGCCCGATCCTGCTGCTTGCCGCCGTCATCAGCGTCTTTTCCTTCTTCGTCGACAATATCGTCGAGCCGCGGGCAAAGACCGTGGCGCGCCAGATGATCGCCGAAACCTATGCCGATCTTCTCTCCTCGGTGATCGAGGAAAAAACCTTCCGCAAGATCGACGAGGGTCTCTATGTGCAGATCTCGAAGCGTCTGGCGGGCCGCATGCTGAAAGGCCTGTTCGTCGCCGACGAGCGGGACCCGGCCTACGAGCTGATCTATTACGCCAAGGAAGGCGCGGTCGACGATACGGGCACGACGCTGATCATGCATGACGGCGAGGTGCATCGCAAAACGCCTGACGGCAACGTCTCGGTCATCAATTTCGATTCCTATTCCTTCGACCTCTCTGACATGACGGAGAACCGCGGTCAGGCGACGCTGAAAGCCAGCGACCGCGACCTGTGGTTCCTGTTCAATCCGGATCCGAACGACAAAGACTTTACGATCCGGCCGCAGAGCTATCGCGCCGAACTGCATCGGCGGCTGACGGACTGGATCCTGCCTGTCGTCTTTGCCCTGTTTTCGCTGGCGATCGCCGGCGATGCGCGGTCGCATCGCGAAGCACGGCTGCATCCGATGGTGAGCGCGCTCGCCTATGCCTTCGCGTTCCGATGGGCTGCCTTCTACGCGGCGAACCAGATCGACACCGATCCGGAATATATCGTCGTTCTCTACGCCATTCCGATCGTCAGCAGCATCGTCTCGATCATCTTCCTCAGCATGCACAAGCGGCTGGTCATGCCTTCGTTCATCTGGGAGCGGATATCGGCCTCCTGGAGACGGATGCAGGAAAGACTGCTTGCCGCGACCAGCAGGTCCGGCGGGGGCGCTGCCCAATGATGTTCGGGACATTGTCGCGTTATTTCTTTCGCCGCTACCTGGCGACGACGGGCTGGTTCCTGATCGGCGTGTCGGCGATCTCCTTCCTCCTCGATTTCAGCGAGACAGCGGGCCGCATGTCCGGCCTGCCCGGTTACACCATCGGCGGCGGCATCGTGATGACCGCCGTACGCCTGCCGCTCATCCTGCAGCAGACAATCCCCTTCATCGCGCTCTTCGTCGGCATGACGGTGCTGATCGGGCTCAATCGCAAATATGAGCTCGTCGTCACCCGCGCGGCCGGCATCTCGGTCTGGCAGTTCATGTTTCCCTTCATCGCCGGCTCGCTGGCGCTCGGCCTGCTGACGATGACGGCGCTTAATCCGCTTGCCGCCTGGGGACAGCGCCAGGCACTGCTCGTCGAATCCGACTGGCGCGGCGAAAACGCGGTTCTGCGCAAGGCGCCGCAGATTCCGTGGCTGCGCCAGATCAGCGGCCGCGACGATGTCATCATCGGCGCCCAGACGGTCCAGGAGAACGGCACCAAGCTGGTCGACGCCGTGTTGATCCACTTCGATTCAAGCGGCCGAGTCATTCTGAGACAGGATGCCGCCACGGCAAAGTTGGAAGATGGTTACTGGCAGCTTAACGGTGTCGTTGAGCGTAAGCCTGGGGAAATCCCGCTGCGCAAAGCTTCGGTCCAACTTCGCACCAATCTGAAACAGGATTTCGTCCAGGAGCGGCTGACAGCGCCGGAAACAATTGGTTTCTTTGACCTTTCCAACCGCATCGCGGCGGCCAAATCCTTCGGCATCTCGACCAAGGCATTGGAGACGCAATTCAACTCTCTGTTGTCCCAGCCATTGCTGCTGGTGGCCATGACTCTCATTGCTGCAACAGTGTCCCTAAAATTTAGCCGGTTCAACCAATCCCGCCCCGTGATTCTGGGTGGAATCCTGTCAGGCTTCATGCTTTATGTCATCACCGTGCTTGTAAAAGCATTCGGAAGCAGTGGAGTCGTGCCTCCCTTCGTGGCGACCTGGATACCGGTGGTCGTCGCGCTGGCCTTGGGCGCGACTATTTTGCTTCATCAGGAGGACGGCTAGTGGCGGTAGGCGACCGCAAGTATTTTAGTAAACAACTGGTTGCCCTGCTTGTCGGTGCGGCTCTATGTTCCTATTTCGGCAGCGCCCCGGCCTCCTACGGCCAGGCCAGCACGCCTGAGCAAAATATCGAGAATAAGATTCCCGAAGGGGCCAAGCTTCTGCTTTCGGCCAACGAACTCGTCTATAACCGTGACGCCGAGATCGTCTCGGCGGTCGGCGGCGTGCAGATCAACTATGGCGGCTACAAAATGGTCGCGCAGAAGGTCGAGTACAATCAGAAGACCGGCCGGATGATGGCGATCGGCAATGTCGAGCTCGTCAGCCCGGACGGCAACCGCATCTATGCCGACAACCTAGACGTGACCGACAATTTTGCCGACGGGTTCCTGAACTCGTTGCGCATCGAGACCTCCGACAATACGCGTATCGTCGCCGAAAGCGGCGAGCGTGTCGGCGGCACGAAGATGATTCTCAACAAGGGCGTCTACACCGCCTGCCTTCCCTGCGCTGAAGATCCGAAGCGTGCGCCCTTCTGGCAGGTCAAGGCCAAGCGCGTGATCCAGAACGGCGAGACCCATACGATCCGCCTGGAGCGGGCCCGCTTCGAGCTGCTCGGTTACCCAATTGCCTTCGTGCCGTTCATCGAAGTTCCCGACAATACGGTGAAGCGCAAGTCCGGCTTCCTGTTCCCGACGATGAGCCTGTCGCAGAATCTCGGCTTCGGTCTTTCCATTCCTTATTATTACGTGATCTCGCCGAGCATGGATGCGACGGTCACCGCAACCGGCTACACGGCCCAGGGCTTCCTCGTCGAAGGCGAATTCCGTCAGCGCTTCGAAAACGGCACGCATATCCTGCGTGTCGCCGGCATCGACCAAGCGAGCCCGGGCAATTTCAGCTCCGGTACCAGCGATGCCGAAGCCGATCAGCGTGGCATGGTGGCGTCAAAGGCGGAGTTCCGCATCAATCCGCGCTGGACGTTCGGCTGGGACGTCATGATGCAGAGCGACAACAATTTCTCGAAGACGTACAAGCTCCGCGGCCTCAGCGGCACGGATCGCACGAACCAGATCTACCTGACCGGGCTCGGCAAACGGAATTATTTCGACATGCGGGCGTTTTATTTCGACGTCCAGGATGCCGACCGCACGAACACCGCCGAAAAACAGCAGGCGATCGTCTATCCCGCGCTCGATTATCATTATGTAGCCCCTCAGCCGCTCGCAGGCGGCGAACTGTCCGCGGATGTCAACCTGACGAATATTTCGCGCACACATGACGACTTCTATACCGTCGACGGATTCGACCGCTTCCGCGGCCTGAAGGGCCAGACGTCGCGCCTGACCGCCGAACTTCAGTGGAAACGCACCTACGTTACGCCGACCGGCCTGGTGATCACGCCGCTTCTGGCCGCGCGCGGCGACGCTTTCGCGCTGAACATGAACGATCCGACCGGTTACGCCGGCAATTACCTTGACGACAATTCCGCCACCCGTTCGATGCTCACCGCCGGGCTGGAGCTGCGTTATCCAATTCTGATGACGACGGAAAACAGCACCCATATCCTCGAGCCGATCGCGCAGATCTATGCCCGCCCCGACGAGCAACTCGCCGGCCGGCTGCCGAACGAGGATGCACAAAGCTTCGTCTTCGATGCCACGTCGCTTTTCGACCGCGACAAGTTCTCAGGCTACGACCGTATTGAAGGCGGCACCCGCGCCAATGTCGGCGTCCAGTATACCGGGACTTTCGACAGCGGTTACAAGCTGCACGGCATCTTCGGCCAGTCTTACCAGATCGCCGGCCAGAACTCGTTCGCGACCGACGACCTCGTCAATGTCGGCGCGGATTCGGGCCTCGAAACCGACCGCTCCGATTATGTCGGTCTCGGCGGCGTCGAAACGCCATACGGTGTGTCCGTCGCCGCCTCCTACCGTCTCGACGAGAAGGATTTCGAGTTCCGGCGCGGCGACCTGACGACGGCCTACCAGAACGACACCTTCCAGACGCAGGTGACCTACACCCATCTCAGCGCCCAGCCGGCCTATGGCTTCGCCGAGGACAATGACGAGATCCAGACGAGCAGCAGAGTCAAGTTCAAGGATTACTGGTCGATCTTCGGCGGCATCGCCTGGGATCTGAACAATGATGTGATCAGCCGCCGGACGCTCGGCCTTTCCTATGAGGACGAATGCACGATCTTCACGATCGCCTATACGGACAGCAGGGATTCCGAGGACGAGTCGGCAAGCGATTGGACGATCGGCGCGCGGCTGACGTTCCGCACGCTCGGCGACATCAAGATCGGCTCAGATACCCTCTCCAACTAGCGGCGGACGGCGTAAACATGGCCTCAAGTCATTCTTTCGCCGTAAGCCTGTGCAGGACATTGCCGCCAGCCGATATCTGAGGCATAGGGGATTCGCGCCGTGAAGGAAGCGATTTCCGCGTGTCTCGCACTGTGGTAAGAACGCCGCGAACACCGTCTCGCGGCGCTATTGGGAGGTCAACAGATGATTGACGCGAAAAAAGCCATAACCGCCTTTCTCGCCGGCGCAGCACTTGCCTTGCTGACGAGCCTTGCGGGGCCGGCGCTGGCGGCAAGCGAAGTGCAGGCCGTGGTGAACGGCACTGCCATCACCAGCGGCGATGTCGCCAAGCGGCAGGCCTTCCTGCGCCTGCAGCATACGAAGGCCGATGCCAAGACCGCCAAGGAGCAGTTGATCGACGAAACGCTCAAGCGGCAGGAGGTCGCCCGCGTCCGTATGTCGGTTTCGCAGCAGGACGTCGATGCGTCTTTCGCGCGCTTTTCGGCCGGCAACAAGCTTTCCGTCGAGCAGATGTCGCAGATCCTCGACCGCGCCGGCGTCGGCGTCGACCATTTCAAGGGCTTCATCGCCGTGCAGATGAGCTGGCCGCGTGTCGTCAATGCGCGTTACGGCTCGACCTCGCGGCTGTCGAATTACGATCTCGTCTCGCGCATGATGCAGAACAACAAGCAGAAGCCGGTGACGACGGAATATATGCTGCAGCAGATCATCTTCGTCATCCCGCAAGCCAAGCGCGCCGCCATCACCGGCAAGCGCAAGGGCGAGGCCGAGGCGTCGCGCTCGAAATTCCCCGGCTGCGACCAGGCAAAGGTCTTTGCCGCAACGATGCGCGATGTCGCCGTGCGCGACCTCGGCCGCATGCTCGCTCCCGAAATCCCGCCGGATTGGAAGCCTCTGGTCGAGCAGGCCAAGGGCAACACGACCGGCACGCGCGTCACCGACAAGGGTGTCGAATATCTGGCGATCTGCAGCCAACGCCAGGTTTCCGACGACCAGGCCGCTGAAATGGTCTTCCGCCAGGAGGATCTCGACAAGTCCAAGGCCGCCAAGAATGGTCCGCCGGAAAACGAGAACAGCAAGAAATATCTGGATGAACTGCGCAAGAAGGCGCAGATCGCCTATCGCTGACCGACAATGGCTATACCGTTCTCACGGCCGCTTGCGCTGAGCCAGGGCGATCCCGCCGGCATCGGGCCGGATATCACTCTGATGGCCTGGCTCCGGCGGCGTGAACTCGGACTCCCGCCTTTTTTCCTGATCGGCGATCCTGATGTCCTGGCCTTGCGAGCCCGCCAGCTCAACCTGGCGGTTTCCATCCGTAAGATCGACAGGACCGACGAGGCGACCGGCATATTTGCCGATGCACTGCCGGTCATGAGCGTGCCTGTTGGTATTGAGGTCGTGGCCGGTGAGCCGCATGTGGCAACGGCGAAAGGCACGATCGCGGCGATCGAGAAAGCCGTATCGCTTGTCATCGGCGGCGAGGCGCTCGCAGTCGTCACCAATCCGATCGCCAAGGCCGTGCTCTACGAGGCGGGCTTCCGCTTTCCCGGCCATACCGAATTTCTCGCCGATCTCGCCGCCAGGGCAACCGGCAGGCCGGTGACCCCTGTCATGATGCTATCGGGACCGAAGCTCAGGGCCATTCCCGTCACCATTCACATTCCACTGCGGGACGTGCCGCAGGCGCTGACGGACGAATTGGTCATGGAAACCTGCCGGATCGCTCACGAAGATCTGAGGCAGCGCTTCGGCATCGATGCGCCGCGGCTCGCCGTTGCCGGCCTCAATCCGCATGCCGGCGAAACCGGAACGATCGGCAGGGAAGACGAGGATGTCATCCGCCCGGCCATCGAGCGCCTGCGCGACGAGGGCATCGACGCCATCGGCCCCCTGCCCGCCGATACGATGTTTCATGACGAGGCGCGGGCGCGATACGATGTCGCCATCTGCATGTATCACGATCAGGCTCTGATCCCCGCCAAGGCGCTCGGTTTCGACGACAGCGTCAATGTCACGCTCGGACTTCCCTTCGTGCGCACCTCGCCGGATCACGGCACCGCTTTCGGCATTGCCGGCAAAGGGCTGGCGCGCGAGCAGAGCCTCGTTGCGGCACTGAAGCTCGCCTTCCAGCTCGGCCGCACTTGGGAAAGCCGCCGCTGATGGCAGCACTCGACGGCCTGCCGCCGCTTCGCGACGTCATTCAGCGTCACGGCCTCGATGCGCGCAAGGCGCTCGGGCAGAACTTCCTGCTGGACCTCAACCTGACCCAGAAGATCGCCCGCACGGCAGGGGCGCTCGAAGAAACGACCGTGATCGAGGTCGGCCCAGGCCCAGGCGGGCTGACGCGTGCGATCCTGGCCCTCGGCGCCAGGAAGGTGATCGCCATCGAGCGGGACACGCGATGCCTGCCGGCGCTCGCCGAGATCGCCGATCACTATCCGGGCCGGCTGGAGGTGATCGAAGGCGATGCGCTGAAGACGGATTTCGAGTCCCTGGCGCCGGAAGGCCCGGTCAAGATCATCGCCAACCTGCCCTATAATGTCGGCACGCAGCTGCTGGTCAACTGGCTGCTGCCCAAGGCCTGGCCGCCGTTCTGGCAGTCGCTGACGCTGATGTTTCAGAAGGAAGTGGGCGAGCGTATCGTCGCCGGTGAGGACGATGACCATTACGGCCGTCTCGGCGTGCTCTGCGGCTGGCGGACCGAGGCACGCATGGCCTTCGACGTGTCGCCGCAAGCCTTCACGCCGCCGCCGAAGGTGACGTCGACGGTGGTGCATCTGACGCCCCGGGAAAATCCCATCCCCTGCTCTGTTGCCAATCTGGAAAAGGTGACGCAGGCCGCCTTCGGCCAGCGCCGCAAGATGCTGCGCCAGAGCCTGAAGCCACTCGGCGGCGAGAGTCTGCTCGTCAAGGCCGGGATCGATCCGGCGCGGCGGGCGGAGACGTTGTCCGTCGAGGAGTTCTGCCTTCTGGCAAACAGCCTTTAAAGCGCCCTCAACCGCTGCGGAGCTTTGCGATATGCTTTTAATTTAGAGCGACGGCGTCTCTTCCAGCAATCCACGGACGAAATCGAACATGCCATGGCGGCGGTCGCGGCGCAGGCGTTCGGCCTTGACGATCGACTGGACGGCGTCGAAGGCGGCGTTGAGATCGTCGTTGACGATGACGTAGTCATATTCGCGCCAGTGGGCGATCTCGGCGCGGCTGTTGGCAAGACGCGTCTGGATGACCTCCTCGGAATCCTCGGCGCGGCGGTGCAGCCGCGACTGGAGTTCCGTCATGGTCGGCGGCAGCACGAAGATCGAGACGACGTCGGCCGACATCTTCTCCTGCAATTGCTGGGCGCCCTGCCAATCGATGTCGAAGAGCATGTCGCGGCCCTCGGCCATGGCCTGCTCCACAGGCTCGCGCGGGGTGCCGTAGAAATTGCCATGCACCTCGGCCCATTCCAGCAGCGCGTCGCTATCGCGCAGCCGCTCGAACTCGCGCACGCTCTTGAAGTGGTAATGCACATCCTCGACTTCGCTCGGGCGGCGCTGGCGCGTGGTGACGCTGACGGAGAGGCCGATTTGCCTATCCTGCTCCAGCAGCGTGCGCGCGATGGTGGACTTGCCGGCGCCCGACGGCGACGAGATGACAAGCATCAGACCGCGGCGGGCGATCTGCACGGGCGAGGATTTCGCCGGTTTCATGTCTTACTCCAAATTCTGGACCTGCTCGCGGAACTGGTCGATCACGACTTTCAACTCGATGCCGGCAGCGGTAACCGCCGAGGCATTCGACTTCGAGCAGATGGTATTCGATTCGCGGTTAAATTCCTGTGCAAGGAAGTCCAGCCGTCGTCCGGCAGGTCCGCCTTTCACCAGGAGATCACGCGCTGCGGCGACATGCGCCTTCAGGCGGTCGATTTCTTCGCGCAGATCCGCCTTGGTCGCCAACAGCGCGGCTTCGGCATGCAGTCTGTCCCGGTCGAGCGCAGCCATGCCGTCCATCAGCAAGGCGACCTGTGCCACGAGCCGGGAGGCGATCTCCTGCGGCGAGCGCGAGGGATCCGTCTCGATCGTCCGTGTCAGGCCCTCGATCGTTGCGACGTGATCGAGAAGAATGCGGGAGAGCGCCGCCCCTTCCTGTTCGCGCATCGCCCGGAGGTCGGCAAGCGCGCCCATGAGGCCGGCGGCAATATCGGCATCCCGGGCGGCAAGCGCCGCCTCGCCGTCCTCGCCCTCGCGGAACTCCACGATGCCGCGCACCAGAAGCAGCGTATCGAGCTTCAGCGGCGCCGGATCGATCACGTCCACCAGTTGCTCGCGCATGGCAAGCACGGCGGCAAGCGCCTGCCTGTTCAGCACCGCCTCGAAACGGTTCTCATCAGCAGTGACCGAGAGCGAAGCCTGCAGGTTACCGCGGCTGAAACTTTCGCCGGCAAGGCGGCGGACCTCCGCCTCCATGCGTTCAAGGCCGGGCGGCAGGCGCAGGCGCAGGTCGAAGCCCTTGCCGTTGACCGAGCGCAATTCCCATGCCCAGCGCCAGCGGCCGCTCGTTCCCTCGCGCCGCGCAAAACCGGTCATGGACTGCAAAGCCATGCGAGCCTCCCGAAATCCGTCAGTTGATCTTCTTTTTCTTCGGCGGCGCGACAGTCGCGCCATTCTCGGCCGGCTGCTCTTCCGGCTGGCCGTCGACCGCGATGTTCGGATCCGAACCCTTGTCGGCCTCGAGCTTGCGCCAGCGCTTGACGTTGGCATTGTGCTCTTCGAGCGTCGCGGCGAAAACGTGGCCGCCAGTGCCGTCGGCGACGAAATAGAGATCCTGGGTTTTCCAAGGGTTGGCGACGGCTTCCAGCGCATCCTTGCCGGGATTGGCGATCGGCGTCGGCGGCAGGCCCTTGATGACATAGGTATTATAGGGCGTGTCCCGCTTCAGGTCCGACTGGTAGATCGGCCGGTCGGCCGGCTTTCCCTCGCCTCCGAAGAGCCCGTAGATGATCGTCGGATCGGACTGCAGGCGCATGCCCTTGCCAAGCCGGTTCAGGAAGACCGACGCGACATGGGCACGTTCGTCGGGAACGCCGGTCTCCTTCTCGACGATAGAGGCGAGTGTGACGAATTCCTCTTTGGACCGCAGCGGCAGCGAGGAATCACGCTTGTCCCAGACCTGATCGACGAGCTTCTGCTGTGCCGCCGCCATCTGTTCGATGATTTCCGAACGCTTGGTGCCGCGCGAGAACTTGTAGGTGTCGGGACGCAGGCTGCCTTCGGCCGGCAGTGCGGCCGGCAGGTCGCCTTCCAGCACCGTATCCTGCAGCATGCGGTCAAACATCTGGCGAACCGTCAGGCCTTCGGGGAAGGAAACCGAATAGAGAATGGACTTCCCCGATTTCAGCAGCTCCATGATATCGCTCATGGAGGCTTTCGCCTTGATCTCGTATTCGCCGGCCTTCAGGCTCTCGCCGGCGGAAAGATGTGTCGCCGTCAGATATCGGAAGATGCGGGCATCGGAGATGATCGCATTGCGCTCGAGGTTCGAAGCGATTTCGGCGAGACCCGCGCCGTTGCGGACGATGAAATTGGTGTTCGTCTGCAGCGGACCCGGGCTCTGATAGGTCGAGGTCGCGTAATAGAAGGCGATGACCGCGACGACGCAGACCAGGACCGCCATCGTCATGATGAAGTTCAGAAAGAGGACGATCTGGCTGCGCGCATTTTTGGAGCGCTTCGGCGGCTCCGGAACACGTTCCGGACGCAGGGCCTCGTTCGGCGACTTCGGGATGATCGGTCCCTTCTGCGCCTGGCTGTCGTTGCTCTGGTTCGTCGTATCGCTCACCGGCAATCCTCTAAAACTTGGCCCTCATTTCGCTATTTCGCGAAGCAATGCGGCAAAAACAGGTTCTGCCGCAGTTCAACGAAGCCGTTGCCGGTCGTTCAACTCCAGCGCGCCTGCTATGGCAAGCCCTTTTACTGCGCGTAACGGCGCAGCACGAGCGATGCGTTCGTGCCGCCGAATCCGAACGAATTGGACAAGGCCACGTTGATTTCTCGCTCGCGAGCCTTGTGCGGAACAAGATCGATCGCCGTCTCGCGTTCGGGATTGTCGAGATTGAGCGTCGGCGGCGCGATATTGTCACGGATGGCCAGCGTGGCGAAGATCGCCTCGATGGCGCCGGCAGCGCCGAGAAGGTGTCCGGTCGCCGACTTGGTCGAGGACATGGAGATCTTCGACGCCGCATTGCCGACCAGCCGCTCGACGGCGCCGAGTTCGATTGTGTCGGCCATGGTCGAAGTGCCGTGGGCGTTGATGTAGTCGATATCGGCCGGCGTCAGCCCGGCGCGCTTCAGCGCCATCGCCATGCAGCGGCCGGCGCCCTCGCCGTCTTCGGAGGGCGCGGTGATGTGATAGGCGTCGCCCGACAGGCCGTAGCCGACGATTTCGGCATAGATCTTGGCGCCACGCGCCTTGGCGTGTTCCAGTTCCTCGAGCACGACGATGCCGGCGCCTTCGCCCATGACGAAGCCGTCGCGGTCGCGGTCATAGGGGCGCGAGGCCTTCTGCGGATCGTCGTTGTGCTGGGTCGACAGCGCTTTGCAGGCGGCAAAGCCTGCCAGCGAAATGCGGCTGACGGGCGATTCCGTGCCGCCGGCGACCATGACGTCGGCATCACCAAGCGCGATCAGCCGCGCGGCGTCGCCGATCGCATGCGCGCCCGTCGAGCAGGCGGTGACGACCGAATGATTGGGTCCGCGCAGCTTGTGGCGGATCGACACCTGGCCGGAAACCAGATTGATCAGGCGGCCGGGAATGAAGAAGGGGGAGATGCGGCGCGGGCCCTTGTCGCGCAGGGTGTAGCCCGCCTCGACGATGCCCTCGATGCCGCCGATACCGGAGCCGATCAGCACGCCGGTGGCGATCTGATCCTCGTCGCTCTCGGGATGCCAGTTGGCGTCGGCAAGCGCCATGTCGGCGGCGGCCATGCCGAAGATGATGAAGGGATCGACCTTGCGCTGCTCCTTCGGCTCCATCCACTCATCAGGGTTGAAGGCGCCGTCTGCGGCATTACCAAGGGGGATGCGGCAGGCGATCTTGGCGGGAAGGTCGTCGACCTCGAATTCGGTGACGAGGCGGGCGCCGTTCTGGCCGGCGAGCAGCCGCGACCACGTCACCTCAGTTCCGCATCCCAAGGGTGATACCATGCCGGTACCAGTGATGACGACACGTCTCATCGCGTGCTTTCCCCCGTCTCTTATGTTCTATGGAGAAATAGGCCGAAAAGAAAAGGGCGGACTCCAGGCCCGCCCTTTCTCAAATCTACAGGATCAGGCCTGGGCCTTCTCAATAAACTTCACTGCATCGCCGACCGTCAGGATCGAGTCGGCAGCGTCGTCGGGGATTTCAACGCCGAATTCTTCTTCGAAAGCCATGACAAGTTCGACCGTGTCGAGCGAGTCGGCGCCCAGATCGTCGATAAAGCTGGCGCTCTCGACGACCTTGTCGGCATCGACGCCAAGATGATCAATAACAATTTTCTTTACGCGTTCTGCGATATCGCTCATGTCGGTTTCCTCGACCTTATGTCCTGATCGGAATGCCCTTGCGGCACCCCTACCCTGTTTCAGCCTGCGATGTTTTCAGACATCCTCGGCAAACTCGTTTACCCGGCTTCAGAGATTTCCCAGGCTTGCGAAAAGCCCGCCGGTCCGTCTGCTTTCTCGGGACGACTGTTCACAGTCATGGCCCGCTTAACATGGTTTAAGTCTGCCGCAAAGCCAGAAAATCAACGCTTCGTGATTGCTCAACATGCTATTGGCGGAATTATCCCCGCGCCGATGGTTTGTCGTTTCAGATCATCGCCATGCCGCCGTTTACGTGCAGCGTCTGGCCGGTCATGTAGGCAGCCTCGGAGGACGCGAGATAGGCAACCGCCGAAGCGACTTCGCCGCCGGTGCCCATCCGCTTCATCGGGATCGCTCCCATGATCGCTTCCTTCTGCTTATCGTTCAGCTTGCCGGTCATGGCGCTTTCGATGAAGCCGGGTGCGACGCAGTTGACGGTCACGTTGCGGGTGGCGATTTCCTGCGCCAGCGACTTGGTGAAGCCGATCATGCCGGCCTTGGAGGCGCAATAGTTGGCCTGCCCCGGATTGCCGGTGACGCCGACGACGGAGGTGATGTTGATGATGCGGCCATAACGGCGGCGCATCATCGGGTGCGTCAACTCGCGCGTCAGGCGGAACGTCGACGTCAGATTGACTTCGAGGACGGCGTCCCAGTCCTCGTCGCTCATGCGCACGAAGAGGCCGTCCCTGGTGATGCCGGCATTGTTGACGAGGATATCGACGCCTTCGAGTTCGGCTTCGGCCTTCTGGCCGAGTGCCTTGACCTCGTCGCGGTCCGACAGGTTGGCCGGGAAGATCTTGACGCGCTCGCCAAGCTCGGCCGCCAGCGCTTCCAGCTTCTCGACGCGGGTGCCGTGCAGGCCAACGGTGGCGCCCTGCTTATGAAGAAGGCGGGCGATTTCCTCGCCGATACCGCCCGATGCGCCGGTGACGAGAGCCTTGCGGCCGGAAAGATCGAACATGGAAACGTTCCTTATATCTGGAGATATCAATCAGGCCATGAGGGCGGCGACGGCCGCGTCGATATCCGCCGGACCGCCGACGGAGATGCCGTTGACTGTTTTGTCGATGCGGCGGGCAAGACCGGTCAGCACCTTGCCGGAACCGAGTTCATAAAGCGTCGTCACGCCATTGCCGGCGAACCACTCCACGGTCTCGCGCCAGCGGACCTGGCCGGTCACCTGTTCGACCAGGAGGTTCGCGATCTCGTCGGCGTCAGTCACCGGGGCGGCGCGGACATTGGCGATGAGGGGCACGAGCGGATCGGACTTGGCGACCGTCGCCAGCGCTGCGCGCATCGCCTCTGCGGCGGGCGCCATCAGCTTGGAATGGAAGGGAGCCGAGACCGGCAGCAGAATGGCGCGTTTGGCGCCCTTGTCGGTTGCCAGACCGGCGGCCTTTTCGACGGCCGCCTTCTCGCCCGAGATAACGATCTGGCCGCCGCCATTGTCGTTGGCGATCTGGCAGGCGCCGGTGGCGGCGGCCGCTTCGCAGACGGCTGCGACATCGGCATGTTCCAGCCCGATGATCGCCGCCATGGCGCCGACGCCGACCGGGACGGCGGCCTGCATGGCATTGCCGCGAATGCGCAGCAGCCGCGCCGTATCGGCGAGCGAAAAGGTGCCGGCGGCGCAAAGTGCCGAATATTCGCCGAGCGAGTGGCCGGCGACAAAGGCGACCTTGGACTTCAGATCCAGCCCCTTGGCTTGGAGAACACGGACTACGGCAATCGAGACGGCCATCAGCGCCGGCTGGGCGTTCGCCGTCAAGGTCAACGTGTCCTCCGGACCGTTGAACATGACGTCCGAGAGCTTTTCACCGAGCGCCTCGTCGACTTCTTCGAAAACGGCGCGGGCTTCCGCGAAATTCTCGGCCAGATCCTTGCCCATGCCGACGGCCTGACTGCCCTGGCCGGGAAAAGTGAAAGCAATGGTCATTCTCGTATCCCTGGCTGATGCCCCTGATTGCGCCCCTCGAGGCTGTTTTGCCTCCAATTGACATTCTTTCCGGCAGAGTCAAGTGGCGGCACCTTCTGCGCAAAGCCTTTCGCCCTGGCGCAAAAGCCAGGTTTTTGCTCTTGCGCTCAGCCAAATCGAGCCTAGATTTGCGTGGACCCTCCCGAGGCTTTCCCCTCTCTCCCAAGGTTTTCCCATGAAGTACAATTCACTCGGCCGAACCGACATTTCCGTTTCAGAAATCTGCCTCGGCACCATGACCTGGGGTTCGCAGAACAGCGAAACCGACGCGCATGCGCAGATGGATTACGCCGTCGAAAAGGGCGTCAATTTCTTCGATACAGCCGAGCTTTATCCGACCACCCCGGTTTCGGCGCAGACACAGGGCTGGACCGAAGACTATATCGGCAGCTGGTTCGAAAAGACCGGCAAGCGCGGGGAAATCGTGCTCGCCACCAAGGTCGCCGGCCGCGGCCGCGATTATCTGCGCGGCGGCGAAGGCGCCGACGCGAGGAATATCCGCCTGGCGCTCGAGGCCAGCCTGAAGCGGCTGAAGACGGATTATGTCGACCTCTACCAGGTGCACTGGCCGAACCGCGGCCATTTCCACTTCCGGCAGAACTGGAGCTACAACCCCTTCAACCAGGATCGCGACAAGGCCGTCGCCAACATGCTCGACATCCTGGAAACGCTCGGCGCGCTGGTGAAGGAAGGCAAGATCCGGGCGATCGGCCTTTCCAACGAAACCACCTGGGGCATCCAGAAATATCTGACGCTGTCAGAACAGAATGGCCTGCCGCGCGTCGCCAGCGTTCAGAACGAGTACAATCTGCTCTACCGCCATTTCGACCTCGATCTCGCCGAGCTCTCGCATCACGAGGATGTCGGGCTGCTCGCCTATTCGCCGCTCGCCGGCGGCATCCTGACCGGCAAATATGTCGATGGCGGCAGGCCGAAGGGGTCGCGCGCCTCGATCAATCCCGATATCGGCGGCCGTCTGCAGCCGCTGCAGGAGCCGGCGACCAAGGCCTATCTGGCTCTCGCGGCCCGATATGGTCTCGACCCGGCGGTCATGGCGCTCGCCTTCTGCCGATCGAGGCCCTTCATGACCTCGGTCATCATCGGCGCGACCTCGATGGAACAGCTGGAAATCGATCTCGGCGCGGCCGAGCTGACGCTTTCGGACGAGGTGCTGGCGGAGATTGCCAAGGTGCACCGGCAGTATCCGCTGACGCTTTGATCACCCGACCCGGCGCTAACGATTGGCCTCAGTCGGGCTCGAATGTCCGATTGGGGTTGCCTTTCCCCGAAAAATCCGTATAAGCCGCGCTGTTCGTTAACCCGGTCTTCTGGCTGGTGGCTGAACGGAGGGCCGGTTTCCTCGGAAATCGTTCGGAACGGAAGCGTTCCAGCCTCCCGTGTCTCCGCTCTCGACCGTCTCGGAAAACGCTTTCTTGCCTGGGTCCGCCCAATCAGGAGCAGTCGTTGAGGCTTAGCCGCCGAATATCGGGTTGAACCAAACGCAAGAAAGGCAAAGCTGTCATGGCTCTTTATGAACATGTATTCCTTGCCCGGCAGGATATTTCCGCTCAGCAGGTCGATGCCCTCGTAGAACAGTACAAGGGCGTGATCGAAGCTAACGGCGGTAAGGTCGGGCGTATCGAGAACTGGGGCCTCAAGTCCCTCACCTACCGCATCAAGAAGAACCGTAAGGCGCACTATGCGCTGATGGACATTGATGCCCCGGCTGCTGCGATCCAGGAAATGGAACGCCAGATGCGCATCAGCGAAGACGTTCTTCGCTACATGACCATCGCCGTCGAAAAGCACGAAGAAGGCCCGTCTGCCATGCTGCAGAAGCGCGACCGCGACGACCGCGGCCCGCGTGAAGGCGGCGACCGTGGCCCGCGCCGCGAATTCGGTGACCGTCCGCCGCGCCGTGACGGCGACTTCCAGCGTGGCCCGCGTCCGGATCGCGCTCCCCGCGAAGACCGTGCATAAGGAGATATAAGAATGTCTGAAGCTTCCTCCGCACCGGTCCGCCGCCCGTTCCATCGCCGCCGCAAGACCTGCCCGTTCTCCGGCGCAAACGCACCGCGGATCGACTACAAGGACGTTCGTCTGCTGCAGCGCTACATTTCCGAGCGCGGCAAGATCGTTCCGTCCCGCATCACGGCCGTTTCCCAGAAGAAGCAGCGCGAACTCGCCCAGGCGATCAAGCGCGCCCGTTTCCTCGGCCTGCTGCCGTACGTCGTCGCCTAATAGAATATGTGACCCCCGGATTTCTGATCCGGGGGTTGCCTCCCTTCCGCGATGGGCGCGGATCGGAACTGTTAAAACCCATGTTGAGACGTTTCTGAATTCGATTCAGCAACATCCTCTAACTGCTTGATGAAGCAGGACAGCGACCTTGAAACGACTGGATTTTAAAACGCTGCTGACCGGCGCACTCGCCGGCTTGACCGCTGCCCTGCTGGTGCTGGGCGCGAGCGTGCAGCCGTCGTTTTTCAGTGCGCTCCTCTATACTGCTTCGGCACTGCCGATCCTGCTTGTCGGGCTCGGCTGGGGCAATGTCGCCGCGATTGTGGCCGTCGTGACTGCAGCCGCACTCGGCGCGGTCTTCATCTCGCCCTCCTTCGCGCTGATCATGACGCTGGTGACGCTGCTGCCGGCCGGCTGGCTCAGCCACCTCGCCAATCTCGCCCGCCCCGCATCCGAACTCGGCGGTCCGGACCACCTGCTCGCCTGGTATCCGCTCTCCGATATCCTGCTGCATCTTTGCGGCCTGGTGACGTTCGCCGTCATCGTCATCGGTGTGATGATCGGCTACGGGCCCGAGATCACCGATCCGATCGTCGATCTGCTGATTGCCTCGGTCAAGCAGCAGCAGCCGGAATTCATGCCGGATCCGGCCGCAACCGCGCAGACCAAATCGCTGATCCTGCTGATGCTGCCGGCTTTGCAGGGCGGCATGTGGGTGACGATGCTGTTCGCAGCCTATTATTTCGCCGTGCGCATCGTCGCGGCATCCGGCCGCGGCCTTCGCCCCCGCGAGGACATTCCCTCGTCGCTGCGCATGAACCGCAACTCGATCTTCGTCTTCCTCGCCGGGCTGGCCGCCTGCTTCTTCGGCGGCGTTCCGGCGCTGATCGGCGCAACCGTGATCGGCACGTTCGGCGCCGGCTTCATGCTCTCCGGCTTTGCCTCGCTGCATTTCCGCACGCGCGGCAAGGACTGGCGTTTGCCGGCCCTCATCCTCTGCTATCTGGCCTCCATGCTCATGATGCTGCCAGCTCTCCTCATCCTCGTCCTCGGTCTCGTCGATACGCGCAAGGCGATCGCGCTGACCCCGGCGAAAGATGCCGATGCCCCCAAACAACCCGATACGAAAATCTGAGACACAGAAAGGACAAAGAAAATGGAAGTCATCCTTCTCGAACGCATCTCCAAGCTCGGCCAGATGGGCGAAACCGTAAAGGTTCGCGACGGCTTTGCCCGTAACTACCTGCTGCCGCTCGGCAAGGCGCTGCGCGCCAACGCCGCCAACAAGACCCGCTTCGAAGCCGAGCGCGCGACGCTCGAAGCCCGCAACCTCGAGCGCAAGTCGGAAGCCCAGAAGGTCGCCGACGTTCTCGACGGCAAGTCGTTCATCGTCGTGCGCTCCGCCGGCGAAACCGGCCAGCTCTACGGCTCGGTCGCTGCCCGTGACGTCGTCGAGATTCTCGCCGCCGAAGGCTTCAACATCGGCCGCAACCAGGTTCACCTGAACACGCCGATCAAGGCGATCGGCCTGCACAAGGTTGAGCTGCAGCTGCATGCCGAAGTCGAAATCAATGTCGAGCTGAACGTTGCCCGTTCCGCCGAAGAGGCTGAGCGCCAGGCCAAGGGCGAAGAACTCACCTCGGTCGACGCGATCTACGGCGTCGACGAAGACGCGCTGCGTCCGGAAGATTTCTTCGATCCGGAAGCCGACGGCATCGACGAAGACGAAGCATAAGTCGCGCCGGACACGATCCGCGTGAGGGAAGCCCGGCCGTTGCGCCGGGCTTTTTCGTTTCATCCGCTTGATGGGAAACAACCGGGGAGATCATCTTTTACAGGGGATTTCCGGATGTTTTTGCTGCGTGCCCGATGTCATCGCGTTACCATGGCCATCTCCGGAACGGATGAGCTGAGTCGGCTCCGTACCGTGTCCTGCCGGTGACACTCCCGGTATTTCTCGCTTGTGTCGCCCAGGACTGTGGAGAAGTCGAACAACGTGCACAGCGTTCGGGATTTTGGCGAAGCGGGCCTCCGGGCCTTTTGCAGCCCCTTGATTTTCTCCATCCGGAATTGCAAATCCGGAGTTGGAAAAAGACAGAACGGATGATGATGAACGACGCCGCTCGAAAGATTGCAGCTGTTGCTCCCTCGGAGCAGCATTATCGCGAAGCACCCAACAACATCGAGGCCGAGCAGGCGCTTCTGGGTGCCATCCTGATGAACAACGACGCCTATTACCGGGTGTCGGATTTCCTCAAACCGATCCATCTCTACGAACCGCTGCATCGGAAGATCTTCGAGGTCGCCGGCGACATTATCCGCATGGGCAAGATCGCCAACCCGGTAACGATCAAGACCTTCCTCAAGGCCGACGAAAAGGTCGGCGACATGACGGTTTCGCAATATCTGGCGAGCCTGGTCAGCAACGCGGTCACCGTCATCAATGCCGAGGATTACGGCCGGGCGATCTATGACCTGGCGCTACGCCGGGCGCTGATCACGATCGGCGAGGACGTCGTTAACATCGCCTATGACGCGCCGCTCGACATGCCGCCGCAGTCGCAGATCGAGGATACCGAACGCCGGCTCTTCGAACTTGCGGAAAACGGCCGCTACGACGGCGGATTCCAGTCCTTCAACGACGCCGTGGCGCTGGCGATCGACATGGCGGCCGTCGCCAAGGAACGCGACGGCGGCCTTTCCGGCATTTCCACCGGCATCCACTCGCTGGACGCCAAGATGGGCGGCCTGCAGCGCTCGGACTTGATCATCCTCGCCGGGCGCCCGGGCATGGGCAAGACCTCGCTTGCCACCAACATCGCCTATAATATCGCCGCCGCCTACGAGGGCGAAGTGCAGTCGGACGGCAGCATGAAAGCGAGGAACGGCGGCGTCGTCGGCTTCTATTCGCTCGAAATGTCGTCCGAACAGCTCGCCACCCGTATCATCTCCGAACAGACGGAAGTCTCCTCCTCGAAGATCCGCCGCGGCGACATCAACGATGCCGATTTCGAAAAGCTCGTCGCCTGCTCGATGATGATGCAGAAGGTGCCGCTCTATATCGACCAGACCGGCGGTATCTCTATCGCTCAGCTTTCGGCACGCGCGCGCCGCCTCAAGCGTCAGCGCGGCCTCGACGTGCTCGTGGTCGACTACGTGCAGCTGATGACCGGCTCGGGTAAATCCAGCGACAATCGCGTCCAGGAAATCACCCAGATCACCACTGGCCTGAAGGCGCTCGGCAAGGAGCTCAACGTTCCGATCATCGCGCTGTCGCAGCTGTCGCGCCAGGTCGAAAGCCGTGACGACAAGCGGCCGCAGCTTTCCGACCTTCGTGAATCCGGTTCGATCGAGCAGGACGCCGACGTCGTGCTGTTCGTGTTCCGCGAGGAATATTACGTCAAGAACCAGGAGCCGCGCGATCCCCACGATCCGAAATATCCGGAATGGGAAGCGCTGTTCGACAAGGTGAAGGGCACGGCCGACGTCATCATCGCCAAGCAGCGCCACGGGCCGACCGGCACGGTGAAGCTCGCCTTCCAGGCGGAATTCACGCGCTTTGCCGATCTCGCCGATCCCTCCTTCATACAATATGAAGAGCATTGATCACGGTGCAGCTGTCATCCGGCCTCGGCCTTTCCCTCGACAGGGTTGACCTTTAGACTGGCCGGAGAATCCTTCTCCGGCCTCTTTTTCGACGTGGATCATGAGCGAATTTCTGGACGCCTCAGACGACGACAATTTTGCCTCGGCGGGTCTGCGGCTGACCGTCGACCTCACCGCGCTGACGGAAAACTGGCGCGACATGGCGCGCCGTTCGGGCGCTGCGCGCGCCGCAGCCGTCGTCAAGGCGGATGCCTACGGCCTCGGCATCGAGGACGCCGGCGAAGCGCTCTACACGGCAGGCGCCCGGGATTTCTTCGTCGCGACCGTTGATGAGGGCGTGACCCTTCGCCTCTATGCGCCGGATGCGCGCATCTTCGTGCTGTCAGGCATATGGCCGGGCACGGAGCGGCGCTTCTTCGACAATGACCTGGTGCCGGTGATTTCCTCCGACGAGCAGTTCGCCTTCTGGATGGCGGTGCTTGCCGATTATGGCGATTACCCTTGCGCGCTGCATGTCGACACCGGCTTCAACCGGCTGGGGCTGCGTGTCGACGATGCGATCGCGCTTGCCGACGACGTCTCGCGGCCGGCAAGCTTCGCACCGGTGCTTGTCATGAGCCACCTCGCCTGCGGCGACGATCCCGCCCACGTCATGAACCGGCAACAGCTCGAATCATTCCGCAGGGTTACCGCCGCCTATGAAGGCATCGATTCAAGCCTTGCCGCCTCGGCGGGCATCTTTCTCGGCGACGACTATCACTTCGACCTGACCCGACCCGGCATCGCGCTCTATGGCGGCGAAGCGGTCAGCGGCTTGGCGAATCCGATGCGGCCGGTCGCTACCGCGGAGGCGCGCGTCATCCAGGTGCGCAGCGTCGAAGCCGGTGAGAGCGTCAGCTACGGGCGGGCGCTGCAGCTGCGCCGCGACAGCCGGCTGGCGATCGTCTCGGCCGGTTATGCCGACGGCTATATGCGCAGCCAGTCGAGCGGCGGCGTGCCGCTGCGCCAGGCCGTGCCGCAGGGCGGACATGGCTTCATCGCCGGACACAAGGTCCCGGTCGCCGGCCGGATCACCATGGACCTGACGATCTTCGACGTCACCGACCTGCCCGAAAACGCCGTGCGCGCTGGCGACTATGTCGAGCTGTTCGGAAAGAACATGCCGCTCGACGACGTGGCGCGGGCGGCTGGCACGATCGGATACGAGATTCTGACCAGCATGGGGCTACGCCACGAGCGGCGCTACGTCGCCGAAGAATAAAGCTCGCCCCTCAACGGCTGCTTAGTGCAAGGCGGACACCGAGCGCCACAAAAAGCGCGCCGAGGCCGCGGTCAAGCCATAGCCCGACCTTTTGATTGTGCCTGAGCGCATCGGCAAGCCGTCCTCCGACAAGGACGAGCGGCGGTTCGATGAAGGCCGCGACGACGATGATGAGCCCACCATGCAGCATGAGCTGGGCCCATGCCGGCCCTGCCCCCTCTACGACGAATTGCGGCAGGAAGGCCAGGAAGAATATCGCCACCTTCGGATTGAGGAGCGACACCAGGATTCCCTGCCGGTAGATGTTTGCGATCGGCATTTCTTCACCGGCCGCCTTGATCAGGCCGCTGCCACCACCCGTGCGCAAAGCCTGGATGCCCAGCCAGACGAGATAGGCGGCGCCGAGCCATTTGACGGTTGAGAATGCGAAGGAAGAGGCGGCCAGCACGGCGGAAAGGCCCAATGCCGCCATCAGTACATGCATGCAGGCGCCTGACCAGACGCCGAACAATGCGGAAAAACCGGCGCGTTTCCCGCCTCTCATCGTGTGGCCGAGGATGAAAGCGATGTCGGGGCCTGGCGACAGGTTGAGCAAAACCGCCGCCGATAGAAATGCAAGCCAGTGCGCGAGCGAATAATCGAACATCTTCCACCATAGCTGTGATCAGAGGTGAAAAGCATAGGCACGGCGAAGGCTGATGGGGAAATCATTAGTTTTGATCCGTCGCGATAGCCATTATCTCAAGCACGACAATGATTCGATGAAGCCTACGAGTGCTTCACTGCAGAACGCGACTGAAAGAAACATTTGATGGCGAAGGCCAGGACACAATTCATCTGCCAGAGTTGCGGCGCCGTTCACAACCGCTGGGCCGGCAAATGCGACAATTGCGGCGAGTGGAACACCATCGTCGAGGAAGATCCGATGGGCGGCATCGGCTCCGGCCCCGGCAAGACGCCGAAGAAGGGCCGGCCGGTGGCGC
The DNA here is from genome assembly GCF_002531805.1 of Rhizobium sp. M1. Taxonomy (NCBI): domain Bacteria; kingdom Pseudomonadati; phylum Pseudomonadota; class Alphaproteobacteria; order Hyphomicrobiales; family Rhizobiaceae; genus Rhizobium; species Rhizobium sp. M1. The sequence continues at coordinate 100,341 of NZ_NWSW01000007.1, read as the reverse complement.
TGACGGCGCTGTCCGGCGAGATCGAGGAGGCGCCGCGCATTCATACCGCCATGTCCGAACTCGACCGCGCGCTTGGCGGCGGCTTCGTGCGCGGCTCGGCGGTGCTGATCGGCGGCGATCCCGGCATCGGCAAATCGACGCTGCTGATGCAGGCGGCTGCGGCCCTGGCGCGGCGCGGCCACAGGATCATTTACGTCTCCGGCGAAGAGGCGGTGGCGCAGGTTCGCCTCAGGGCGCAGCGTCTTGCGGCGGCCGATACCGACGTGATGCTGGCGGCCGAAACCAATGTCGAGGATATTCTGGCGACGCTCGCCGAGGGCAAACGCCCTGACCTCGTCATTATCGATTCCATCCAGACGCTCTGGAGCGAGCTCGCCGAATCCGCGCCGGGAACGGTGACGCAGGTGCGCACCGGCGTGCAGTCGATGATCCGCTTCGCCAAGCAGACGGGTGCGGCCATGGTGCTCGTCGGGCATGTGACCAAGGACGGGCAGATCGCCGGACCGCGCGTCGTCGAGCACATGGTCGACGCCGTGCTTTATTTCGAAGGCGATCGCGGCCATCACTACCGCATCCTGCGCACGGTCAAGAACCGCTTCGGCCCGACCGACGAGATCGGCGTCTTCGAGATGTCCGACAGAGGCTTGCGCGAAGTCGCCAATCCATCCGAACTCTTTCTCGGCGAGCGCAACGAAAAATCGCCCGGTGCGGCCGTCTTCGCCGGCATGGAGGGCACGCGGCCGGTGCTCGTCGAGGTGCAGGCGCTGGTGGCGCCGACCTCGCTCGGCACGCCGCGGCGCGCCGTGGTCGGCTGGGATTCAGCCCGGCTGTCGATGATCCTGGCGGTGCTGGAGGCCCATTGCGGCGTCAGGCTCGGCCAGCACGACGTCTATCTCAACGTCGCCGGCGGCTACCGCATCTCCGAACCGGCGGCCGATCTCGCCGTTGCCTCGGCGCTCGTTTCGTCGCTCGCCGGTATTGCCCTTCCCGCCGATTGCGTCTATTTCGGCGAAGTCAGCCTGTCGGGCGCCATCCGACCGGTTGCGCACACCGCCCAGCGCCTCAAGGAAGCCGAGAAGCTGGGCTTTTCGACAGCGCTGCTTCCTTCCGCCTCCGCCGAGCTGCCGAAGGGTTCCGGCGGGCGATGGAACGAAGTCGAAAGCCTGCCGGATCTGGTCGCGCGCATCGCCGGATCGAAGGGAGCGCTGCGTGTGGAAGACGAGGTTTGATCCTTTCATTGCCGGGAATGGTGATGTTATAGGAAGCACACGATAAGGCACGACACGGCCGCCGAGCGGCAGTCCTGGAGTTGAATTTACATGCCCATTACGATTTTCGACGGTATTGTCATCGGCGTCGTGCTCTTCTCCGCCGTTCTGGCGATGGTCCGCGGCTTCTCCCGCGAGATCCTTTCGATCGCAAGCTGGGGCGGTTCGGCCGCCGCCGCCTACTACCTCTATCCGTACCTGTTGCCTTATGCGAAGAAATACACCGATGACGACCGCATCGCGATCGCCGGCTCGGCCGCGGTCGTCTTCCTGATCGCACTCATCGTCATCTCCTTCATCACCATGAAGATCGCCGATTTCATCATCGACAGCCGCATCGGCGCGCTCGACCGCACGCTTGGCTTCCTGTTCGGCGCGGCGCGCGGCCTGCTGCTGATGGTCGTCGCCGTCGCTTTCTGGAACTGGCTCGTCGATGTCGACCACCGGCCGACCTGGGTCAATGAGGCCAAGTCGAAACCCTTCCTGGATTCGATGGTGGTGAAGCTGAAGGCCGTCCTGCCGGAGCAATTTGCCCAGATGCTCGAGGCAAGCTTCCGTGATACGATGCAGTCGCCGGCACAGGGCGGCGAAGGCACCACACCGCCGGCCACCGATCAGGCTCCGGCGGAAGACGCGCCTGCAGGCGGCACACAGCAGCCGACGAATTGACACAGTGTTCAAGAGCTTGACCCGCCGTCCGGCAATTGCCATTTGAGCGGGACGTGAAATAAAGGTCCGGCCGGGCATTCAGCTCCGCCGGACCTCAGCCGTTTCAGAGCCGGCGAGCGGGCTTTGACAGCGGATGTCGTTCAGCATGACGTTATCGGATCAGTTTCCGATATATGATACTGGAAATGCCGATCCATTCTTGTGAGAGCAGAGGCCCGCAGAAATGAACCAGTCCCATTCCTTCCCGACCGACGATCCGCTCGACGGAGATACGCTGCACGAAGAATGCGGCGTTTTCGGAATTCTGGGACATCCCGATGCCGCCGCACTCACGGCTCTCGGCCTGCATGCCCTGCAGCATCGCGGACAGGAAGCAGCCGGCATCGTCTCCTTCGACGGCAAGCGCTTCTACCAGGAGCGCCATATGGGCCTCGTCGGCGACCACTATACCAATCCGATGACGCTCGCCCGCCTGCCCGGCAGCATTTCAATCGGCCATACCCGCTACTCCACAACAGGCGAAGTGGCCATGCGCAACGTGCAGCCGCTCTTCGCCGAACTGGAAGAAGGCGGTATCGCCATTGCCCATAACGGCAATTTCACCAATGGCCTGACGCTGCGCCGCCAGATCATTGCCACCGGCGCCATCTGTCAGTCGACCTCCGATACGGAAGTCGTCCTTCATCTCATCGCCCGCTCCCGCCACGCCTCCACCTCCGACCGCTTCATCGATGCGATCCGCCAGATGGAAGGCGGCTATTCGATGCTCGCCATGACGCGCACCAAGCTGATCGCCGCGCGCGACCCGACCGGCATCCGCCCGCTCGTCATGGGCGAACTGGACGGCAAGCCGATCTTCTGCTCGGAAACCTGCGCGCTCGACATTATCGGCGCCAAGTTCATCCGCGATGTCGAAAACGGCGAAGTCATCATCTGCGAAATCCAGCCCGACGGCTCGATCAGCATCGATGCCCGCAAGCCCGGCAAGCCGCAGCCGGAGCGCCTCTGCCTGTTCGAATATGTCTATTTCGCCCGGCCGGATTCGGTCGTCGGCGGCCGCAACGTCTATACGACACGCAAGAACATGGGCATGAACCTCGCCAAGGAATCGCCGGTCGAGGCCGACGTGGTCGTGCCGGTGCCGGACGGCGGCACACCGGCGGCGCTCGGCTATGCCCAGGAAAGCGGCATTCCCTTCGAATACGGCATCATCCGCAACCATTATGTCGGCCGCACCTTCATCGAACCGACGCAGCAGATTCGCGCCTTTGGCGTGAAGCTGAAGCATTCCGCCAACCGCGCGATGATCGAAGGCAAGCGCGTCGTGCTGGTCGATGACTCCATCGTGCGCGGCACGACGTCTCTGAAGATCGTGCAGATGATCCGCGAAGCCGGCGCGCGCGAAGTTCATCTTCGCGTCGCAAGCCCCATGATCTTCTTCCCCGATTTCTATGGCATCGACACGCCCGATGCCGACAAGCTGCTCGCCAACCAATATGCCGATGTCGAAGCCATGGCCAAATATATCGGCGCGGATTCGCTCGCCTTCTTGTCGATCGACGGGCTTTATCGCGCCGTCGGCGGCGAGGACCGCAATCCGGCCCGCCCGCAATTCACCGATCACTACTTCACCGGTGACTACCCGACCCGTCTGCTCGACAAGAACGGCGAGTCCATGGGCAACAAGCTTTCGATGCTTGCCAGCAACGGCTGAGCCGCTTGCCACTTTGACTTTCGCTTCCGAGGGGCCTAATTGCGCCCCTCACCTTCGCAAGCCAATCCGGAACCGGACAGATGAACATCAATCTTGAGGGCAAGATCGCACTCGTCACCGGTGCGTCGCGCGGCATCGGCTATTTCACGGCGCTGGAACTTGCCAAAGCCGGCGCCCATGTCATTGCCTGCGCACGCACGGTCGGCGGACTCGAGGATCTCGACGATGCGATCAAGGCGGTCGGCGGCAGCGCGACGCTGGTGCCCTTCGATCTTGCCGATATGAACGCGATCGATGCGCTCGGCGGCTCGATCTTCGAGCGCTGGGGCAAGCTCGACATCCTCGTCGCCAATGCCGGCGTACTCGGCGTCATCTCGCCGATCGGCCATATCGAGGCGAAGGTGTTCGAAAAGGTGATGACCATCAACGTGACGGCAACATGGCGGCTGATCCGCTCGGTCGATCCGCTGCTCGCCCGCTCGGATGCCGGCCGCGCCGTTATCCTGTCGTCCGGGGCCGCGCACAAATGCCGCCCCTTCTGGAGCGCCTATTCCGCCTCCAAAGCTGCCGTCGAGGCGCTCGCCCGCACCTGGGCCGGCGAGACGCAATCGACGCCGCTGCGCATCACCAGCGTCGATCCGGGCGCGACCCGCACCGCGATGCGGGCGCAGGCCGTGCCGGGCGAAGATCCGCAGACGCTGCCGCACCCTTCCGAGGTTGCCAAGGCGATCCTGCCGCTGCTCGGTCCCGGCGTGACCGAGACAGGTAAACTCTTCATCGTGCGCGAGAACAAGCTCGCCGATTACCGGCTGCCGGAATAGATCGACGCCTCAATTCGATGCAACGGCCGGAAACAGGTGAGCGAAGCCCGTTTCCGACGGGCAGAGCGCGTTGAGATCCACCGCTCCCAGAATGCCATTCACTGTGCCGTTGTCGGCAAATTGCCAGATCGACCAGCGGCTGCAGCCTTCCTGCGTCGGCTCCTTGAATACGCTTCGCAGCCAAAGGTAATGTTCGGGGAAACGGGCCTCATTGCCTTTCAGATATTGATCGTAGAATTCCTGGGTGACGTAAAAGATGGGCTTTTCCGGAAAGGTGGCTTTCAGCTCGGTGAAGAAGGCATTCACCTCCGTCGCCATTTCCTCGAGCGTCGGGACCTTGTTGCAATTGCCGACAAACTCGAGATCGACCGCGATCGGCAATGTTCCCGGCGTCTTCGGCACGGTCGCCAGGACGTTCTGCGCCTGATCCTTGCCCGGGCGGCAGAAGGTGAAGAAATGGTAGGCGCCCCTGACCACTCCGGCATCGCCGGCACGCTGCCAGTTCTCGGCGAACCTCGAATCCCGGTGGTCGCCGCCTTCGGTCGCCTTCATGATCGCAAAGTGTATGTTCGGCTGCGCCGCCACCGTCCTCCAATCGATGTCGCCCTGATGATGGCTGACATCGATGCCCTGGATCGGATACCGAGATAAGGAAGGATTGTTGAAGCGAAGCATGCCGAAATCGTATGCTAAATATGCCGCGGATGCGACCACCAGAATTGCGGCCGCTCCGACACCCCACCGAACCACGCTCCCCACTCATTCCTCCCGTATTTTCAGCAGCTTCTCGACTGGCTACAGGTGATTTGTGCCGGGAAAATGGCGAACGCAGCGTGCCATCGGATCGTTCCTCGTCCCCTCTTGACCAAACGTCATTCCCGCGCCATAAAACGCGGCATGAAAACGGTTATCTGCATTATCTGCGGAAAGATTATTCGCTAGCGCAAGCGCTGGCCCGGCCGTTTTCGTCTCCCAAATAGTCAAGATGCGAAACGCCCCGGTCCGCCGGTTGCGATATTTTCTGAACGTGCATTTTGGGAGAGTGAAATGGGCGGCACGCCGGAACTGAAGCTGTACAACACGCTGACGCGGGAAAAATCGGTGTTTTCGCCGATCGATGCCGAGAACGTCCGCATGTATGTGTGCGGCCCGACCGTCTATGATTTCGCCCATATCGGCAACGCCCGGCCGGTCATCGTCTTCGACGTGCTGTTCCGGCTGCTGCGCCATGTTTATGGCGAGAATCACGTCACCTATGCCCGCAACATCACCGACGTCGACGACAAGATCAATGCGCGGGCGCTGAGGGACCATCCGGGCCTGCCGCTCAACGACGCGATCCGCGCGGTCACCGAAAAGACCGAGACTCAGTTTCACGCCGATGTCGCCGACCTCGGCTGCCTGGAGCCGAACGTCGAGCCGCGCGCCACCGACAATATCGAAGAGATGATCGAGATCATCGAGAAGCTGATCGGCAACGACCATGCCTATGTCGCATCGGGCGAAGTGCTGTTCGACACCAAATCGATGGCGGATTACGGCCAGCTTTCGAAGCGCCCGCTCGACGAGCAGCAGGCCGGCGCCCGCGTCGCCGTCGATGCGCACAAGAAGAACCCCGGCGATTTCGTGCTCTGGAAACTGTCGAGCCATAACGAACCCGGCTGGGAGAGCCCCTGGGGCCGCGGCCGGCCCGGCTGGCACATCGAGTGCTCGGCGATGAGCCGGCGTTATCTCGGCGATGTCTTCGACATCCATGGCGGCGGGCTGGATCTGATCTTCCCGCACCATGAAAACGAGATCGCCCAGTCGCGCTGCGCTCACGGCACCGAGGTGATGGCGAATGTCTGGATGCATAACGGCTTCGTGCAGGTCGAAGGCCGCAAAATGTCGAAATCCGAAGGCAATTTCGTCACCATCCACGATCTGCTGCACACTGAGGTCTTCGGCGGCCGTAAATGGCCGGGCGAGGTGCTGCGTCTTGCCATGCTGATGACGCATTACCGCGAGCCGATCGATTTCTCGATCAAGCGGCTGGAAGAGGCCGAACGGCTGCTCGCCAAATGGCCGGCGACGGAAGCCGGCGACGCCACACCGGACGAAAGCGTGCTGAACGCGCTGGCGGATGACCTCAATACGGTGGCGGCGGTGCAGGCGCTGCATGCGCTGGCGCAGGCCGCCCATACCGATGCCGCCGCGGGCGCCACCTTCGCCGCGACGGCGTCACTTCTCGGGGTGCTGCCGAAGAAGGCCGAAATCGATGAAGCCGTCGCAGCGGCGGTCGATGCGCTGGTCGCCATGCGTCTTGAAATGCTGAAGGCGAAGAATTTTGTCGAAGCCGACAAGATCCGCGACGAGCTGACGGCGAAGGGCATCCAACTGAAGGACGGCAAGGATGCCGCGACGGGCGAGCGGGTGACGACGTGGGAGGTGAAGCGGTGAGAGTGGTGCCTGGGTATAAGACCCCTCCCCAACCCCTCCCCACAAGGGGGAGGGGCTACGACAGCGCACCACTCCGAAGCGACCTCATCGCAATTGCAAACATTCGAGACGGAAACGAAGACGGCGCCACGAGAGGACCCTCCCCCTTGCGGGGAGGGTTGGGAGGGGTTTTCTCTTTCTCATCGACGTCGCTGCGGGAGGACCTGCCATGACCACCTATACCGGCGGCTGCCAGTGCGGAGCGATCCGCTTCCGTGTCAGCGGCGAACTCAAGGATTCGTCGATCTGTCATTGCCGCATGTGCCAAAAGGCGTTCGGGGCTTATTATGCGCCGCTCGTCTCGGTGCGCGGCGCCGAGTTCGAGTGGACGCGGGGGGAGCGGAAAAAGTTCCGCTCTTCCAATTTCGTCGAGCGCGGTTTCTGCGGCGACTGCGGGACGCCGCTGACCTATGAAGCGCCAGACGGAATGGCGATTGCTGCGGGCGCCTTCGACGATCCGTCGTCGCTGCCGCCGACCGTTCAATGGGGCGTGGAAGGCAAGATCGGCTTCGTCGATCACGTGCACGAACTGCCGGGAGAGCGGACCGAGGCCGATCTGACGGCAGGCTCCTTCCTGCACGAACTCGTTTCCTATCAACATCCAGACCATGACACGCAGGTCTGGCCACCGGAGGATCGCGCTTGAGCGAAATGACGAAACAGGCCGGCGGATGCCAATGCGGCACGGTTCGCTATCGCGCGCGCGGCGAACTCGGCTATCCCCATATCTGCCACTGCCGCATGTGCCAGAAGGCGGCCGGCAACTATTTCCTGCCGCTTGCGGCCGCCATGCGCGAGGATTTCGAGCTGACGCGCGGCGCACCGAAATGGTTCCAATCCTCGGACCTGGTGCGGCGCGGTTTCTGCGGCGACTGCGGTACGCCGCTGTTTTACGACATCCCGGGCGCTGACTTCATCAATATCACGCTCGGCTCGCTCGATGAGCCCGATGCGGTCAAGCCCGTGATGCAATCGAGCACCGGCCGCAAGATGTCCTGGTTTCACGCGATCGACAGTCTGCCGGTGGAGCCGCAGCCTGAAACGCCCGATCGCGAAAACGCGATTGCGGCAAGCAATCATCAGCACCCGGATCACGACACGGAAAGCTGGCCGCTCGGAGAACGCCATGACGGATAGGATAAGAACAGGCGGATGCCAGTGCGGCGCCGTGCGATTCCGCATATCGGCCGCGCTGGGGCGACCCTCGATCTGCCATTGCCGCATGTGCCAGAAGCAGTTCGGCGGCTTCTTTTCCGCGCTGGTCACGGCACCCGAAGAAGGAATGGAATGGACGCGCGGCGAGCCGAGCTACTTTCAGTCCTCCGTTAATATCGCCCGCGGCTTCTGCAGCAGTTGCGGCACGCCGATGACCTATCGGCATCCTGGTGGCCTGGAGCTTGCGATCGGCACCTTCGACGACCGCAGCGATCTCGCGCCGCAGATCCAGGTCAATTACGACGCCCGCCTGCCCTGGGTCGAGACGATCTTCGAGGCGCCGGTGCACAAGGACCCGGATTTCTATGCCCGACAGGAGGCGATCATCTCCTTTCAGCATCCCGATCACGACACCCAAGTCTGGCCCGAAAAAGGCGTGAAGATATGACCGAAATCCTGCGCACCCTCTATCCCGAAATCGAAGCCTATGCCTCCGGTCATCTCGATGTCGGCGACGGCCATGTGATCTATTGGGAGCGATCGGGAACACCCGGCGCCAAGCCCGCCGTCTTCCTGCATGGCGGCCCGGGCGGCGGCTTCTCGCCCGCCCACCGCCGGCTGTTCGATCCGGCCCTCTACGACGTCATGCTGTTCGACCAGCGCGGCTGCGGACGGTCGACGCCACATGCCGAGCTCAATGCCAACACGACCTGGGACCTCGTCGCCGATATCGAGCGGCTGCGCGAAATGGCCGGCGTCGAGACCTGGCAGGTGTTCGGCGGCTCCTGGGGTTCGACGCTGGCGCTCGCCTATGCCGAAAAGCATCCGGAGCACGTCTCCGAGCTCATCCTGCGCGGCATCTATACACTGACCAAGGCCGAGCTCGACTGGTACTATCAGTTCGGCGTCTCGGAGATGTTCCCGGACAAGTGGGAGCGCTTCATCGCTCCGATCCCGCCGGAAGAGCGGCATGAGATGATGCATGCCTATCATCGCCGCCTGACGCATGCGGACAGAAACGTGCGCCTTGCGGCCGCGCAGGCCTGGAGCATCTGGGAAGGCGAAACGATCACGCTGCTGCCGGAACCCTCGACGAGCGGCAAGTTCGAGGAGCCGGAATTCGCCTATGCCTTCGCCCGCATCGAGAACCATTTCTTCGTCAATGCCGGCTGGATGGACGAAGGACAGCTGATCCGCGACGCCGGCAGGCTCAAGGATATTCCCGGCGTCATCGTGCAGGGCCGCTACGACATGCCCTGCCCGGCCAAATATGCCTGGCTGCTGCACAAGGCCTGGCCGAAGGCGGAGTTCCACCTGATCGAAGGTGCCGGCCATGCCTATTCGGAGCCCGGGATTCTCGATCGGCTGATCCGGGCGACGGACAAGTTTGCCGGGAAGATATAACCTGGTGCCGTGAAGCCCCCTCACCCTAGCCCTCTCCCCGAGGGGAGAGGGGACAAGGCGCGCAAGGCAGCTACCCCTTCTCCCCTCGGGGAGAAGGTGCCCGAAGGGCGGATGAGGGGGCTTCCGCACAACAGAAAACAACACCCGCCTGGCGGGAGGAAACGACATGAAAGAACGCATCTACCTCTTCGACACGACGCTCCGGGACGGGCAGCAGACGCCCGGCATCGATTTTTCCGTCGAGGACAAGATTGCGATCGCCGCCATGCTGGATGAGTTCGGCCTCGATTATGTCGAGGGCGGTTATCCCGGCGCCAATCCGACCGATACGGCCTTTTTCGGCGAGAAGCGCACCAGCCAGGCGACCTTCGTCGCCTTCGGCATGACGAAGCGGGCGGGCGTTTCGGTCTCCAACGATCCGGGCCTTGCCGGGCTGCTGCAGGCGAAATCCGACGCCATCTGTTTCGTCGCCAAAAGCTGGGACTACCATGTCGCGGTGGCGCTCGGCTGCACCAACGAGGAAAATCTCGAATGCATCGCCGAAAGCGTCAAGGCGGCGGTCGGCGCCGGCAAGGAGGCGATCGTCGATTGCGAACACTTCTTCGATGGCTTCAAGGCCAACCCGGCCTATGCGCTCGCCTGTGCCAAGACCGCCTATGAGAGCGGCGCCCGCTGGGTCGTGCTCTGCGACACCAATGGCGGCACGCAGCCGCCGGAGATCCGCGCCATCGTCGAGGCGGTGATTGCCGCCGGCGTGCCCGGCCGCTGTCTCGGCATCCATGCCCATAACGACACCGGCCAGGCTGTCGCCAATTCACTCGCTGCGGTCGAAGCCGGCGTCCGGCAGATCCAGGGCACGCTGAATGGCATCGGGGAACGGTGCGGCAATGCCAACCTGGTGACGCTGATCCCGACGCTGGCGCTGAAGAGCGCCTATAACACACGGTTCGAAACGGCGATCGACGAGGAGCGGCTGCTCAACCTCACCCGGCTCTCGCATGCCTTCGACGAGCTGCTCAACCGCTCGCCCGACCACCAGATGCCCTATGTCGGCGCTTCCGCCTTCGCCACCAAGGCCGGCATCCACGCATCGGCGCTGCTGAAGGATCCGAAGACCTATGAACATGTGCCGCCGGAAAGCGTCGGCAATTTCCGGAAGGTCATGGTCTCCGACCAGGGCGGCAAGGCGAACTTCATCAATGCGCTGAAGCGGCGCGGCATCACCGTCGCCAAGGACGATCCGAAGCTCGACCTTTTGATCTCGATTGTCAAGGAACGGGAATCCATCGGCTATGCCTATGAGGGCGCCGATGCGAGCTTCGAGCTGCTGGCGCATCGCACGCTCGGCACCATCCCGGAATTCTTCACCATCGAAGGCTTCCGGGTGATGATCGAGCGCCGTTTCGACAGTCTTGGCCGCGTGAAGATCGTCTCGGAAGCGGTGGTCAAGATCACCATCGACGGCCAGACGCTGATGTCGGTTGCCGATGCCGAAGGCCCGGTCAACGCGCTCGACCTGGCGCTGCGCAAGGATTTCGGCAAATACCAGCACGAGATCGACGATCTGGTGCTCGCCGATTTCAAGGTGCGTATCCTCAATGGCGGCACGGAGGCGATCACCCGCGTGCTGATCGAATCCACCGACAGCGACGGCGTGCGCTGGTGGACGGTCGGCGTCTCGGAGAACATCATCGACGCCTCGTTCCAGGCGCTGATGGATTCCGTCATCTACAAGCTGATGAAGAACCGGCAGCTGGCGGGCAAGATCGCGGCGGAATAAGTCTGTTCCGCCGGTTCGGCTAACCGCGGGCAAACGCCGCCAGCGTCTCTCCCGTCATCCGATAGCGGATCCATTCCTTCTGCGGCTCCGCGCCAATCGCCTCGTAGACACGGATCGAGGGTTCGTTCCAGTCGAGCACGCTCCATTCGAAGCGGCCGCAACCCTTCTCCAGCGCGATCTGCGCCAGGCGCCGCAAAAGCGCCTTGCCGGCGCCCGAACCGCGCGCGTCCGGTGTTACGTATAGATCTTCCAGATAAAGGCCGTTCTTCGCTTGCCAGGTCGAATAGCTGAAGAAATAAACCGCCATGCCGATGGCTTGACCCTCGCGTTCGCAGATCAGCGCATGCGTGACTGAACCGTCGCCGAAGATTGCCGCACGCGTGCTCTCCTCGGTCGCCTCGACCTCGTGGATCGCCTTTTCATAATCGGCCAATTCGCGGACAAATCGCAGGATCGTTGCCGCGTCTGAAGGCGTTGCCGGGCGTACGGTAAGTGTCATGTGAGAGGCTCCTGATCTGGCGCTTGGCGTTCCAGATGAAAGAACCTGCCGGGCCTGTCAACTGAATGCGCAGATCATCAGCGGGTTTGCGAGTTTGTTCCCTCGATTGGTCCGCCTGTCGCCTGCCCGCGGCAGTCTGGAACAGGATTCGGATTATTGGAGGCCGATACCAGCCTTTGCCGCTATCATGCGTTCATTCTTCCCCATCCGCTTCAAATCCTATTAGCCTTTATTCAACGAAATGAATTGGCCTATTCACGGCGCTTAAGCTAGGCCGGATCAGAAGAAGAACAAAGATGGAAACACGCCGATGTCGACCGATGTATCCGTTCCGCTGGCCAAGAACGAAGACAGTCCGCGCGGTTTTGCCTTCGCGCTGACGGCCTATCTGCTCTGGGGCTTCCTGCCGTTCTACATGAAGGCGCTGGCGCATATCCCGCCGGCCGAAGTCATCGCCCACCGCATCGTCTGGTCGCTGCCGCTGGCCGGCATCGTGTTGATCCTGCTCGGGCGTACCGGAGATATCAGCGCAGCACTGCGCTCGCCGCGCATGCTGGCCATGGGGGCGCTGACGGCGTCGCTGATCACCGTCAACTGGGGCACCTATGTCTGGGCGATCGGCGCCGGCCATTCGCTCGATGCAGCACTTGGCTATTTCATCAATCCGCTGTTCAGCATCTTTCTCGGCGCAGTGCTTCTCAAGGAGAAGCTGCAGCCGCTGCAGATCGCGGCGATCGCGCTTGCCGCGCTGGCCGTCGTCATTCTCGCATTCGACAGCGGCGGCATTCCGTGGGTGGCGCTGACGCTGGCCGTCAGCTGGGGTTTTTACGCCTTGCTCCGCAAGACGCTGCCACTCGGACCCAACCAGGGTTTCTTCCTCGAGGTTCTGATCCTCAGCGGGCCGGCCCTCGTCTACATCCTCCATCTCGAATTCAGCAGCGGCCTCGGCCATTTCTACCGCACCGGCCTTGCCGATACGACCATGCTGCTCGGCTGCGGCGTCGTCACTGCCGTGCCGCTGATGATCTATGCCAACGGCGCAAAGCTGCTGAAACTTTCGACGATCGGCATCATGCAGTATATCGCACCGACGATGATCTTCCTGATCGCCGTCTTCGCCTTTCGCGAGCCGCTGAGCACGGCGCGCATGATCGCCTTTCCGCTGATCTGGGCCGGGCTGTTCTTCTATAGCTGGTCGATGCTGAAGGGGAGCCGCGGGCGCTGAACCCGCGGGGAACCTACCTCACATTTTCGAAATTACCGCGTCCTCGCCGTCGCGATCGGCGGCGAGCTGGGCTGCCTGGGCCATGATCGCCGGTATGATGCCGGAAACGTCGTCGACGATGAGCGGCTGCACCCGGTGGGCGGTGTGCAGGAAACCTTCGTCGGTCATATGGCGCAGCAGTTCCATCATCGGATCCCAGAAACCGTTGATGTTGGCAAAGACCATCGGCTTCTCATGGCGGCCGAGCTGCGCCCAGGTCATGATCTCGACGATCTCCTCCAGCGTGCCGATGCCGCCGGGCAGCGCGACGAAGGCATCGGAGCGCTCGAACATCGTATGTTTGCGCGCATGCATGTCAGGGGTTACAATGAGTTCGTTGAGCTGACCGAGCGAATGGCGAGTCGCTTCCATATCGATCAGGAACTCCGGGATGATGCCCGTGACCTGACCGCCGCCTGAAAGCACCCCGCTTGCAACCGCGCCCATGATGCCTTTGGTACCCCCGCCATAGACGAGGCGCAGGCCGTATTCGGCGATCTCTCTTCCGAGAGCGCGCCCGGCCGCCATGTGGGAAGGATCGCGTCCGGGCCTTGAGCCGCAGTAAACGCAGATGGATCGAATCGATACAGATTGTTCGGTCATGGAGGCGAAACAACTATTTCATTTCAATGCAGTCAAGAAAATTGACTGAAAAGCAGCGTGCCTAGCTTGTCTAATTGCTTTGAATGCTTGTGAAAAGCAACGGGAATCGCTAGCAATTTTCGGTACTACGGCAAATTGCCGCCTTGGGAGACATAATGATGAAGAACCGTGCCGGCTTGCTGGCCCTTGCAGTGCTCGTATCCGCAATCTTACTGATGGTGCTCTTTGTCATGCCGCGCATTAGCGGCGATGCAACCAAAGTCGGCGACGCCATCAACCAGGCGAGCACGGAGCTCAAGAACACGGTTAACGAAGCGGCAAAGACATCGCGCTCCCCTGCTGCGGTAGCTGATCAGCTGGGCCGTCTTTCAGCCGATGCCGGTGTAGCGCTCGGCGAGCTCAAGGCGCTGTTTGCCGACGGCAAAGGCCCGGCCATCGATGTCTTCACCGCCGCCAAGACCAAGACGATCAATGCGCTCACCGCACTTGCCGGCTTCACCATTCCCGAGGGCGTCGATCCCGCAACGCAAGCCGTTGCCACGAAGGCCAAGGAAGGTGGCGCCAAGGCGCTCGCCATCGTGCAGTCGCTGCCTGAAAACATCACCGATGCGCTTGCCGCAATCGCCAGGGCCGAGGCTGCGCTGACCGGCGCAGCCGAGCCGGCCCCTGCCGCGGCGGCGAATGCCGGCCCGAAACTTCCCGCCTTCGACGTCCTGCGCGTCGAGCCTGACGGTTCGACCGTCATCGCCGGTTCCGCCGAGCCGAACGGCAAGCTCGAAGTGCTCGACGGTGAAAAGGTCGTGACGACGGCAGATGTCGGTCCGAGCGGCGATTTCGCCGCTGTCCTCGACAATCCGCTTCCGGCCGGCGACCACCAGCTCGTGCTGAAGGTGACGGGCAAGGATGGCAAGACCACGCTTTCCGAAGAGGTCGCGACCGTTTCCGTGCCCAAGGACGGCAATGGCGCCAACCTGCTCGCCATGGTCTCCAAGCCCGGCACCGCAAGCCGCATCATCACGGCGCCGACGGGCGGAACCGAAGTCGCCGACGCCTCCAATCCGGCGGTGGCGCCAACGGACAAGCCGGCAACCGGCGTGACCGAGGCAGCCGATGCCCCGGCCGCGACAGCTGCACCGAGCGGTGAGCTGGCGCTGCAGACGCCTGGCCTGCCCAATGCCGCCGCCGGCGGCACGGCAACAGCCCCGGCCGTTCCCGGCGCGGCCGAAACCGACAAGGCCACCGCGCCTGACGTGATGGTCAACGCCGTCGAGATCGAAGGCAACAAGATCTTCATCGCCGGCACGGCGCGCGCCAACGCCAAGGTCCTCGGTTATGCCGACGACAATCTGGTCGGCCAGGACACAGCCGGTGCCGACGGACATTTCGTTATCGACGGCGTGATGGCGCTCTCGGTCGGCGACCACAAGATTCGCGTCGATGTCGTCGACCCCGCGGGCAAGGTGATCGTGCGCGCGGCAGTGAATTTCAATCGCCCGGCAGGCGATCAAGTGAGGGTTGCCGCTCAATCCGGTCCCGTCGACGTGAACGGGGCTTCGTCGATGGTGCCGCTTGACGAAGGTGAGCTCGGCAAGCGCAAGGCCGAGGCCGGCAAAGCCTTCGGCTTGCTGAAGGGGCTGTTTGCCGATGGCAAGCTGCCGGGCGCCGAACAGCTTGCGGCAGCACGCTCGGCGACGGAATTCGCGCTGCGCTCGCTCGCCGACTTCCGTCCGGCCGCCGATGCGTCCGACCCCTTGAAGCAAGCCTCCGGCGCTGCCTCGCAGACCGCTTCCAGTGCGTTGAAAATCCTGCAGGGGCTGCCGCAAGACGCGAAGTCGGTCGGCGCCACGCTCGACCGGCTCGGCGCGCTGATCGCCGAACTCACCGCAGCACCCGCGCCGGCGGCACCCGCATCCGCGGCACCGGCTGCCAACGAGGCTGCCGGCGACCAGCCGAAGACGATCGAACAGGCGCCGCTGACGGCCGACAACGCAGCGGTCATCATTCGCCGCGGCGACACGCTGTGGCAGATCTCGCGCCGGACCTATGGCCTTGGCGTGCGCTACACGACGATCTACATCGCCAACGAGGACAAGATCATCGATCCCGACCGCATCCGCCCCGGCCAGATCTTCGGCCTGCCGAAGGATGCCTTGCCGAATGCCGAGGAACTGCACCGCAAACGTCTTTCCGACCGGCATCTCTAAACATAGCAGAACACCATGATCGGGCCGGGCGGGATAACCGCCCGGCCCGGCTTTTCCTGAACCCTGCATTTGTTGTATTCATCCGCCCGGCACCCTATCTGGCGGTGACAGGGAAACGCTTTCGAGCACGTCCCGCTCGCGCTTTGCCAGCATCGATACAGGCGACCACGGCAATCCCGACCGGGCTGGAGACACGCATGGCAAACGGCAAAACTGTCTCGGAATCCCACCTGCTCAGCACGCTTCTCAACCTCTGGCCCTATATGTGGCCGGCCGGCCGGCCCGACCTCAAGATGCGCGTCGTCTGGGCCTCGGTTTATCTGCTGATCTCCAAGTTCGTCCTGCTGCTCGTCCCCTATTTCTTCAAATGGTCGACTGACGCGCTGAACGGCAGGATGGATCTGGCCGGCACCGTGCCGCCGCTGCTTGCCGGCGCGATCGCGCTTGTCATCGCCTATAACGTCACCCGGCTGATCCAACTCGGCCTCAACCAGCTGCGCGACGCGCTGTTTGCCAGCGTCGGGCAACATGCGGTGCGCCAGCTCGCCTACAGGACCTTCGTGCACATGCACGAGCTGTCGCTGCGCTTCCATCTGGAACGCAAGACCGGCGGTCTCTCCCGCATCATCGAGCGCGGCACCAAGGGCATCGAGACGATCGTGCGCTTCACGATCCTCAACTCGGTCCCGACCGTCATCGAATTCCTGCTGACGGCTGCGATCTTCTGGTGGGGTTACGGATTTTCCTATCTCGCCGTCACCGCCTTTACGGTCTGGGCCTATATCTGGTTCACGATCCGTGCATCCGACTGGCGCATCGCCATCCGCCGGTCGATGAACGACAGCGACACCGACGCCAACACCAAGGCGATCGACTCCCTCCTCAACTTCGAGACCGTCAAATATTTCGGCAACGAGGAGATGGAAGCCAAGCGTTTCGACAAATCGATGGAGCGCTACGAGAAGGCGGCGACCGATGTCTGGACCTCGCTCGGCTGGCTGAACTTCGGCCAGGGCGTCATCTTCGGCATCGGCACGACGATCATGCTGGTGCTGTCGGCGCTGGCCGTCCAGCGCGGCGAGCAGACGGTCGGCGATTTCGTCTTCGTCAATTCGATGCTGCTGCAGCTTTCCGCGCCGCTCAATTTCATCGGCTTCGTCTACCGCGAAATCCGCCAGGGGCTGACGGATATCGAGCAGATGTTCGATCTCCTGGAGGTGAAGGCCGAGGTCAAGGACGCGCCCGATGCGACAGAACTCAGGATCGGCCAGGGCGCGATCTCCTTCAAGGACGTGCACTTCGCCTACGACCCGGCCCGTCCGATCCTCAAGGGGATTTCCTTCGACGTGCCGGCCGGCAAGACGGTCGCCGTCGTCGGCCCGTCGGGTGCGGGCAAATCGACGCTGTCGCGGCTGCTCTATCGTTTCTACGATATCCAGAGCGGCACGATCACGGTCGACGGCCAGGATATCCGCACGGTGACGCAGAAGAGCCTGCGCTCGGTGATCGGCATGGTGCCGCAGGATACCGTGCTCTTCAACGACACCGTTGCCTACAACATCCGCTACGGCCGCACGTCGGCCAGCGATAGCGAGGTCTTTGCCGCGGCCGAGGTGGCGCAGATCGCGCATTTCATCGAAATGCTGCCAGAGGGTTTCGAAACCAAAGTCGGCGAGCGCGGGCTCAAGCTTTCGGGCGGCGAGAAGCAGCGGGTGGCGATCGCCCGTACCATCCTCAAGGCGCCGCCGATTCTCATCCTCGACGAAGCGACCTCGGCGCTCGACACGACGACGGAAAGGGAAATCCAGACGGCGCTCGACGTGGTTTCGAAGAACCGGACGACGCTGGTCATCGCCCACCGGCTATCCACCGTCATCAGCGCTGACGAGATCATCGTGTTGAAAAGCGGCGAGATCGCCGAGCGCGGAACGCATGCCGCATTGCTTGATAAAAACGGTCTCTATGCCTCGATGTGGAACCGCCAGCGCGAGGCCACGCAGGCCGAGGAGCACCTGAAACAGGTGCGCGAAAGCGACGATATGGGCGTGATCGCGCGGCTTACGCCGGCCAACTGATTGGGGAACCAGACGCCGGTACAGGCTTTTGTTGTTCAGAACCCCGGCAGTCGAACGGGGGTCGAGGCCGCAGCATTGCCCCGGAGGCGGTTTTTCGCTAACCAGCAAAAAACGACAACGCAAGGAGACCGGCAGCCATGAGCCTGTTCAACACGGTTCGCAACACGATCGTCCCCGTGCACAAGGAGGGTTATCCCTTCGTGGCCGCCTTCTTCGTCGCATCGCTGATCCTCGGATGGATCTTCAAGCCGCTCTTCTGGATCGGCATGATCTTCACGCTGTGGTGCGCCTATTTCTTTCGCGATCCCGAGCGCGTGACCCCGCAGGACGACGATCTGGTGATTTCTCCCGCCGACGGCAGGGTCTCGGCGATCCAGATGGTGACCCCGCCGGCCGAGCTCGACATCGGCTCCGAGCCGATGCTGCGCATCTCGGTGTTCATGAACGTCTTCAACTGCCATGTGAACCGGGCGCCGATGCGCGGGCGCATCGTCAGCATCAACTACCGCTCCGGCAGCTTCGTCAACGCCGAGCTCGACAAGGCCAGTGAGGACAATGAGCGCAACGGCCTGGTGATCGAAACCCGCCACGGCCAAATCGGCGTTGTCCAGATCGCCGGCCTCGTGGCGCGGCGTATCCTCTGCTGGGTAAACCCCAACGAGCCGGTGGATGCCGGCGAGCGCTTCGGGCTGATCCGTTTCGGCTCCCGGCTCGACGTCTTCCTGCCCGCCGGTGCGGCGCCACGTGTCTCGCTCGGCCAGACGGCGATCGCCGGAGAAACCGTCATCGCCGAATTCGCCTCCGCCAAGGGTCCCGTCATCAGCCGCCGCAGCTAGGTTTAGATTGGAACGCGATATGGAAACGCCTTTTCCGCCCTTCGAGCCCAATGGTCCGGATGATTCCGCCCGCGGCCCGCGTCTGCGCGAAATCCCGCTCCGTCTCGTCTTTCCGAACCTCATCACCATTCTGGCGATCTGCGCCGGGCTGACCGGCATCCGGCTTGCTTTCGAGAATCGCTACGAGCTCGCCGTCGCCATGGTGCTCGTCGCCGCCTTCCTCGACGGCATCGACGGGCGCGTCGCACGGCTGATGAAGGCGACCTCGAAGTTCGGGGCGCAGATGGATTCGCTTGCCGACATCGTCAATTTCGGCGTCGCACCCGCCCTCGTCGTCTATGTCTTCGCGCTCGACCAGGCGCGCTCGCTCGGCTGGATCGCGGCGCTGATCTATGCGATCGCCGCCGGACTGCGCCTTGCCCGTTTCAATGTCATGGCCGAACGCGAGAACAAGGCGAGCTGGCAGTCGGAATATTTCGTCGGCGTGCCGGCGCCGGCCGGCGCCATGCTGGTGTTGCTGCCGGTCTATCTCGGTTTCCTCGGGCTCGCGACCGACCGCACCTTCGCCTATATCTCGTCGATCTACACCGTGTTCATCGCCTTCCTGCTGATCAGCCGGCTGCCGGTCTGGTCGGGCAAATCGGATGGCAACCGGCTGCGGCGCGATCTCGTGCTGCCGATGATGCTCGGCGTCGTACTCTATGTGGCTCTGCTGATGAGCTACACCTGGGAGGTGATGGTGTTTACCGTTGCCGCCTACCTTGTATCGCTTCCCTTCGGCGCGCGGAAATGGCGGCGGAAATATGGGACGCTGACGATCGAGGAGCCCGGCGTCGGCGACGACGATATCGGCCGTCACATCTGACCTTCCAGCATTTCCTGGCCTCTCTCCCCTGGAAATGCTGCTCCCCTCGTTCTCGCAGATTCCCGGAAAACGTGCGCTTCTTCCGGGGAAGCCATGAGCTTCCCCGGGGAAAACGGCTGTGCAGTTTTTTTGGAACCGCTTCTTTCAGTAAGTATTAACCAACGTAGGCTTCAGTTAAGCCTCGCGAATTATGGTGGGCGTTCACAATTCCTGATAAGCGACGCCGCCGATTTGTCGCTATTTCTGGCGAAACTGCAAAAATAAAATATCCAGGGAAGAACCACGTAAAGGAGAGTATCCGTGACTTCGAAGAAGAGCAGTACCGGCGAACAGCAGACGGCCAAGCCGGACCTCGCCGCCAACTATCGCCCTGTCGGCCTCAAGGCCGTTGCCGCGGCATCGCTGATGGCAAAGAACAAGCCGGAGAGCGTCAAGAAATCCGCCTGAAGCGCCGAGCTTCGAACTGCCGTCATCTGCGCTTCACCTTCCAGTTTCCGACATGCCGTTGCCCCAAGACTGCGGCATGTTTCTAAAGCGTCGTGATCTTGCGGATTCGTTTCTTGCGCTATAGGTCTTTGTTCTCAGGCATGTCGTTGCCGCAAAACCGCTACACGCTTTTTGCGCGACATGCCGTGACATCGCGAATGAGCCGAACAGGCCGCCGTGCCGGAAGCGGCCGATAGCGTTTCAGAAAAAGCTGAGCTGGCCGTTATTCGGCCTTTGCTTCTCGGGTGCCTTGAGCGGCCGTTCGATGACGACCGGCTCCTGCAGATCGGGCCCCATATTGGCAACCTTGTTGACCTTGTCGGAGACCGGTACGGCCTCGAAGAAATCGTCCTGAACGGGCTGCGTCAGGTCGGCCACCTCACGCGGTTCCTGCGTCCTGCAATCGAGCCAGCGCGAGAAGTCCTCCGGCTTGATGACGACAGGCATGCGATCGTGGATCGCCGAGATGCCCGCATTGGCCGACGTCGTCAGGATCGCGCCGGTATCGACCTCCGAGCCATCGGCCGAGGACCAGGTTTCCATCAGCCCGGCAAAGGCGACGATCCCGCCGTGGCGCGGCCTGATCCAATAGGCCTGCGGCTTGCCGCCGCTTTCCTTCGGCGGACGATGCCATTCATAAAAACCCGAGGCCGGAATGAGCACGCGGCGATGACGCATCGCCGCCCGAAACGAGGCCTTGCCGATCGCCGTCTCGGCGCGGGCATTGATCAGCAGCGGAAATTCCTTCGGGTCCTTGACCCAGGCCGGGGTAAAACCCCAGCGCACCAACACCGCGCGCCGGTCGGCCAGATTGCTGCCTCGCTCCCTGCCCTCACCTGCTATAACGACGAGGATCGGCTGCGTTGGGGCGATGTTGTAGCGCGCCGGAAAATCGTCGAGATCGACACCGGAGAGGAAATTGCTCAGCTCTGCGCTGGAACTTGTCAGGGCGAAACGTCCACACATCGGCCTGTCTTTGCACCCGGTCCGAGTCCGGTCAAGGCACCCGGAGCATGCCGCGCAAGACTGTGCAGCGGTTTTCAAGAACATGCCGCGACCAAAAAGCTAAAGCGCTGGAATCTTTGTCGCACACATGGCTTCATCTCGGGAACCGCTGCACCGCCTTCCGGGCCTTGTCTTCCGAGCCGGCCCACACGAAAATTGCGGAAGCCAGGCAGCGGCGGCATGCAACAATCGGTCCATGCGATAGAATCGATCGTCACAACGAGGGCAGTCTTATGATCTCCACCGCCAACGCCGCCTCCTCCGCCATTCTCGAACGCGACGGGCGATTCCTGCTGGTGTTGCGACGCAACCCGCCTTCCGCCGACATGTATGCCTTTCCAGGTGGGCGCGCCGAGCCGGGCGAAACGCCGGAGCAGACGGCGCTGCGGGAATTCCGCGAGGAAACCGGCATCCCGGTACATAATCCGCGGCTGTTTTCGACCTATGACCTGAAGACGCATGGGCCGGACGGCAGCATCAAGAGCCATTTCTTCCTGTCGGTCTTTCGCGTCGAGGCCGACCGGGACATGGTGGCGGAGGCCGCCGACGATGCAGCGGCGCTGGGCTGGTACACGGTGGATGAGATTCGGCGACTGCCCGTGCCGCAGAGCGTGCTCGAATGCGCGGAACGGCTGGCACAGGATGATAATAGGCCAACCGGCCGATAATCATCCTGTTCTGAATTAAAAGTTAGAGCATGATGTCATCCGAAACCGCTGACACTTTTCGGCATCATGCTCTGGCGGGCGGCGAATAGAAGTGGAAACTTTCAAGCGCGCCTTGTTGCCGTCATGCTCAACGTATCAACTGGGAGCATGATTCCCGTTCGACGCGTTGTCCTGTCCCTGCTCGTGCTCGCCGGCCCCACCATGGCTCAGGGCAAGAACACGCCGCCTCCACAGGAGGAGGAGATTGCGCCGCCGGCCGCGATCGTACCCTATGACGACAAACTGGCGCGGCTCGCTGAAGTGCTGGGTTCGGTGCATTATCTGAGAACCCTCTGCAAGGCGGCGGGCGGTGATGAGTGGCGAAAGGGCATGCAGCAGCTGCTCGATTCGGAGGCCGGCAACGAACCGCCACGCAAGGAAAGGCTCACTGCAGCCTTCAATCGCGGCTATCGCGCCTTCGCCTCGGTCTATACGGATTGCACCCCGGCGGCCATCGTGGCAGAAGAGCGCTACCGTAACGAAGGTGCAACACTTGCCACAGAAATTACCTCGCGCTTTGGAAATTGACGTTTAATTAACCTGTTTTCGCATGCGGACGTGTCGTTTTGGGAAAAGGCTGTTAGTGTTGTTAACGGTGCAGTAAGAGATGAGAAGTTCTGAGGAAAAGACAATGGAAGCAAGCCTCAACGAGATCGACGACATGATCGTCCACGAAAAGATGCAGGCGGCTCTGGAGTACCAGAACGAGGCTTGGGCCGACGGCATGGCTGACGGGATCGAGCCTGAGATCATCGCTGATGCCGCCATCGCGCATGCACTGCGCGAGACCATTAGATTGCATGGGGAAAGCAGCGCCGAAGCTCTGCTCGATTCGCTGCGCGACCGTATGCTTGCCGGCGAATTCTCCGCCAACCGCACCCTGCAATAATTATTATCAGAGAGTTCGATGCGCATCGGTAAAGAGAAAGTTTCGCGAATTCCGCTCGCGCCGGTGATGCTTGCATTCAGCCTTGCCGCCGGCAGTCTCGCCCTTGCGCCCTCGGCCTATGCGCTTTCCGAACTGCACAAGATCCCCGGCCAGCCGAACGATCAGCCGGCACAGGGAAACGCCCAGGGGCAGAGCCAGCCGCAGGGCGACACAACCCCCGGCGTTCCCATGGCCGATCCGCTGGTCAACAGCCAGAACAGCCAGGGTGTCGACAAAACGCCGGGCGCGCAGGACAATTCCAAGCCCGTCGAGGTGATCCACGACATCAGCAAGGCGCCCGAGCCGGTGCGCAAGATGCGCCAGCAGATCGTCGAAGCGGCCGCCTCCGGCGATCTCGAACGGCTGCGGCCGCTGATGGGCGCCGGCGCAGAACAGACGCAGGTGACCGTCGGCGAGCCCACAGACGATCCGATCGGCACGCTGAAGGATCTTTCCGGCGATCCCGATGGGGACGAAATCCTCGCCATCATGCTCGACATCGTCTCGACCGGCTTCGTGCATGTCGGCCAGGGCACAGCCGAAGACATGTATGTCTGGCCCTATTTCGCCGAGAAAGACTTGAAGTCGCTGACGCCGCCGGAACGCGTCGAACTGCTGCGCATCGTCACCGCCGGCGATCTCTCCGATATGCAGGAATTCGGCGGATATAATTTCTATCGCCTCGGCATTACGCCCGACGGCAAATGGAAATTCTTCACGGCAGGCGACTGACGCCCCACGCAAGCCGCATGGCGCTTGCGATCCACCTTATGAAGTCATACCTCTGAGCGATGACCAACGCGACAGGTTCCGCCATGCCATCCGTATTCCTGAAAGACCGCTCATTGCTCTCCGTCGGCGGCGCGGACGCTCAATCCTTCCTGCAGAACCTGATCACCACCGATATCGCCTCGCTTGCTTCAGACGAGGCGCGGCCCGGGGCGCTGTTGACGCCGCAGGGCAAGATCCTGTTCGACTTCATGATCTGGCAGGACGGCGACGGCTATGTGATCGAAACCGATGCCGGCCAGCGTGACGGGCTCATGAAGCGGCTGACGATATACAGGCTGCGGGCCGCCGTCACGCTTGCGCCCGTCGCCGAAGAAGGCATCAGCGTTTGCTGGGGCGAAGATGCCGATGGCATCAGCGACGCCGAGGCCGTCCGGGACAGCCAGGGCGTCCGGGACAGCCAAGGCGTCCGGGACAGCCGCTTCGCCAAGGCCGGCATCACGCTGACCCGCCGGCCGGGGCGGCACGGTGATGGCGCTGAGGCGCTCTACGACGCGTTGCGCATCGCCCACGGCGTTGCGATATCGGGATCGGACTTCGCGCTGCAGGATGCCTTTCCGCATGACGTGCTGATGGATCTGAACGGCGGCCTCTCCTTCAAAAAGGGCTGCTATGTCGGACAGGAAGTGGTTTCGCGCATGCAGCACCGCGGCACCGCGCGCCGGCGCGTCGTCACGGTATCCGCCGCAACGGCTCTGCCCGGGACGGGCACTGCGATCACTGCTGCCGGCAAGCCTGTGGGGACACTCGGTTCCGTCGAGGGCGGCAGCGGACTTGCGATCGTGCGCATCGACCGCGCCGGCGCCGCGATGTCGGAAGGCACGCCGCTGCTGGCCGGCGAAACACCGGTTTCTCTCACCCTGCCGCAATGGTCCGGCCTTGCCTTCCCCACCAGCGCCGACGAGGCCAGCGCGTGACGACTAAGGCTCCGCGCGCCTGGCAACGCATGCTGTCCGGGCGCAGGCTCGACCTGCTCGACCCCTCGCCGCTCGATGTCGAACTCGCCGACATCGCCCATGGGCTCGCGCGCGTCGCCCGCTGGAACGGCCAGACATCGGGCGATCATGCTTTTTCGGTGGCGCAGCACAGTCTCGTCGTCGAAGATATTTTCCGCCGCTTCAACAATGCCCGGCCGGAGGAATGCCTGATGGCGCTGCTGCACGACGCGCCGGAATATGTGATCGGAGACATGATCTCGCCGTTCAAATCGGTGGTCGGCGGCGGCTACAAGACGGTGGAAATGCGGCTGGAGGCGGCCATACACCTGCGCTTCGGCCTGCCGCCGCATCCCACGCGCGAGCTCAAGGAGCGGATCAAGAAGGCCGACACGGTTGCCGCCTATTTCGAGGCGACGGTGCTTGCCGGTTTCACGCCGGCCGAGGCGCAAAAATTCTTCGGCCAGCCGCGCGGGGTCAGCAGGGAAATGTTGATGATCGAACCGCTGCCGGCAGTGGAAGCGCAGCGGCTGTTCTGCGAGCGTTTCGCGGCGATCGAGGCCGAGCGGGAGATGGGATCGTGAGCTTCATCGTCGTCTCGCCGCTGTCACGCATCGCCGAAATGGCGGTGCGCCACAAGGCCCGCGACATGATCAGCCTGATCGCCAGGGAACAGGCTTTTCACCGGCCGGGCGTGATCGCGCCCGAGCGCCACCTGACGCTTGCAATGAACGACATCACGTTCAAGGGCACCGGCGGTCTCGTGGCGCCCGATGAAACGCATGTGCAGGGGATTATCGAGTTTGCCGCATCGTGGCGGCAGGAGACGCCGCTGCTCATCCATTGCTGGATGGGCGTGTCGCGATCCCCGGCGGCCGCTCTCATCGCCGCATTGTCGCTCGCACCGGATCAGAGCGAGGAAGAGCTGGCACGGCGGCTGCGCGCCGCTTCGCCCTTCGCGACGCCGAACACCCGGCTGATCGAGATCGGCGACACCTTGCTTGACCGCGGCGGCCGGCTGGTCGCGGCCGTACGGGCAATCGGGCGCGGCGCAGATGCCGACGGCAATGCGCCCTTCTTGCTTGGGATTCGGGACGCCGCCTGCGGTTGACGCTGCCGCCGGCCGCTCCATCTTGCCCTCGACCACGCACAATCCGCAGGGCCAAATCATGGAACAACAAGCAGCCGACGTCCTTCTTGCCACCCGCACGGCGCTCAGCCAGGCAAGCGCGCTCGCAGTCCAGTATTCCTTCTCCATCCTCGGAGCGGTGATCCTGCTCGTCGTCGGCTGGACGCTGGCCGGCTTCGTCAGCCGCTGGGCCTATGAAGGCCTGTCGCGCATCCATGGCATCGACGAGACATTGGCGCGCTTCTTCACCAATGTCATCCGCTATGCACTGCTGATCCTGGTGTTCATCACCGTGCTCGGCCAATTCGGCGTCCAGACCGCCTCGATCATCGCCGCCCTCGGCGCGGCCGGCCTGGCGATCGGGCTGGCGCTGCAAGGGACGCTGCAGAATATTGCGGCCGGCATCATGCTGCTGATCCTCAGACCGTTCCGCGTCGGCGAATATATCGAGACCAGCAGCGTGGCCGGCACGGTGCGCGAGATCGGGCTGTTTGCGACAGAACTCAGAACCGGCGACGGGCTCTATCGGCTGGCGCCGAATTCGACGCTGTGGAACACGCCGATCACCAACTTCAGCCGCGAACCCACGCGGCAGAACGACCTCAAGGTCAGCATTTCTCGTGGGGATGATCTTGATTTGGCGATGGAGACGTTGATGGGCATTGCCAAGGGCAATCCCAGGGTGCTGCCGTCACCGGCACCCAGCGTTTTCATCGACAGCCTCGGTGACAGCACAATATCGTTAACGCTGCGCTACTGGGCGAAGACCGGTGATTGGTGGCAGGTCAGCCGTGACATGGTGAAGCGGGTAAAACTTGCCTTCGACGAAAAGGACGATCCGGCCGCTTTGCGGGACGATTCAAATTCCGTGCCGAGAAAAAGGTCCAACGGCACCGCGACGGCCGAAAAGCCGACGCGGCAGTGAAACATTGCTGCGCGGGGGTTGTCGGCCTATTGAACGACGCCGCAGGCAAGTCTCTCCCCGGCATCACCGGAGGGCTGGCTGCGATAATCGTCCGAATTGGCATGCACCATCAATGCGCGGCCGCGGATGCCATCCTTCTTGCCGTCAAGCGTCACCATGGCGTCGAATATCTGGGCTCTCAACACGCCGTCCTGTCCGACATACTGATTGGGCATATCGCCGGGATGAGGTCCCTTGGCCGCCAGAATCCCGTGCTCGGCCGAGTCCGGGTTGAAATGGCCGCCTGCCGATTCGTGATGGGTGGCCGCATCGCAGCGGCCGGTCTCGTGAACATGAAAGGCCACCCATTTATTCGCCGGCAGTCCCGATATCTCCACTTCGATCAGCACGCCGCCATTGGCGGCGGCGGTCAGCTGGGCGCGGCCGGTTTCCTTGCCGTCCTTGCCGACGAAATTGGCGACCGCCGTCTGCTTGTCCTGAGCACCTGCCGGCAGGGCAATCGCAAGCAGGCTCAGGGCGGCGATGATGCGCATGGCTTTCATGGAGATCTCCTTCCCTCCGGTTGTCCTTCTGAACGTGTCAGCCCGGAAGGTGTTCCTCTGCGGACCATCCAACGAAAAAGCCGGCCAACGGCCGGCTTGCAGATCACCTGAATTCAGCCGCCGTCAGGCGACGGCGTCAAAATCGAACTGGCCGTAGGTGTTGCGGTAAAGATCGTCGGATTGATCGCCGGTCGTCGGCGCAGTCTGCTGCAATGGATAGGGAACGGCAATGCTGCTCGTCGTGGCGGTGTCGCGCGTGTCCATCATCAGCGCAATCAGGCTGCCGGAAAATTTCGGCTGCGTGTCGCTGGCCGTGTCGTCTTCCAGCAGTTGCTTGATGATACCGGGCTTCTCGTCGGCGGCACGTTCGCCGCGGCTGAGCACGCCGTCACCATTGGAATCGAGCCGCGAAAGTGTCGCAAGATATGCATATGAAGTATCTGAAACGGATGTGGTGCGGGTCATACAAACCTCCATTCACCGCCTTTTGCCGGTGGTGTTTGTACGCAATACGAGAGCTGAAAATTACGAGTGACTCGGTGGTTAAACTGATTTGCGCAGTGCGTCAATAAGTTGTTAACTTCTCATTAATAAAGATTGACGGGCATTAACGGATGACTGCCAGATCGGCTCTTTGTCGCCAGCATCACCGATATTTCAGCGGTTTTTAATGTAAAAACACGGGGTTCGGACCGCGCGTGCGCCTGCTGCACTGCAACCGAATATCAATCCGGCGAAGGCGTCGAGACGGCCGCCCAGCTGGCGCTGCAATGCGAGGAATGCGACGAGATCCAGGGCTATCACATCAGTCCGCCGCGCCCCGCTCGCGACGTGCCGCACCTTCTCTCCATGCCGCCGGGAAGCGACGGTGCGACAGACTTCTCCTGAGGTCAGCGCCGAACTCCTCGTGATTGCGACTCGCACGGCAAGCCGCTACAAAACCGGCTCCGTGTTCTGCAGCTCTTCGTAGCCGCGCCGCCTCCCGGGAGCCTCGCTTTCGGCCGGTGCGCTATGGACGATTTTCCCCAATAACAGGTGGCGCAATGTTCAAGGCCGAAGCCTTCTCCCCTCATGAGACGCTCGCAGCGTCGCTGATTGCGCATGCGGCCGAAGGCGACGACGGTTCACACGATCTCGCCCATATCCTGCGCGTCTTCAGAAACGCCATGCGCATCCATGCGGGCGAAGGCGGAGACGGACGCATCCTCGCCGCTGCCGTGCTGCTGCACGACTGCGTCGCGGTCGAAAAGAATTCCCCCTTGCGGGCCAAAGCATCGGCGTTGGCGGCGGAAAAAGCCTCAGTGATCCTGGCCGAACTCGGCTGGAGCGCGGCGGATATCGGCGCCGTGGCGCATGCCGTCACCGCTCACAGTTTCTCCGCCGGGGTGACGCCGCGGACGATCGAGGCGAAGATCCTGCAGGATGCCGACCGACTGGACGCAATCGGCATGGTTGGCGTCGCGCGCTGCTTCTATATCGGCGGACGAATGGGATCCGGGCTCTATGATCCGTTCGACCCGGCGGCAACGAACCGTCCTCTCGACGACAAGCGTTATGCCATTGACCATTTCCAGACGAAGCTGTTCAAACTGGCGGAAGGGTTCCAGACCGAGACCGGCCGCCGGCTGGCAGCTGCGCGTGACCAAAGTCTGCGTGATTTTCTCTCGGCATTCATGGACGAAATTTAGGAGAACGGCATGCGTGTCAGCGACCTCTTCATCTACCCGCTCAAGAGCGCTCGCGCCATTGCGCTGCCCGCCGCCGATATTGACGCCTATGGGCTTCCCGGCGACCGGCGGGCGATGATCACCGACCCGCAGGGCCACTTCATCACCCAGCGCGAACTGCCGGATCTCGCGCGTATCGAAATACGGCCGGAGGCAGGCGCCTTCCGGCTGCTGATGCAGGGCAAGCCCGAGATATCGGTGCCGCCGCCCCGGCCTGATATCCGCATGGATGTGAGCGTGTGGAAATCGACCGTCAGCGCCGCCGTCGCCGATGCAGAGAGCAATCGCCAGCTGTCCGAATGGCTCCGCCGCGAGGTGCGGCTGGTATTTTTCGACGGACAGGCACAACGGACGGCGAATGCCGAATGGGCCGGCGAAGGCACGCCGGTGAGCTTTACCGACGGCTACCAGATCCTGGTGACGACGACCGGCTCGCTGCAGGCACTGAACGCCGATCTCGCCGCCCATGGCGAAGGCAGCGTCGGCATGGAGCGTTTCCGACCGAATATCGTCATCGACACCGACGAGGCCTGGCCGGAGGATCGTTGGGCGGCGATCGAGATCGCCGGCATCCGCTTCGATCTCGTCAAACCCTGCTCGCGCTGCATCATGACGACGCAGGACCAGCTGACCGGGTCACGCGAGGTGGCAAACCCGATGCCGGCCATGGGCCGCATCCGCATGTCGGCCGACCGGCGCGTGCCCGGCCCGCTGTTCGGCTGGAACGTCACGCCGCGCGGCAGCGGCAGGATCACGATCGGCGATGCGGTGAAGATCATCGCGGAGAGGCCGGAGGGCTTGGCCTTGAAGGTTCGTGCCCGAAGGTAGGTCACATGCGCATTCCTGTGCTCGTCACAGGAATCCAGTGCGCCCAAGTCCTTGGGCGCGTAAGTCTTTTTTTCAAATTTGCATTGGGTCAGTCACCGCGCAGACGCGCGGTGGCAGGATTCCTGTGACAGGCACAGGAATGAGGGAGCCTTGGGGCAGATTCACCGCCTCTCATGCATGCCCGAGTGCAGCATCGATCTCCGCCATGACACCGGTCGGCAACGGTCCCTTTTCCAGCGCGCCGGCATTTTCCTCCACCTGGGCAACGGTGCGGAAACCCGGAATGGGGAAGGTGCGCGGCGACCTTGCCCAGAGCCAGGCGAGCGCACCCTGCGTCAGCGTGCGGCCGCCTGATTTGAGAAGGTCGCGGACGGCATCGAGCCTTGCGGCAAATTCCGGGGCCATGCGCCCGTCCTTGAAGTAAACCATCCATTCGAGCGCTGCGCCGCGGACATCCTTGGCGCCGACCGCCTTGTCGGCGGTGAACTTGCCGGTCAACAGTCCCATGGCCAGCGGACCGCGATTGATCGAGATCAGGCCCTTCTGCTCGGCCACGGCGATCATCTCCGGCACCGGCTCGAAGACGTTCATCGTATGCTGGATCGAGACAAAGCCCTTGCGCCCGGCATGGCGGGCGGCGCGATCGGGATGATCGGTGCTCCAGCCGAAGGCATCGATCTTGCCTTCGGCACGCAGCGCCTCCAGCGTATCGAAGACGGCATCCGATTGCTCCAGCGGAAAATCATTGAGGTGGAATTGCAAGAGATCGAGGCGGTCGCGCTTGAGACGGCGCAGCGATGTCTCGACGGAGCGGCGGATGAAAACCTCATCGGCAAAGGCGCCGATTGCCTGCTTCGTTTCCGGATCGGTGGCAAAGCCGAATTTGGTGGCGACGATGATATCGTCACGATTGCCGATTGCCCGGCCGAGCACCTCCTCCGAATGGCCGGCGCCGTAATTCGAGGCGGTGTCGAAGAAGCGGATGCCGAGGGCGATGGCGCGATGAATTGCTTCCACCGATTCGTCGTCATCGACCTCACCCCAGCCAAGCGGCGTGTCGCCGGCGAAGAATGGGCCGCCGATCGCCCAGCATCCCATGCCGAGGCGCGGAATTTCGCGGCCGTTCCAGAGCGTGATCGTCGTCGGTGATGCGGTCTTGGTCAGCATGAGTTACCTCCGTGGTTGGCAGCCCTTCAAGACATAGGAAGAGCTCCCAGGCGGGTAAACCGCCAAATCCGGAGGATGTTTTGCAGCAGTAAAAAACGAGGTCAGGCGGAGACGTCGTTTGGACCGGAAAGCGTCCGCAAGGCTGGATTGAGCGCCTTGAGTGCGGCCTGGACGAAACCGTCACGCGCGGCCGCAGCCTCCATGCCGCGCGGCTCGTAGACATGGCGATGCAGGAAGAAACCCGTCAGACGGAATGCGGCTGAAAGGCTGTCGAAGTCCGCCGCCTGATTGCCTTCGGCGCCGAGGAAGGGCGGCAGGAGCAGCATCTTGTCCGCCCACGGCGCACCGGCGCTGCGGCTGACGGCGCGGCCGGATTTCGGCGAGACATAGGCGAGATCGGAACGGTCGCCGGTTGCCGCGCATTCGGCAAGATCGAGACCGAAGCCGAGATCGTTGAGCACCGCCAGCTCGAAACGCACGAAGAGTTCGCCGGCATCGGCCGGATTGTGCAGATGATCGAGGATGACCTCCAGCGCGTCGAAGAGATGCGGATGCGGGTCGCGCTCCGGCAGCAGCCGCAGCAGCGCGCCCATTGCCTGGACGCCGTAGACGGCGGTCGCCGTTTCCATGAGGCGCGCGGCGCGCAGCGTCACCGGTTCGACCCGGAATTCGCCGAGATGTTCGTCAAGCCGGGCACGCCAGATAACCTCCACCGCATTGCCCGGCTGCAGCACCGGCTGCATGGCGCGAGAGCGGCCGGAACGCACCAGGCCGAGATGGCGGCCGCGATCACGCGTCATCACCTCGGCGATGACGCTCGTCTCACCGTGGCGCTTGACGCCCAGAATGATCGCGTGGTCCTGCCACTGCATCGAAAGAAGTCCCTGCGGCTGACGATTCCATCCTACCGCATAATTCCCGCCATCGAAATCGAATTAGGGAATTATGCAGTAATTCAAAGTGTTACAGCGTGCTTTCGGCGTCCGGCCGGGTCAAGCCGCGGCCGGAAGAAGCCTCTGCAGGAATTCGCACATCGCCTTCTCGTCGAAAGGCTTCACCAGAAGCGGTATATGCTGCAGGTCGGGCGGGAAATCGCGTATATCGGAATAGCCGCTGACGAAGCCGAAGGGGATGCCGACATCGAGAAGATGGCGGGCAAATCCGAAGCTCATGCCCTCACCGAGGTTGACGTCGAGAAGGGCGAAATCATAGCTTTCCGCAGCAATCGCCGCCCTCGCCTGTTCGAGGCTGCCGACGATATCGATGCCGTCGACGCCGGCCAGGCGCAGAATATCCTCCGCCTCCATGGCGATGATCAGACTGTCCTCAAGAACCAGAACACGGTTTGCGCTCATGATTCCATGCCCCTCGTCGAGCGCCTGTCGCAGCGCCCCGGCCGTTTCGCCAACATCATTGCCCTCCGGTGCCCCGCATGGCACGCTATCGGTGAATTCCGCCACCACTTCTGAATAAACCATTTTTCTGTCCGGCCAATAAGAATCAAATCGGAGGAAAGACGAGGGCCGACCTTATTTCGCCAGATGCTAATGCGCATTTAAAAAAGACATAGACAGGCCGGCTGTGCGTTTCCGCACGCCCATGCCGCATCTGTCGGATAGCCGTGGAGCGCACCGCAACCTTCCGCTCACACCTCGCGCTTCAGGTCTTTTTTCGCGTAGGTCCTTATCGCAAGATCGCGGCCCACTTTTGCGCGCCATGCTTCAGATGAAGGGGCGCTTGCCCTCTCCAAGCCCATCCCAGCCGGCGATCGCCATCAGTTCCTCACCGTTCAGCACCTCGCAGCCGCGCTCCTGCCAGCGGATCAATCCCCGTCCGCTGAGCTTCTTCAAAGTCTTGTTGGTGTGAACGATGGAAAGACCGAGTGTGTCGGCGATGTGCTGCTGGGTGATGGGGATGAACTTGCGGCCGTTGAAAAGATCGAGCTTCCTGCCGCGCTCAAACAGGAACGCGAGCAGATAGGCCGCTCTTTCCAGTGCTGTGCGGCGGCCGATGCTGAGGAGATGTTCATCCAATATCCGCTCCTCGCGCGCGGCGATCCAGGTGATGTCGAAGGCGAGCGAGGGGTGCTTGTTATAAAGCGTCATCAGCCTGTCGCGCTCGAAGACGCAGAGGGAAACCGGTGAAAGCGCTTCGATGGAATGCTGCATCTCGCCGGCAATCGTTCCCTGCAGGCCGATCAGGTCGCCCGGCATGATGTAATTCAGGATCTGGCGGCGGCCGTCTTCCAGCATCTTGTAGCGGAAGCCCCAACCGGAAAGCACGGTGAAAAGATGGGCGCTGTGTGCGCCCTCGACGAGGATGGTGGAACCGGCATCGACGGCGAGCTCGCCGCGCTTGAAGCGGGAGACGAATTCCAGCTCGTCGCGGCTGAACTCCCTGAAATGCGGCAGGGGCCGCAAGGGACATTGCTCGCAAGGGGTCTTGAAGGAATGGATGGGTCTCGACGTTGCCATGCCTGCTCCCGCGGTCTTAACAAACCGGCGGCCCCTCATCGACGCACCGTCGAGCAGGGAATGCGCAAAGCCATGGATTCGTTCCGCAACGAAGCGGGTTTTTTCCAAGGAAACAAGGGACTGGCGTCTGCCCGATGAAATCCTTGCCACCGCTATTTCGGAAAATCGAGACCCATCTCACGGAACCGCTCGGGATCGTCGCCCCAATTTTCGCGGACCTTGACGAACAGGAAGAGGTGAACCTGCTGTTCGAGAATCTCCGACAATTCTTTGCGGGACGCCGTCGAGATCGCCTTGATGGTTTCCCCACCCTTGCCGAGCGCGATCTTCTTCTGGCTGTCGCGCTCGACATAGATGACCTGTTCGATGCGCACCGAGCCGTCCTTGCGCTCTTCCCACTTCTCCGTTTCGACATGCGAGGAATAGGGAAGCTCCTGGTGGAGCCGCAGAAACAGCTTCTCGCGGGTGATCTCGGCGGCGAGCTGACGCATCGGCAGATCGGAGATCTGGTCTTCCGGATAGTACCACGGCCCTTCAGGAAGGGTCGCTGCCAGATAGTCCATGACGTCGTCGCAGCCGGAGCCGTTTTCGGCCGAGATCATGAAGGTGCGTTCGAAAGCGATCTTCTCGTTGGCGCTCGCGGCCAGCGCGAGCAGATCCTCGCGGTTGACGCGGTCGATCTTGTTCAGCACCAGAATCTTCGGCTGCTGGACCTCCTTGAGCCCTTCGAGGATGGCTTCGGCATCGCCGCGCAGGCCGCGCTCGCTGTCGATCAGCAGCATGATCAGATCGGCATCCTTGGCGCCGCCCCAGGCCGAGGTCACCATGGCGCGGTCGAGCCGGCGGCGCGGCTTGAAAATGCCCGGCGTATCCATGAAGACGATCTGGGCATTGTCGTGAATGGCAATGCCGCGCACGATCGCGCGGGTCGTCTGCACCTTGTGGCTGACGATCGAGACCTTGGCGCCGACGAGGCGATTGACCAGCGTCGACTTGCCGGCATTGGTCGGGCCAATCAGCGCGACGAAGCCCGAATGCGTCGGGCCATGAGTTTCTGCAGCAGCTTCAGCCGCGATATCTTCTTCTTGTGTCATTGTCCCGTCAGTTTCCGGCAGGCGATTGCTGCCAAATGCCTTCGCGCTCGAGCATCTTGGTCGCCGCCACCTGTTCGGCGGCACGCTTCGACCGCTCTACGCCGGTTTCCGGCTTTATGCCAGCAACTTCCACCGTCACCTTGAAGCGTGGATCATGATCCGGTCCGCTGCGTTCATCAACCCGATAGATCGGCGTGACGCCGAATTTCGCATGCGACCATTCCTGCAGCTCAGTCTTGGCGTCGCGCTTGGCGCCATCGGCCCTGACCGCCCTGCCCTGCCAGTAGCGCAGGATGAAGCGGCGCGCGACCTCGAGGCCGCCGTCGAGATAGATCGCGGCGATCAGGCTTTCGACGACATCGGCGCGCACGTTCATCATGCGCTTGCCGGTCAGCTTCTTCACATCGGCGCCGGTGCGGATATAGAGGTGAAGGTTGAGCTCGTCGGCGACCGCAGCGCAGGTTTCGGCGCTGACGAGCTGGTTGAGACGAACCGAGAGCTCGCCTTCCCCCGCCGTGCCGAAGGTGCGGAACAGGAGCTCGGCGATGCAGAGTCCGAGGACCCTGTCGCCGAGAAACTCCAGCCGCTCGTAATTGCCGCCCTTTTCCGTCCGGGCGCTGGCATGGGTCAGCGCGCGATCCAGGCGTGCCTTTTCGGCGAAGTCATGACCGATCAGGCTTTCAAGCTTTGCGCGGTCCGCCGCAGAAAGCGTCTGCGCCTTGCTCATTCAACAACCTTGAAAAGGCGGTCCCAGCGCATATTGGTCGGCCACTTCCAGATTTCGCGGAAAGACGTGTCGTTGCCGAGCGAGAAGAAGATGACGCTGGCGCGGCCGACGAGATTTTCAGCCGGCACAAAGCCGACATCGAAGCGGCTGTCGAGGGAATTGTCGCGGTTGTCGCCCATCATGAAATAATGGCCTTCCGGCACGATGAATTCACGGGTGTTGTCGCCGCGCGAGACCGGAGACTGGTCGAGCGTGTCGTAGGTCTTGCCATTGTCCAGCGTTTCGCGGAAGACCGGTACGTCCTCACCCGGATCGAGCTTGTAATCCGAGGTGAAGCTGCCGTCTGCAACCTTCGGAACCGGCTTGCCGTTGACGTAGAGCACGCCGTCGGTGACCTGGATGCGGTCGCCGGGCAGACCGATGCAGCGCTTGATGTAATCGATATCGGGATTGGGCGGGAAGCGGAAAACGACGATGTCGCCACGCTTCGGATCGGAACCCAACAGGCGACCGCTGAAGATATTGGGAGAGAAGGGCAGCGAATATTTCGAATAGCCGTAAGCGAACTTATTGACGAAGATGTAGTCGCCGACGAGCAGCGTCGGCATCATCGAGCCGGACGGGATGGTAAAGGGCTGGAACAGCACGGTTCGGATCACCATCGCCAAAATCAGCGCCTGAATGATGACCTTGATATTTTCCCAGAGGGCGTTCGGCTTGGTTTGGACTTTTTCGGACACGCAGTCTTATTCCTTCAAGACGCCGCAGAGGCGCAATTCTTTCTGTCGTTCTCTTACTGCATAATTTCCTAAACCAATATCGATTTAGGGAATTATGCAGCAATTCAAAGTGCTACGGCGTCCTCTGCGCACCTGAAGAGACGCGCGGCGCTGTAGGGCATGATGCCGAAAAGTGTCAGCAGCTTTCGGACAACATCATGCTCCAATTCTTTAATCCAGAACAGGATTCAGGCCGACCGGCTTCAGATCATCCTGTTCTAGCGGCTTCGGCCGGTTGCGGCAATGGCGACAACATCAAAAGCGACGAGAGGTCGCGATCAACGCTCCCCGAGGTCACGATCACAGGCTCTCAGGCAACGCCTCGATGATAACAAAGGCCTGCGCCAAGGGATAATCATCGGTTATTGTCAAATGAATGGCGGCCCTGTGGCCGGCGGGCAGCATCGATTCGAGGATTGCGGCGGCACCGCCTGACAGAACCATGGTCGGCTTGCCGCTCGGCAGGTTGACGACGCCCATGTCCTTCCAGAAGACACCCTGGGCGAGGCCCGTGCCGAGCGCCTTGGAACAGGCTTCCTTGGCGGCGAAACGCTTGGCATAGGATTCGGCACGGTTTGCCCGGCGGTCGGAACGGGCCCGTTCGATCTCGGTGAAACAGCGATGGGTGAAGCGCTCACCGAAGCGCTCAATCGATTTTTCGACACGGCGAATGTCGATCAAATCGCTGCCAATGCCGATGATCATGCCGGACCCTTCCGTCGCTTAAGCATTCTGCACGGGTTTCATACGCTCGGCATGTCGCTAACCGGCCCCGCCAGACGCAGGCGCGCCCGCTCCATCAGGCGCGTGCGGCGGCGCGTCTGAAACCCCTTCACGGTGTAGAACGTCAACGCATAGAGCGCAACGGAGGTCACGGCGGCCGGCGGAATGGCGCCGATCAGCATCGGCTCCAGCACCGGCTTCCATAATTCGGTGAAGTTCAGCTTGTGAAAGAGGGCGGCGAGATCCACCGCCTGACCGGCCAGATGATCCTCGCGGCTGAGCAGCAGATGGCCGATCTCCCAGGTGATGCCCCAGATGAAGGGATAGGTCAGCGGATTGCCGAAGGCAGCGCAGCCGAGGGCGGCCGCCACCATATTGCCCGAGAGGAAATAGGTGATGACGAAAGCCATGACGAAATGCACGCCGATGAAAGGCGTCCACGAGACGAAGACGCCCGCGGCGACGCCGGCCGCAACCGCATGCGGCGAGGCGCTCAGGCGCAGAATGCGCATTGTCAGATAACGGATCGGGCGAAGGAAACCTTTTCGGGGCCACAGAAGCTCCCGCATCTTTTCCTTGAAACCCGCAGGCTTGCGACGGCGAAACAACATGGCGGCTATTTAGTGCAGCGCACAGCACCGTGACAAGAGCGGCAAATGATACCACCCGCAAAACAGCCGCTCAATTTTCTCTGCGGAGCAGCGGCCTCATGCCGAGGGGCGTTCGTAACGCAACGTCCCCCACTCATCCAAGTATAAATCCGCTATTAGCGGCTGCGGAACAGACCGCGGTCGACCTGACGCTGACGAAACTCGAGATCGATACGATCGAACGAGCCGTTCAGATAGGCCATTTCACGTTCCTGCGTGGTCGGAGCGCGAAGAGCGCGAGCGATTTTCCTGATAGGATCAAACATTTCCTTGTCTCATCTTCTGTTTACGTTTTCGACGATCAGAAGATAGTCCCGGCAAAGGTTAATTACCACCGCCCGCAACATGGGGACAGCCATGCACGGAACGCATACATTGCCACTTCCATGCGCCGACTTGACCTTGAAGCGGTCATAAAATGTGCAAATTCTCGGGTTGGCTGCCGTGACAGGCTTAACAAAAGCCTATTCGTAGAGCCGCCGGACCGTGGCGATGCAGTCGAGCTCCTTCATCTGGGCGAGCAGCTGATTGAGCTGACGCAGATCCCACACCTCGACCTCGAGCATCATTTCGGTGAAATCGGCTGCCACCCGTACGGTGTTCAGCAGGCGGATATTGACGTCAAGACTTGCAACCGTCTGGGCCACCTTGGCGAGCGTGCCGGGCTCGTTCAATCCATTCACCATGATGCGCGCCATGAAACGCGACTTGTTGGCTTCGTCGAGGTCCCAGCGGACGTCGATCCAACGGTCGGGCTGATCATCGAAGCGCTGCAGGCTCGGCGACTGGATCGGATAGATGGTGATACCCTTGCTCTGATCCATGATGCCGACGATGCGGTCGCCGGGCACGGCGCCGGTCGAGGCGAACTTGACGTCGACATTACCAGACAGGCCGCGGATCGGGCCGATATCGACATCGGCGTCGAGTTCGGAATGGCCGCCCTCGGCCCCCGCCTTGGTCTTGCCGGGGATCTTGAAGATCATGCCGGCCGCGCTGCGGACATTGAACCAGCCGTCGTCGCCGGAAGGCTTGACAGTGACGCGCTCGTCCTGGTGGTCGGGATAGACGGCGCGCAGCACGTCGAGCGAGGACATCTCGCCGCGGCCGACGGCGGCGATCGCATCCTCGACGTCCTTCTGGCCGAGACGGTGCAACGCCGGCTTCATCGCCTCGCGCGAGAAGATCTTGCCGGCCCGATTGAAAGTGCGCTCGAGGATGCGGTGGCCGAGGCCGGCATATTGCTTGCGGATGGCCATGCGGGTGGCGCGGCGAATGGCGGCGCGCGCCTTGCCGGTGACGACGATCTCCTCCCAGGCGGCCGGCGGAACCTGCACGCCGGAGCGGATGATCTCGACTTCGTCGCCATTGGCCAACCGCGTCACCAGCGGCATGATGCGGCCGTTGATCTTGGCGCCGACCGTGGTGTCGCCGATATTGGTGTGAACGGCGTAGGCAAAGTCGATCGGCGTGGCGCCGCGCGGCAGGGCAATCAGCTTGCCCTTCGGCGTGAAGCAGAAGACCTGGTCCTGGAAAAGCTCGAGCTTGGTGTGTTCGAGGAATTCTTCCGGGCTGTCGCCCTCGGCGAGCGCCTCGATCGTGTGGCGCAGCCAGGAATAGGCATTGGATTCGCGCGAAAGGATGTCGCCATCGGCATTGGTGGCGCCGTCCTTGTAGAGCGTGTGGGCAGCGATGCCGAATTCGGCGATCTCGTGCATGCGCTTGGTGCGGATCTGCAGTTCGATGCGCTGGCTTGAGGGGCCGACGATGGTGGTGTGCAGCGAACGGTAATCGTTCTGCTTCGGCGTCGAGATATAGTCCTTGAAGCGGCCGGGCACGACGCGCCAGCGCGTGTGGACGATGCCGAGCGCCCGATAGCAGGAGGGGATGTCCTCGACGATCAGGCGGAAGCCGTAGACGTCGGAAAGCTGCTCGAAGGACAGCGACTTCGACTGCATCTTGCGAAAGACCGAATAGGGCTTCTTCTGCCGCCCCTTGACATAGGCGCTGGTCAGGCCGCTGGCGACCAGCAGGTCGCGCAACTCGGCCTCGATCTTCTTGACGATGCCCTCGTTGCGCTTGGAGAGCTCTTCCAGCCTTTTCGTGACGGTCTCATAGGCTTCGGGGTTCATGTGCCGGAAGGAGAGCTCCTCCAGTTCCTCGCGCATGTCCTGCATGCCCATGCGGCCGGCGAGCGGCGCATAGATTTCCATCGTCTCCTCGGAAATGCGGGCGCGCTTGTCGGCCGACATGTGATCGAGGGTGCGCATATTGTGCAGACGGTCGGCGAGCTTGACGAGCAGCACGCGCACATCGTCAGAAATGGCGAGCAGCAGCTTGCGCAGGTTTTCGGCCTGTTTGGCCTTCTTGGTGACGAGATCGAGCTTCTTGATCTTGGTCAGGCCCTCGACCAGACGGCCGATATCCTCGCCGAAGAGTTCGTCGATCTCGGCGCGCGTCGCCGTTGTATCCTCGATCGTGTCGTGCAGAAGGGCAACCGCGATCGTCGATTCGTCGAGATGCATGTCGGTGAGGATGGCGGCGACCTCGAGCGGATGGGAAATATAGGGATCGCCGCTCGCGCGCTTTTGCTGGCCATGCTTCTGCATGGCGTAGACATAGGCTTTGTTCAGCAGTGCTTCATTGGCATCGGGCTTGTATTGCTGAACCCGCTCCACGAGCTCGTACTGCCGCATCATTCCAAAGCCACTCCGGTAAAAATAAAAGCGCGCCAATCAACGATTGGCGCACACATGGGCAATAATATGCCTAAGCAATAAAGGCGCAAGATTGACGATTGGTAATCGTCGCTCTTTTCCGGATCAGAACCGGCCGGCGCGCTTAATAATCGTCGCTCTTTTCCGGCGGCACCAGGCCCTCGATGCCGGCAAGCAGCTCTTCTTCCGACATCTGGTCGAAGGTGATCGTCTCCGGCAGGTCGTCCTGCTCCTCGCTGTCGGCTGCGGCAACACCGCCGGCGGCGATCATGCTGGCCGGATCGGGCTCGGGCTCGTCGACTTCGACATGCTTCTGCAGCGAATGGATCAGATCTTCCTTGAGGTCATCGGGCGACAGCGTCTCGTCGGCGATTTCGCGCAGGGCGACGACAGGGTTCTTGTCATTGTCGCGGTCGATGGTGATCGAGGCACCCTGGGAAATCAGCCGGGCGCGGTGGCTGGCGAGCAGAACCAGCTCGAAGCGGTTCTCTACCTTGTCAATGCAATCTTCAACTGTGACACGGGCCATTGCCTGTCCTTTACGGTCGTCATTTCGGGATTAACACGCCCGATACAATTAAAACCGGGCAAATACAAGTTTTTCGTTCCGGCTCCCTCGTCTTTATCCGTGGCTGAGCTAAATTTCCATGGAGAATGTCACAATTCCACCGAAGGTTGCTTGGAATATGACGAATCGTGCCCTAAATCTCTCTTATATGAACACTTAGTAAAGTAAGGATCAAATCAAAAATCACAATAAGCCATTGTATTTATTGAAATTTGATGCCCTGCGAATTTCGATTTCTCTCATTAGGAATTGGTAAGCGATGTTTGACCCACGCGAAAAAATTGCACTCTTTATTGACGGCGCCAACCTCTACGCTGCATCCAAGAGCCTCGGTTTCGACATAGATTACCGCAAGCTATTGAAAGCGTTCCAGAAACGCGGCTACCTCCTGCGCGCCTACTACTATACGGCCTTGATCGAAGATCAGGAATATTCGTCGATCCGTCCCCTGATCGACTGGCTCGATTACAACGGCTACAAGGTCGTCACCAAACCCGCCAAGGAGTTTACCGACTCCATGGGCCGGCGGAAGATCAAGGGCAACATGGACATCGAGCTTGCGATCGACGCCATGGAACAATCCGAAACCGTCGACCATCTCGTCATCTTCTCCGGCGACGGCGACTTCACCAACCTGGTCGAGGCGCTGCAGCGCAGAGGCCGCAAGGTCTCGGTGATCTCGACGATGGCGACCCAGCCGCCGATGATCGCCGACGACCTGCGCCGGCAGGCCGATCATTTCATCGACCTCTTGTCTCTGAAGGCTGAGATCGGTCGCGATCCGTCGGAGCGGGCGCCGCGTCCGGCCGAAGTCGCCCCGGCCAGCGATTTCGAGGACTGATCGAAAGCGCCGCGAGCCGATCGGCTGCGGCTTGATGGCTCAGCCATTATCCTTCAACAAGCGGCTCTTCTGGCGGTTCCAATCGCGCTCCTTCTCGGATTCGCGCTTATCGTGCAGCTTCTTGCCCTTGGCGAGCGCCAGTTCCATCTTCGCCCGTCCCCGATCGTTGAAATAGATCTTCAGCGGGATCAGCGTCATGCCTTCGCGGTTGACGGCTGAGCGCAGGCGATGGATTTCGCGGCCCGACAGCAGAAGCTTGCGACGCCGGCGCGGTTCGTGGTTGAAGCGGTTCGCCTGCAGATATTCCGGCAGGTAGGAATTGATCAGCCAGATCTCGCCGTCCTCGTCCGATGCGTAGGATTCGGCGATATTGGCCTTGCCTTCGCGCAGCGACTTGACCTCCGTGCCCATCAGCACGAGGCCGGCCTCGTAAGTATCGATGATCTCGTAGTTGAAGCGGGCCTTGCGGTTTTCCGCCACGACCTTGTTCACCACGCGCTGGCTGCCTTTGGGGGCCATGACGATATTTCCTTCGAGGCGCGCGAAAAGCCGCGCCCTCATTGCTGCCCTTTATGTAAGGGAACGACCCGGCCTTGTGAAGACGGGCGGTCTCTTCAGTTCAGCAGCCCGGCATGGCGCAGAGCTGCGTCGATCGCCGCTTCGGTTGCCGGCTCCAGCGTCGACAGCAGCGGCGAGCGGACGTTGCGGCTCATGCGGCCGAGCTTGGAGAGGCCGTATTTGGCGCCGCAGAGACCGGGCTCAAGGAAGATCGCCTTGTGCAGCGGCATCAGCCGGTCCTGATATTCCAGCGCGCGGGTGTATTCGCCGGCCAGCGTTGCCGCCTGAAAATCGGCGCAGAGGCGCGGGGCGACATTGGCCGTTACCGAGATGCAGCCGACGCCGCCATGGGCGTTGAAGCCGAGCGCCGTTGCGTCCTCGCCGGACAATTGCCTGAAGTCCTTGCCGCAGGTGATGCGCTGCTCGGAGACACGCTCGATCTTGCCCGTCGCATCCTTGACGCCGACGATATTCCCGTGCGCCTTGACGAGCGCGCCCATCGTT
The DNA here is from genome assembly GCF_002531805.1 of Rhizobium sp. M1. Classification (NCBI taxonomy): domain Bacteria; kingdom Pseudomonadati; phylum Pseudomonadota; class Alphaproteobacteria; order Hyphomicrobiales; family Rhizobiaceae; genus Rhizobium; species Rhizobium sp. M1. The sequence continues at coordinate 57,903 of NZ_NWSW01000007.1, read as the reverse complement.
TCCGGCGTCATGTCGACCACCGAACGGCCGGGGATATTGTAGATATAGATCGGCAGAGCGACGGCCTCGGCGATCGCGGAAAAATGCGCGATCAGCCCCTTCTGCGTCGGCTTGTTGTAATAGGGCGTGACGACAAGCACGGCGTCGGCACCGACCTTTTCGGCATGCTGGGCAAGCTCGATCGCCTCACGCGTGTTGTTCGAACCGGCGCCGGCCATGACGGGAACGCGTTTTGCGGCCACTTCGATGCAGAGTTCCACGACCCGCTTGTGTTCGGCATGCGACAGCGTCGGCGATTCGCCTGTCGTGCCGACCGGAACGAGACCGCCGCCGCCTTCCTTGATCTGCCAGTCGACATGGGCGGCGAAGCTGTCTTCGTCGATCGATCCGGCATCGGTGAAGGGGGTAACGAGGGCGGGAATGGACCCATTGAACATGCAAAGCTCCTCACGACCAAATCCTTGCTTCGGCCGCATTCCATGACTAAGAGTTGCGCACCATAAAGCGCCGAAATCATCGCGACAAGCGCGGAGAGTTCGGTTTAGGGCAAAATCCGATAGCAGATGTGAATGAATTTTACCTGGTACGGTAAGGTTTCGTTAAGATGCCTCCAGCCAAATGGGTAGGGCGTGTTTTCGTTGCGAGATCCCGGATGAAGAAAGCTGTCCTGATTCTGACCGCCTTCGGCTTCGTTGCCGCCGCGTGGGGCAGCGTTGCGTCGCCGCTTGCCGGCGAAAACCTTCCTGCGGCCGACGTCAAGCCGATCGGCTTCGTGCCCGAGACATCGATACCGGAGGCGCTGACCACCGGCGCCATCCCGCGCAATCCGGCCATCGCGCCTGTTGCCAGTGATCTGAAAACCGGCCTCGACGCGCTTAGCGCCAAGAATCCGCAACTGGCTCTGTCGATCCGCGACAGCATGCGGCAGGGGATGCTCGACCGCCATATCCTCACCTGGGCGATCGCCGTATCCGGATTGAAGGGCGTTCCCTCCTATGAGATCGCCAGCGCAGCGCAGGAGCTCAAGGGATGGCCCGGCCTTTCGCGGCTGCGCACCTATTCCGAACGGGCGCTCTACGATGAAAACCCCGCCCCATCAGCCGTGCTTGCCGCCTTCGGCGACACCGCGCCCGAGACGATGCAGGGCGCCGTCATTCTCGGGCGGTCGCTGGTTGCCTCAGGCAAGCAGGCGCAGGCGGCCAAATATATCCGCAAGCTCTGGCGCACGGAGGCGCTCGACAAGGCGGGTGAAGACAAGATCCTCGTCGAATTTTCCGCCCTGCTGACGCCGGCCGACCACAAGGCGCGGATGGACTATCTGATGTATCGCGGCCGGGTGGCGCAGGCGAAGCGGTTCGGCGACATGGGTGAGGCGCAATCGCTCTACAAGGCCTGGGCCGCCGTCGACGCCAAAGCCGCCAACGCCGGCGCGCTCATCAATGCCGTCGACGCGAGATGGCGAGGCGATGCCGGCCTGCTGTTTGCGAAGATCGAATATCTGCGCAAGCAGGACAAATATGCCGAGGCCGCAGCCCTGCTGGAGAAGATGCCGCGCGGAGCCGGCGAACTCGTCAATTCCGGCGAATGGTGGAACGAGCAGCGGATCGTCAGCCGCGGCCTCGTCGACCAGGGACAATTCAAACCGGCCTACCGCATCGTCGCAAACTACGCGGCAACCAGCCAGACCGACATTGTCGAGGCCGAGTTCCACGCCGGATGGTATGCGCTTCGCGGCCTGCAGGACCCGACGACGGCGGAAAGACATTTCCGCAAGATTCTGGCGACGTCGAACGGACCGATCTCGGTGTCGCGCGCCTGGTATTGGCTCGGGCGGGCAGCCGAAGCCGGCGGCCCTGGCATTTCAGGCGAATTCTACGGCAAGGCCGCAAATTTTCCCGGCACTTTCTACGGCCAGCTCGCAGCCGAAAAACTGGGACGAAAAACGCTCAATGTCGCCTATCCCGCGCCGAGCACGGCCGACCGCCAGCGCCTTCAGGCGCGCGAAGCCGTGCAGGCGATCACCCGGCTCGAGGCGGCAGGTCACGGCTGGCGCGCCGACATTCTCTATCTCGCGCTTGCCGACCAGCTGCAGAGCCCGGGGGAACTGGCTATCCTCGCAGCGCAGGCCGAGCAATCGGGCAATCACCATCTGTCGCTGCAGATCGGCAAGATCGCCTATGGCCGCGGCATTGACGTCGCAGCGCTTGCCTTTCCCGTCGGGGTGATCCCGGCGAATGCCAATATATCCGGCTCCGGCAAGGCGCTCGCCTATGCCATCGCCCGGCAGGAAAGCGCCTTCAATCCGGCCGCCGTTTCGGCAGCAAATGCGCGCGGTCTGCTGCAGCTTCTGCCCGGCACGGCCCAGGCGGTGGCCAAGCGCCACAACATCACGTTTTCGAAGGACAAGCTGACGGCCGATGCCGGATATAATGCGACGCTCGGCGCGCATTATCTCGGCGAGCAGATCGAGGCCTTCGGCGGCTCCTATATTCTCACCTTCGTCGCCTATAATGCCGGGCCGAAACGGGTGCCGGAATGGATCGGCCGCTACGGCGACCCACGCGGCAGGCCGATCGACGAGATCGTCGACTGGATCGAGCGCATCCCCTTCCCCGAGACGCGCAACTACGTGCAGCGGGTGATGGAGAATTACGAAGTCTACAAGGCTCGCCTCGGCCAGCCGACGGATATCGAGCGCGACCTGATCGGCGGACGCAGCGCCTCCTGAAGCCGTTTGGCGCGGCTTGAAAAGCAGGCTACATCTTCGGGCTCAGATAGGTCTTGAGGATGCGATGGCGGACATGGATGCAGGCGGTTTCCAGGAACGATATTATTCTTCTGCCGATGGGCTGACGCTTTATGCCCGCGACTACAGGCCGGACGAGGCGGCAGCCGCGGCACGGCTGCCGGTGATCTGCCTGCCCGGTCTGACCCGCAATAGCCGGGATTTTCACCCGCTTGCGCTGCGTCTCTGCCGCGACGAGACAGGCCCACGCCGGGTGATCGCGCTCGATTCGCGCGGACGTGGAAATTCCACATGGGATGAGAACAAGGCCAATTACACTCTCGCCGTCGAGGCCGGCGACATTATTGCCGCCTGCGCGGCATTCGGCATCGAGCGGGCGGTTTTCATCGGCACATCGCGTGGCGGACTGATCCTGCATCTGATCGCGGCGACACGGCCGGATCTTCTCGAAGCCGTCATCCTGAACGACATCGGCCCTGCGATCGAGGCCGGAGGGCTGGCACTCATTCGCGACTACTTGAACAGCGGCAGGAAGCCGGCCGATTGGAACGAGGCGGCCGATATACTGAAGCAGAATCACGGTGCCTCGTTTACCGCGCTTGCAGGGGAAGACTGGCGCGAGATGGCGCTTGCGCTTTACCGCGACACCGACGGAAGACCGGTCGCCGACTTCGATCCGGCAATCGCCGAGGCGCTGCGATCGGTCGATTTCAGCCAGCCGCTGCCCGAGCTCTGGGAGCAGTTCGAAAGCCTGAGCCGGCTGCCGCTGATGCTGATCCGCGGCGAAAATACGGCTCTGCTCTCAAAGGAGACGGCCGCGGAAATGGTCCGCCGGCATCCGAGCCTGATCCTGCACGCAGCTCAGGGACAAGGACATGCGCCCCTCCTCCATCTTGGCAATATCCCTGCAGCCATTGGAGCCTTCCTCACCAGCTGCCGATAGCTGACAGAGATCGTTCAGCCGCAGCCGCGCGCCTTTTGAGACAGGCAAAGGCGCCATAACCTTGCAAGCCGGCGGGCTTTCCGAAACGGCTCCGATTTCCAGGCCGCTGCCCCAACTGCCTCCATGCCATTCGTGCAGATACAAAAAAAGCCCGGCTCGAGAGCCGGGCTTTCCTGATTGACCGAGGTCAGATCAGATTAGAACGAGCGCTGCAGGCGGAAGTAGCCAGCCGTCGAGTCGTCGTCGTTTTCCGGATCGAGGTACTGAACCGAAGCCTTGGCGTAGAAGTTGTCGACGATCTGGTAATCAACCGTCAGACCAACCTTCCAAGCGTCGTCATCGCTGAAGTCGTCGCCAGCAACGTAGTAGTTGCTGTAGTACTGGACGCCAGGAGTGATCTTGAGCTTGTCGGTTGCCTTGATTGCGTATTCGGCAGCGATAGCCCATTCAGCCTTGGTGTAGTAGGAGCTCGGGCCGGAAGCGTATACGGCAGCGAGGCCGAGCGTACCGGGACCGATGTCAACCGTACCCATTGCACGGACAGCACCTTCTTCGTTGTCGACGTCATAGCCGGCAGTGATCTGGTAGCTGAACGCACCAGCCTTGCCACCGAGACCGACGGCTACGCCGACGTTGTTCGGCTCTTCGTCCGTCTTGTAGAAGCCGTCTTCCAGTTCGTCGACGCTGATGCCAGCGTAGAAGGCGTCGGTTTCGTACTGATAACGGATGGAGTTATGCAGCGTGACCGGCGAGCCGATATCGTCGGTTTCGCCCGAGAGGCCGTCGTCCCACCAGCTGTAGAACAGACCGGCGCGGAAGCCGGCGATGTCGATGTAAGCGGAGTCGAGCTTGGCGCTCTGATCCGAAGCGTTGTCAGCATTGAACTGCATGACGATGACGCCGGTCAGCGGACCATATTCGGTGTCGCTCTTAGCCGTGAACTGAACCTGGCCGCGCGTACGGGCGTCCCAGTCCGAGTCGTTGCTGTCCGAACCGTTGAGCGGCTGATCACCAACGTCAACCTGGAAACGGACGTAACCGTTGATCTTGAGGCAGGTTTCGGTGCCCGGGATGTAGAAATAGCCGGTGCCGTAAGCGTCGCAGACGCGAACATATTCAACCGGTTCCGGCTCGGCAGCAACGATAGCGTCAGCAGCCTGAGCACCGGAAACTACTGCGAGAGCAGCAGCGGAGCCGAGAAGAAGGCTCTTGATGTTCATAAATGACCTCCAATTCAAAGTTTCGATCGGGTTTGGGATCTTTCGCTGAGCAGCGTTCCCTGCCCCATCCCCGTGTTTCAAGAAGTGGACGATCCGTCGCCCTTGCTTCCGAGGGTGAAAATACAAGACGGCGGCCGTCACGCAATCACCAACTTGCTCCAACAGGGGGTTTGAGGGAGCCTTCCCCGCATTCTGTTGCTGAAAGGACACAAGTCGGGCAGCCGGCCCCGGTTTCCTTTATAGTTTGTTAAGAAAAGCCTGATTTTGCGGCAGCTTAGGCGAGATCGACAACGTGCTGGACATGCGTCTTTCGACACATTCATGACGCTTTTCTGACAAAATCCGATTGTTGCGGGAGACATCCGGATCCTCGGAAGCGTAACCGGCCGTTCACCGATCCACTTTCGCCGGTCGCCGAGGACAGGAACGCGGGACGTGATTCTCGCCGGCGATTCTCTCTCTTCGAAGGGAGGAGATTTCTCCACCGCGCGACTGCGAGGCATAGCCGACTAATCGACCATAATTCCCCGCCCGAGGGTAAGACACGAGATGCGCTGCGGAAATTGAAATGGCGGAGAAGATGGGATTCCTCGCCAAGTCGGCCGTAACCTATTGATTCACGAGTCGCCAAAACGTCGGTTCGGGTACGTACGTGGGTACAGGCGCAAAATTAGGAGTTCCGCGTCGTTACGTCAACGGATTTTCTCAGGCAAGTTTGTTTCGACATGAACGCCGTATAGGAGATCATCGACTGGCGCATGCAGCCATCATCGAAATCTGTCAGGAGAGCTCCGCGATTTTGGCCTGCCGATCGCACACATAGGGCTCCATTTGCCAGCGACCGGTTCGAACGATCAGGTCCAGTCATGCGAGGCCTCTCGTCAGGCTTGCACTTTTGGTAGCCTGATTAGATCAATGCGCTTCTTTCGATCGGAGATGAATTCAAGCAGGCGGTATGACGGATATTTCCGCACAGCAAATGACGGGGCGAGCCGCAGGTCATCGGGCGATACGCCCTGATCGGCCAAATCGAGGGCAGTGATCGTGGCATTGAACTTTCGATCTCCCCCCATGGTCCGAAACACCATGAGGATCGTGCCATCTTGCACCTGAAGCGTTTCCAGGCGGTAGATATCCAGGCTCTCTCCTTGCCTATTGCGAAAAGGCGAATGGTTGCTCTGGCTGGTGGCTTTTATCGAACCTGTCTGGGCCTGCTGTTTGTCCGTGCATGCATGTTTTGGCCAAGGCCAGCCCAGGTTGTCGAAAAATACCCGCCCCCCGTGGGGGCTTTGATAAAAAAATACGCGGTTATGGCAAACCGGACATTCGGCGTTCGGATTGACGTAAGAAGCAACCGAGTTGAATTGCCTGACAACTGCGGGATCAGGACTACTCCTATAGCCGGAGCACCACCCACCATCAACGTGGATGGGAATCGGGCGGCCGCCTTGATATCGAAATTCTATCCTCCCACCACAATTGTAGCAGCTCGGCATAACCGCCCCTTCGATGTCCGTACAAAACTAGACAGGTAACCGTTAACGTTCACTGAGAGACAACCCGCTGCAGGCTCGCCTCCCCCGGATCGTACTCGTACCCCGTAATTGAACCATCCTTGACCTTCTCCACGACCTCATCGATGACGTGGAGCGGCACGAGATACCATTCTTCGGGTTTCACTGGATTGCCGAACCGATCCCGAACGGTGAGGTCTAGGCGCGCCGGCGACAGGACGCGATGAAGCACATGTTCCAGCTTGGTCCTGTTGATATTGAAAAGCTTGTAGGTGGCGACGACTTCGACGTCGGCCAACAAGTAGGTCGATTGCAGTCGAGCGCCCGCGATCCGTTGCTCGACAGTCATGTTAGTGACGCCGATCTTATGGACAACATCCCTGTTCGCCGCGACGACGGGATGGTCCGAATTGCTTCGCAACACGTAGATGGTGCCGCTTTCCGTATCGCCGTCAGACTCCTGACCAGAGAACAGCGGTCCCGCAATTGGGTCGGTTATTCTGCGGCCGGCCTCGTCCTTGTTCAGCGAACGCTGAAGAGAGCGCATGAGCATTTTGCTCTCGGTGCCGTTGTCGAAAATCACGCGCAAGCGGGCGTCAGTTCGACCGTGTTCGGTTGTAAACTGCTCTCCCATTTCCGCGACATATGCCTTCTGTCCGCCGACGATGAACCAGGCACCTGGGCGAATTTCAGCTTTCAATTCGAACGGTCGGGTTTGACGTAATCCGGTTTCAAGCTCGGTTTGCACTGCATCGAACAACGGCTTGTACTTGTCGAAGTCCGCGCATGGCGTCCGGTTGGCAACGTCCTCGGCGGCGCGAACCTCAGCGCGCGGTTTAACATGGGTTAGATTTGTCAAGTCCACATCACCGACTGGTTCGACGCCGAGTTCCGCCAATAGGGTATCGTCGTCGAGGTCTTCAATCTGAACACTGGTTGCGGTGACTTCCGCCATCAAGCCGTACCGATCGAATGCACGAAGCAGCGATCGGCAATCCTCCTGTTCGCGTAGTCGGTCAAGCCGAACGGCATAGAGCCGTTCGAATATGTCCCGCGCTTCTCCATGCTGAGGCGTGCGGCCATGCTCCTCTCGAAACCGGACGATGTCTTCAAAGCCGGCGATGATCCGTTCTTCGCGTGGGGTTCTCGCGCTTTGCTTCTTGGCTTCCGGTGCCGCCCCGAGTTCGGCAAGGAGGTCGTCGTCGGAAATATCAACCATTCTTCTGCTGCTCTACATGTCGCCTCAGGGCGATAACCCCTTCCGCCATACGCTTTTCCCAGGCGTCCGCCGATGTGATGTCCGGCGCACGACCGCGATCCTGCATGAACTTCCTAGCACGTAGCGCCAGATCGCGAGCTTCCTCATAAGGAATGCTGATCTTCTTGCTGGCGATGACCGCGGCAACTTGCTTCAAGGTCTGTTCGCTCATGGACTTTGCCAGGATCGAATAGGCAGCCTCGAAGGGATTGATCCGGTCGATCATATCGATATCCAGATTACGGACGTCCATCGCGAATTTCCGGACGCCGTCGATCAGCGCCGATCCACCAGTCAGTTGGCCGGATTCTTCCAATTCGGCGGCCACTGACTTGGATTTCTGCGTCAGGTTCAAGGCGGCGATAGCGTGCTGGCGGATGGCTTCCTGGTCGACGTCACTGAGCTCAGGATAGCGATCCTTGACGATTTTTCCCATTCGGACCTGAGTCAACTCTTCCGGCACTGTCTCGTCGTCAAACAGCCCCTTTTCGAGGGCGGGCTTGTCCTGAACGAACGCCGTGATCACTTCGTTAAGGTCTTCCTGGCAGATGCGTTTGGCTTCGTTGCTCTGCGGCGTCACGAGGCCGCCGATCTCGAAATGGAACTGGCCGGTCGCCTCATTGAAGCCGACATTCGTGCCCTTGGGGTCATAACCCTGTTCGCCGTAATCGAAATCAGGCAGCGGCCCACTTTCAGCGTTCTTCGGCGTAAAGTTAAAGCGCGGCGCAAGCACCTGCTCCATCAACAGACTAGCTGCGATCGCCTTCAGCGTGTCGTTGACGGCGTCCACGACGGCCTCTTCGCTGGCGTCTGGCTCAGCGATCAGGTTGGTGAAGCGCGCCGACAACTTCCCCGGGGCGTCGCGAGTGGCGCGACCAATGATCTGGATGATCTCGGTGAGGCTGGCACGGTAGCCGACAGTCAACGCATGCTCGCACCAAATCCAGTCAAAACCTTCTTTGGCCATTCCGAGCGCTAGGATGATGTCGACGTGATCGCGGTCATTCTTGTGTTTCGGGTCTTTCAATGCAGAAACGACTTTGTCACGTCGTGCCGGCTCGTCATCGACGAGATCGGCGACTTTGATCAGACGTCCGTCTGGCAGGCGAACAAGGTGGAACCCGGTCTTAGGGTCTTCCCCTTCCCAGGTGCCGAGCGCATCCATGATCTCGTTGACCTCTTTCACCTTGTCCTTCGTGCTCTCGCGCGAGTTGACGTTGGGAATGTGCACGATGGTCTTGAGGGCAGCATCGAGGACTTTGGTGATCGCATCGAGATACCGGCCGGAATAGAAGAAGTAGCCGATATCGAGAGATTTCAGATGGTCGTACCCATTCAACTGTTCGTAGTACGTGTAGGTTACGGTGACGAACTTAGACTCGTCCTGAGGCGCTAGCACGGCCTCGGCATCGCCGCGAAAATAACTCCCCGTCATGGCGACGAGGTGTACCTTGTCTCGGGAAAGAAACTGCCCCAGTTGCGAGCCGAGCTTGTTGTCCGGATTCGAGCTGACATGATGAAACTCATCGACCGCAATCAGGCAGTCATCGAAGGCTTCGATTCCAAGTTCTTCGACGGAAAATCGAAACGTCGCGTGGGTGCAAACCAAGACCCGATCCTCGCTTTCGAGGAACTGGCCAACGGCCTTGACCTTCGACTTGGCGACGGACGTGTTTTCGATGCCGGCGACGTTGCAAAGATTCCACTGCGGCTTGACCGTCCAATCGGCCCAGAAGCCGTACTTCGACAGCGGCTCGTCGGCGAAGCTGCCGCCGATAGAGCGTTCTGGAACGACGATGATGGCCTTACGGACATTCTGATTGTGGAGCTTGTCGAGCGCAATAAACATCAATGCACGGGATTTGCCCGATGCTGGCGGCGACTTGATCAACAGGTATTGCTCGCCACGGCGTTCGTAGGCGCGCTCCTGCATCGTTCTCATGCCGAGTTCGTTGGCCTTTGTAGACGCACCTGTTCCGGCCGTGCGCATGGAAACAGATGGGACTGTCTTTGTCGTGGTCATGGGTCAGGCCGCGCCTTTCCTAGTCGATTGCTTCGGTGCCTTATCGGTGGTCATTTTCGTATATAGCTCGAACAACTTTTCCAGCCGCTCGGTATCATTCCGGAAGCGACGTCCGATATAGATGCGCTCCAGGACTTCGTCGTTACGCTCATGGGCGGCGCGAAGGTCCGCAGGCATGGCGTCGGGGTCGTAGAGATCGGCAATGGTCGCAGGGAAGTGAGCCTCACGAGCGAGTAAGATTTCTTCCGCGCAGCGGGTGAGGTCTGCCTTGTTCTTTTCAGTAAGCGGCGGCACAGGAAAGGTGTTCCAACCCAAACTATTTGAATATGCGAAATCCGTCCTTGTTCTGCCGCACACGGTCCCAATCCACGTTAGATGGAGGCGAGAAATAACCAAGCTGAGCGTCCACGAGGGAGTATCTATAAACGCAAAATTCTGACTACTTGGGATACTTTCGGGAGAACACACTCCCGCCGGCAGGTATTCACGGTTTTCGGAAGTAATTCGAGGCAATACGATTATTGGCTGTTGTGAAAGCTGGCCGCCAGCTGGATCATATCTTATCTCCACAAACCGATGTGGCGTTCTTGCGTATCGCCTAGTTGCCTCCTTTTCGCTCTCAGAACGCATCTGACGGGTTGCAGCGATACGATGAGCCAAGCTCGGTATCGCTTCCGCTTGGGGCAAATCTGAATCCGAAATCCAGAGACAATACTTCATTTCGCCGCTAATAAATTCGCGCGATCCGACCAGAGGCCGAACAAAGGACCGACGCTGCTCATCGCTGAGACCCAATCGATCTAGCTCCTGCTGATCCATGAGCAGATTTCCGCCATCTTTCGGCATGTTCCCCAGCGTCATCTCAGGAAGCGATGAGATTTGGCGCGACGACTTCTCAACTATGAGATTTTCGCCCTTAGTGAGATAGGCGTTGATCTTCGGCACTTCGTGGATCGTCAGTTCGCCGTTTTCGCCACTCTCATAGATTTGTCGTACCGATCCTGCCTCACGTTTGAAACCAATTATTGCTACCGTGACGCCCGCGTTGTAGCTCGCCAAATTCGCCCACTTGAATGATTTGTGTGCGAAGAAAATTTCCTGTCCCTTAGCGAAGACAAGTGGCCAGAGGATTGGAACTTGTTGGCCTTGGCATATCGAATTGGTGCTCACAAGGGCGCAAGAGCAGTCAACGGCCGTGCCGTATTCTGCGGCTTTCATGAACCATCCCGCGACGTAATCAAGGGATTTCCATTGATCCGTTAGGCCGGAAAAGACCGCACTCATGTCAAGCTTTTGCTCTTTCGTTTGGACTTTGTCGCCCTTGTATGGCGGATTTCCGCAGATGTATGTCTCTCCGCCCTCGTTTTCGAAATCGATCTGTGCCTGATCTAGCGGCGTATGAAAGAGATCATCAGCATGGAGTTTGACGCCCGTCCCCGTTGGTGGACAAACGCTGAGCCAGTCGAGCCGGAGGGCATTTCCACAAACAATCCAGTTCTGGGCGTCGAGCGGAAGGAACTCCGCCAGCGCCTCTTTCTGGCCGCGATACAGGACGTCACACTGATATTCGGCGATGATCAACGCAAGCCGAGCAATCTCCGCGGGGAAATCTCGCAATTCGATCCCTCGGAAGTTCGTTAGCGGTATGTCTGTCCGACGATCCGGTTCTCCGCGCTGTTTATTGACCTCGGCCTCGATAGCCCGGATTTCCTTGTAGGCGATCACAAGGAAGTTGCCGGAGCCACAGGCCGGATCGAAAACTCTGATCCTTGCCATGCGTCGGCGCAAATTTAGGAGCATGCGAGGGTTGGTGCCCGCTTCGTCCAGCTTTGCCCGAAGGTCATCAAGGAAGAGCGGGTTCAGTACCTTGAGAATATTTGGCACGCTGGTGTAGTGCATGCCGAGTGCGCCACGCTCCTCATCGTCAGCGACGGCCTGGATCATCGATCCGAAGATATCCGGGTTTATCTTTCGCCAGTTGAGACCGCCGATATGGAGCAAGTAGGAACGGGCGATCTTGCTGAAGCGCGGAACCTCGGTGCTCCCGGAGAATAGGCCGCCGTTTACATACGGAAATCCATTGGCCCAGCGGGGAAAGTTGGAGCGATCCACGATCTTTGTGTTCATACCCCTGAAGAGTGTGCCTATGACCTCGTGAGTATTTGATGAATCGCGTTCGCTCATCTGGTCGACTGTGGCCGTGAAGAGGCCCTCGCCATGGAAGATATCGGTGTCTTCGGCGAAGAAGCAAAAGATCAGCCTCGCCATGAAATGGTTCATGTCCCCACGGCGTTCGGCCTTCGCCCAGTCAGCGTTTTTCTCATCCCTAAGAAGTTCGACGTAGAGCTTGTTCAAACGGCCCGTGGCGCGGATGTCAAACGAGCTCTCGCGGATTTGCCTTACGGTGCTGATGCCCGCCAGCGGCAGGAAAAACCCGAAATGGTCGGCAAATTCCGGATAAGTGCAGGCGACCGTTTCGCCACTGGTGAGGTCTTCGGCTTCAAAGGTGACGCCATCGGTCGCCAGGATGAACTTGGCTTTGTTGGACGTCGTCTTCGGGCTGTTGCGCAGCAAGACAAGCGTCTCGCCGACCTTACCTCGTGCACAGGTCGCTATATGTATATTTGTCCGCTGGAGCACGCCGCCGGTCAGGTCCGACGCATTGGCGGACGGCGTACGCAGACGCCTGACCGTCGTTTCCTTATTGCCGAATGCCATCAGGAAGGCGAACGGAAACTCCGCAGAGTCGAACGGCTGCCCGGCCAGTTCCGATACAGCTTCTTCGATTTCGACCGCATTCATGCGACGTCTTCCTCATGCCCGTGTTCTTGTCCCCTGGCCCGTAATGTCCAAGGATGTCGATTGTTGAGGGCAATCATTAACGGACAGAAGTTGAGTCGTCACGTGTGAACACTAGCGCAGAGAAATTCAAGGATTCGACGTGATCTTTCGAAGATGACCTTGGACGGCGACAACCGCTTCTCTCGCCCGATCAAGGTCTTTAAGGGCGTCATTGAGATGCTGAAACGCTAAGTTTCCGGATGGCCTATTCCGTTCTTCTGCTGCGGTACATTCGTAGTCCCATGCCCGTCCTCCGATACGATCGGCTTCTGCGATAGCAAACTCAAGGTCTCGCACGGCTTTGATGAATGGTTCGATCAGTTTCCAATTTGGTTTAGGCACTCGTCGGTTCTCCTCGGTAATGATTTGAAGGATTTGTTTGCGGCGTTACGGCCGGCGACCCTTCGGTCCGCCCTCATCGTTGGTCGGGTCGGAGTCTTTGCTGGGACGAGGAACAAGGCTACTACCCATGCCTGTTCCGGTTTCCTCCGGGCCTGCAATGTCTCCGCGGGGGGAAAGCGTGTCGAGCCAGGCGATCGTTGAAGCCAGGAGCTTGATGTCGGTATCCTCTTCGTACTCGCCACGGACAAAACACAACAGGAGGTCCGACCATCGGCCCGCGACGTCCACGTGGTCGAGCCAGTCGATCGAAGCCTCCGGTGCACGGGTGCGCAAGACCGTCATCGCGTCGCGACGCGATGCGCCACCGCCACGGATGTGGTGGAAAAGTATCGAATAGGGAACCTCACCGCGTGCCATCGTTATCTCGACGTAGCGGACGGGCACTCCAAGCCGTTGGGCCAACTGCTTCCTCTCCGCCCAAGCGGGAGAGACAGAGGGAGCAGCATACTTGACCGGTGCTGGTGGCGTGAGTGGCATCCGCCCCACAAGAGAGGCAATGATCGCCAGCAACTGCGCCGCGGCAGATGAGGCCGGATCGACCCGACGCACACGACGGGCGGTGATCATCCGCGCGCGCAGCCGATCATAACAGGTACGGCGTCTTCTTTTCCTCCGCGTCTTAGGATCAGGTTTGTTCATGGTGTCATCCTCCGCCGATAATCATAGCTCGGCGCGGAGGCTCGCTGGACCTCCGCCGGTGGAAATGATTTCCACGTCCGCTTAGCCTCAACGATCTGCCGCGTAAGGCGGTCCCGTTCAGTTTCGAACATTGAGCGGATCGACGTCGCGATTTCCCTTGCACGCCTGAGAAGGTCGTCTAGGTCCAATCTCGTCAGACCGTACAGAGACAACGTCTCCCGACTCCGTCGTCCTATCGCCGCGGCAACCGGTCGATTTTGTCGCCGAGGTTTTGGAGTGCCTGCGCTTGCTGGTGCTGGGAGTCGAGGATCAGACCGAGCAATTCTATCAATTGGTCTATCCTGTCGGTTTGTTCCGGCGTCTCCAGCAGCTTCAGGAGCGGCAAGAGACGCTCTGTGTTGCTTTCCACCGTGGCAAGAGTGGTCTGGTACGCTGGTCTGGTTTCCGATAAGTCGTTCATTCTCGATTCCCTCCGGTAGAAAATTCTGGAACTCGCCACGCTTCATGCCGGCCGTGCGGTTGGCTGACGCCACGAATGCGCCGGCCGGCGTGACGAGGATCGGCCCCTTGTCTCCGTGCGATATTTGAAGACCTTGGTGACCGACCTCCTGGACGAACGCCGCGTATCCGCGCGCTGCGGCCTGGCGAAGGCTGGTCCGATCGAACTTCGGCGCGGCTCTCTCGGCGCGTTTCCTCGCGACGTCGGAAAAGCCCTCCACCTTGTTGGCCCTGCGCTCGGCACGGGGCGGCTGCACGGTCTCGCCATGGTCTTCTTCGTAGCGACGGGCGAGGTCTTCGAGGCGACGGAAATCATGACGACAATCGAGAACACGAAGCGTTGAAGGATCGACTTCGGCAACTGCTACATGAAAGTGGGATCGGCCCTTCTTAACGTGGCGAACGACAAGGCGCGGGCGATCCGGCCCCACGCCGAACTCCACATCGATCGAGTTCAGGAACTGGCTGAGCTGGGCCGGCGTCATTTCTTCCTGTGGGGAGATCGAAAGATGTCGGATGACATAACGGCAGCCCTTTACCGACGCGAGCGCCTGAGCGTCGTGAAGTGCGTTCCTGTCGCCGGCTAACACCTCGATACGCTCGTTCTCCGTCGTCTTGTCGAGCAAATGACGCGCAAGATAATGAACGCCGCCAGCGCGGCTGATGCGCGTCGCCTGGACAATCATGCGACGATATCCCGGACAAGAGCCCGCAGTGCGTCGAGTTCGGCGAGCGTCGATGCAAGCTCGGCATCTTGGCCAACGAGCTTGCCGCCGTTGGCGCGCCGAACAAGCTGATTCAGATTTCCACCGATCCGACCGAGTTCACCGAGCAACCGCGCGATAAGAGCGGCATGCGTCCGGTCAAAGCGACGGGCTGGCATACGAGTGCCCAGCGCTGCGCGACGAACGAGATCGGACAATGTGAGACCTCGTGCGACAGCAAGGTCTCTCATTGTCGTCGCCTCCTCATGCGTGGTTCGAATACGAATAATCCTGTCGCGCATCGCCGCCCAATTCCTTCAGTACGGCCATGGCCGTCGAGGGGGTTCACGGGGGAGGTTCCTCCCCCTGACCAGTCGCCTGTGCGTAGGCACAAGGCATTGCTGGCTCCCCTTTCTGTCTTCCTGAATTCTGGGTGCTGAATTCCACCGGCGCAAATGGCGGGAATATTTTAGGCGGTACGCGCGATCAGGCCGCCAACATCAACTCGCCCGAGCCGAGCGTCACGTTCTAGGTCTGTAGCGGAACCTGGAACACGGGAACGACGAACGAGACGCAGCCGCGACGATCCGCGGGACTGAAAATACAGAGACGCCACGTACATCAGAATTCTTCCGGAGCGATCGACTTCGTTAAGCTCCTCGACGATGAGACGGAATTCAGGTCTTTCGAAAACTATCGACCTCGACCTCATTTCCTCGCGCCTTTCCCATGCAACATCAATGGCATGATTTTATCGCAACGACGGAATCGAGCCCAGGAATGCCCAGGAACACCCCGGAGCAGTCTTTAACGTGACCTCTCAGATTTTAATGACCTGTTCTACGCTGTTGGGCCGAGAAGCGATGCTCCGGTGTTGCCGACCATTCGAGTTTCGAAACGTCCGCCGGCATCTCGAAACTCGAAACGTTAGGTTCGACGTTCGAATGGTTGCGATCAGCGTCGTTAGATAGCGACACCTCCCTGACCATGAGCGTATCGGAGAAGTCAGCATCGCGCCGCCGGTCTTGCGGGACTTCGGGAATTCGCGCGTGACGAAATCGGGAGAACGGCTGCCGTAGGAGGTCGCGTTCATCGCGATCCGGGATCGACCGCCGCCGATTTCGCACTCCGTTTGTCAGATGTTTCGAAAGTCGAACGCTCGACCGTTCGAAACTCGACATAAATTGTCTCGAATCTCGAATGACTGGACACACGAATGACCAGCGTCAACATCGGCCCTGCTATAATCAGGCAAGTGCGTGATGCCGGTTCGACCGCCGAACAGTCAACCGTTCGAGTGTCGAGGCAATGTCGTTCGACTTTCGAACCATCTGTTTTCGGGCTGGAGAGCCGTCCGGTCCCGGCGAGCGACTGGCGCGGGCGCAGGGATAGCCGAGCCTCGGGTCGAGAAGGCGGGACTGGACGGATCGGATGCCCCACACGATCCCATCCCCGGACATGAGACACATGGCCGGGACTAGGCCAGCGCCAATGAGCGCCGCACCTCATGCACCATTGCCGCATTTGGGGTTTCCTTGACCGCTAGATTGGGTCGGCGGTCGAAAATGATGTCGGCCTCATCCAAAGTTCTTTCATATGTCTGGCGAGGCGGAATCCCACGTTTCTGGCTATATCGGATTTAGGGTGCGTGGTCTTAGATGAAATGGCCCGTCTCCATGTACGACCTCACAGATAGAACAAAGGCCGTCCATAGAGAGAAGAACGTATGCGTCGCGGGGCCTACGGGCCCCGTTTGTAGTCTAGTTTGCGAATAAACCCATGTTTCAAAAAGGCTTTCAGACGGTTTTCGAAACCAGTGAGAAGGCTTTTTGCATCACCTGCGAAAGCGTGTCCTCATGCTCGTCAGCGGCGATAAAGGAATCATGGACGGGGAGCGTGACGATGCCTCTTCGATGCATCTCCACAAGAACCTTGCGGCAGATTTCAGAATCGAGAGCCTGGAGTTGTAGACCGATTCCGCTGTGGAAATAGGCTTCAATGTCAGGGTGCAGCGTTCTGATATCAGCGATCAAAGCTTTGGCCGCATTACGGTCTTCACGCAAGTTCTCGGAAATCGACCCTAGCGCCTCTCGAAGGCTCCCGGCATTCAGAAGCGTGTTGAATGCCTGCTTTACAACGCCGCGGCTCCATCCGGGCAATGTGTAAGCGTCCCCCTCCAATTGACAGCCGGCAAGGCCGTATAGAAGACGAGGATGGATTTGCTGATAGTCCAGTTCAACCGTGGAATGGCCGTCGATGGTTAGGTGCCGCCGATGCGCCTTGCGGCAGGATTGCCACCAACCGCCATAGAACCGCCCGCCGCGATCCCATGCTCCGTTGTAGACGCGGTATAGGGACATCATGCTCGGGAAAACGGAATAGCCGTCAAGGCGTATCGCGTTGCCGTCTCGAACGGCGGTGGGAACGTCCAACTCAATCTCGGCTTCGACGAGGCTGCGATTGATTTTTGCCAATAGGGCGCGGTCGCGCCGTGTCCGGTCATTGTCACGGTAATCGATCAGACGTCCCGCGGCATCTTTCAGACGGATGACTTCGCCGACCTCGTGACGCAATTCAGGTACTTCTACGTCGGCAAGCCATGGAGCTGGACGATAGCTCGACTGGATACCGGTTGGACGGCCGGCGGGTTGGAGATCATGTTCGACCAAAAGGCCCGCATCCAAGAGGTCGTCGATCGCCGGCACGACATTGTAGAAGGTGAGATTGGGATCGCGGTAGCGCCGCGTCTCGTGCCACCAACCGTTCCGCCGGGGATACGAAATCCGTAGTTCAGGAGCGTGGCGCGCCGTGAGGATGGCATCAGCAACGACGGCAACCATTGCTCGCATGTTCTTTGTCGATCCCGCAAGCGGAAGGTCGACGCGCTTGGCTAGTGCGTAGGCGTTGCAGCGCAATGACAAACGCAGTGCCTGGTCATGGCTCCGACACTGCCATATCCCACTCGCGTGGGAACGTCCCTTCCCAATTTGGGGACGTGACGTCGCGCTCGACGCCAAGGATTCGCCGGTGGGACCTTCCAGCCCGCGCGTCACCGGTCTAATCGGTGGAGTTTTACATTGGCTTTCATGAACTTTCTCCGTGCACAGTCTCCAGGGTTCCAGCCCAGGGACGATCCTGAGATGGTCCTAGCCACCGATGCATGGGTCAAGCGCCGACAGATTGATCAGCGAACGAAATAGGGAGAAAGGTCCAATCCTTCTGGAAGGGGCAGCTGCCGCAATACCTCGATCTCCTCGCGCAGAAGTGTCTTCGAGCCGTAACCGCGAGAAACCGTCTTGTTTGCGTGCCCTGTCTGCTTGTCGTGAATGCGCTCGTCAATTTTCGCAAGGCGCATGATGTCCTTGGCTGTATGACGTGTCGAGTGAAAGGTGGTTTCCATCACGCGATGAATTCCAACCTCCTTCAATTGTCCGTTCAACCGCTTCGACGCTGCGCCTGCTGGGTCTTTAACCCGCTTCTTCCCATGATAAAAACAGGCCGGGAAAAGATTATCCTCGAGGCGGCGGGTTTTCACGTAGTCGATGAAACTCGTACGCATAATGATGTCGGGAAGCGCGATGATGCGCCGGCTGCTCGGGTTCTTGACCTGGCGTTCTTCGGCCTCCCCCACCTCGCCTGTCAGGTCCGTGGTCAAATCGATGACCCACACATTTCCTTCGACACAATAGACGTCCTTGCCCTGCAACGGTACGAGTTCACCAACCCGCGCGCCCAATAGCGCCCCGAGCAAGGCGAACCATTTCATGTCCGCCCTTTTCTCCGCGGCGGCAATTGGGAACCACTTGTTCAGTTCCTCGATCGTGAATGGACGACGTACCGTCTTGCCCTTGACGAACTTGGGAATGCGGATTTTGACGTCTGCCAACGGAGAACGGAACTCGTACTCGGCCGCTACATCCTGAAAGAACACCTGCAGCGGCGAAAAATAGTTCGTCTCGATGGTAGTGATCGATAAAGTTTCGAGCCGCTCATCCGCAGACAGGCTCGCATTGTAGGTTGCAGCCTCTTCTCGTGTCTTCCCGCGTAGCTCAGGAATCTTGTTGTAGTTCGAGGGCACGACCGCCAGCAGGTTGGCGAATTTCTGGAAGTCGAAAAACCGATACTTGTTGATCGGCCTATCGCCGGCAAAGGTTACGAAATCCGTGAGCCGGTTGTAATCCGTATCCGTCTTTTTCTCTGCAATCCCCTGATTGACGCGAATCTCGCGGTGCCACTGGTCCAGTGCTATCGACATCAGCGGTCGATCATATCCTCCGCCGAGGCTCAATTCCACTGCGGCATTCAGAGATGCGATCTTCTCTGACAGTACCTCCAGCTTGGGTGTGACCGAGGTAACGTCCCGCTCGGCTTTCGCTTTTTCCAGAGTTTGTAGAACCGTGGCTTGCGTATCCATGAATGATGAATAGACCGCGTTCACACCGTGCCGGAGGGCATTCTCGCGTTCGAGGGCGGCAATTCTGATCTCGCTCGCCTGTCGCTCTAGTTCGGCGACATGTAAGCTATCCTGCGCCGCCATTGCCTGCTCGCCGGCCTCCATCGTCTGTCGAGCCACATCCATGACCTCCGCAAGCTGACGCTGCAACTCGGCAATGATGACATCTCTGGGATCGGCAGTCTCTGACATGGATCGGCACCCGTTTTGAAGGAGGTTGTGGAATAACCGGTCGGAATGACTGACAAGTAAACGGGCG
This sequence comes from Rhizobium sp. M1, assembly GCF_002531805.1. NCBI lineage: Bacteria > Pseudomonadati > Pseudomonadota > Alphaproteobacteria > Hyphomicrobiales > Rhizobiaceae > Rhizobium > Rhizobium sp. M1. The sequence continues at coordinate 38,403 of NZ_NWSW01000007.1, read as the reverse complement.
ATCAGCGCTGCCTTGCGGGCAGGAAGCTGACCGAGATGAAGGCGAATAGGGGATTTGCCGAGAATCGGCTCCAAATCCTTGGGAATACGGCGCTGGAAGCGAAAACCGTTGTCACGACGAGTGATATACATGAACAGGCCCCGGGTACTTGTGTGGGTACGAACCCAAACCAAGACGCCAGAAAGCTCAATGGAATCAATAAAAGGAAAATGGCGGAGAAGATGGGATTCGAACCCACGATACGCTTTTGACGTATACTCCCTTAGCAGGGGAGCGCCTTCGACCACTCGGCCACCTCTCCGGTGCGGCCTAACTATGGTGACCGGTCTGTGAATGCAAGGGTTTTTTGAGTTTTCATAAGAAGAAATGCAGCGGCCGGCATTTCGACCCGGTTGGGCAACGGGGGCATTGCTGCCTGCCCGTGATCTGCATGATTCGATCGCGCGTCTCTTCAATACGAGACCGCGCTCTACCGCCAGGCGCTCGGGGAAAGCGAGTGCGAAACGGTTCCGATTCGCAGGCACTCGGATCGCAAAAATGACGCGCGACCACAGGTTAACCAAACCATTGCAATCACGCCCTTTCAGCAGAGGGCCGCGCCCTCTGCGTCAGGCAAAGGGCTCTTTCCTTGCGGCATCGCCTCCCGGTCAGGCGAGCAGACTCTTGAGATCGGCGGATGGGTCGGCGAGAATCGATCGGTCGGGGTTAATTCCAGATTCCAGCAGTTTCTTGCCAGTCACATAGGCTTTGGCGTCGTTGATCGCGTCGACGGCGATCAGCCGGCCTTCCCTGAAGTACCAGACCGAATGGGCGCCTTCGCGGGCGCCGGGACGCAGCAACGTATCGTCATAACCGAGATTGAAGCCGGCAATCTGCAGCTTGACGTCGTACTGGTCGGACCAGAACCAGGGCTTGGGATCATAAGGCTCGTTGCCGCCGGCGATGACGGCGGCCGCCGCTTCGGCCTGGTCGACGGCGTTCTGCACCGATTCGAGCCGGATGCGGCCGCCCTGCCAGGGAAGGGCCGCGCAATCGCCGGCCGCGAAAATCGCCGAATCGGAAGTGCGGGCGAATTCGTCGACGACGATGCCGTTGGTGACTTCGAGGCCGGCTTCCTTGGCAAGCTGATCGTTCGGCACGACGCCGATGCCGACGACGACAAAATCGACGTCGATAGTCGATCCGTCGGAAAGTGCCGCACCAGCGACGCGGCCGTCCTTGCCGATCAGGTGCTTGAGCCCGGTTTTCTCGCGGATCACCACGTCGCGGCCCTCATGGATCGCGCGCATGATGTCGGCCGTCTCCTTCGCCGCGACGCGCTGCAGGATGCGGTCGGCCATCTCGATGACGGTGACCTCAAGGCCGAGATGGCGGGCAACGGCCGCCGCCTCCAGGCCGATATAACCGCCCCCGATGATCAGGACGCGACGGCCAGGCCGCATCTCGTCGGCGAGCAGATCGGCGTCGCGCTTATCGCGGGCGACATAGACGCCTTCGAGATCGCCGCCGATTGCGGCCGGCAGCCGGCGCGGCGTCGAGCCGGTGGCCAGCGCCAGCGTGCCGTAGTCGAGAACGGAGCCGTCCTGCAGCAGAACCTGCTTGCTGTCCGGCTTGATCTCCTCGGCCCAGGTGGAAAGGCGAAGGTCGACGTCATTGTCGCCATACCAGTGCTGGTCGCGAAACAGCAGGCGGTCGAAGCTCATTTCGCCGAGCAGATATTTCTTCGACAGCGGCGGGCGCTGATAGGGGGCCACATCCTCGGCGCCGATAAGGGTGATCGGGCGCGTATCCTTCAATGCTCGCAGCTTGGCCGCCAATGCGAAACCGGCCTGCCCCGCGCCGATGATCACCAATCTATCCGTCACGATTTCACTCCCGAAACTGCGCCCGACAACCACGTCAAGGCCTATCCCCTGCCCGGAGCGCCGTCAACGGAAAGCGGCTTCTTACCTTCAGCCGATTTCGATCCAGCGACGCTCGTGGAAAGACTGTGCCATGGCATGCACCGACTTCTCTATCCTGAGACCGTCTTTAAATGTCACGATCGACGACGGTTCTCCCGATATTGCCCGGATCAGCTCGCGGCATTCGATGATTTTGAGATCATTGAAGCCGAGGCCGTGGCCGGGCGCCGGAATGAACCGATCATACGGCCGATGGGCGGGGGCCGCCAGTATCTTGCGAAAACCCTGTTCGGAGCCGCGCCCCTCGGCCTGATAGAGTTCGAATTCGTTCATACGCTCCTGATCGTAGACGATCGAGCCTTTCGAGCCGTAAATCTGCAGGGCGATGCGGCCCTTGCGGCCCCAGGCGGCGCGATTCGCCATCAACACGGCGGAGATGCCGCCGCCCAGCCGCATCAGCACGTTGGCAGCGTCGTGATTTTCGACGGCGCGGCGGCCACCCGCGCCGAGCGGACGGTCGGCATAGGGCTTCACCATATCTGTAATGACGGCCTCGACGTGGCCGAAAAGATACCAGAGCAACGACAGCGGATGCACGGCGAAATCGTCAAGCGCGCCGTAGCCGGCGGCAAGCTCGCTCTTCCAATAGAAGAAGACATCGGGATCGGCCATGAAATCCTCGTCCATTTCGACGCGGATATGGTTGACCGTGCCGATGGCGCCCTCACCGACAAGCGTCTTGATATGCCGCATGACCGGATTCTGGATGTAATTATAGCCGAGGGCGGCCACCTTGCCTGATCGTTCCGCCGTTTCCAGCATGCGCTCGGCATCGGCATAGGCCGGCGCCATCGGCTTTTCGCACCAGACATGCTTGCCGGCTTCGAGGGCTGTAATCGCCATCTCGGCGTGGAACTGATTGGGCGTGGTGACGGAAACGACGTCGACCTCCGGATCGGCGATCAGCGCCCGCCATTCGGCGGTTGCCTTCTCGAAGCCGAATTCGGAGGCGCGCGCCTCAGCAAGCCCGGCATTGGCTTCAGCCAGATGCACGAGTCGCGGACGCTCGACATCGCCGAACACGGTCTTCACCGCATTCCAGGCCAGCGCATGGCACTTGCCCATATAACCCGTACCGATCAAACCGATGCCAAGTGGCTTCATTTCCGTCTCCTCCAGGACTGCGCGCGGGATTTTTGGAATATTTGGATCATTTTGACAAGAGACCGTTCACCGGCATTTCCGTATCCTTCCCTGCCAAAACTGTTTAAAAGCCTTGAATTACAGGCGATTAAAAACAATTAGGCGTGTCGTTTGAAATCGTTTATGCTCAACAATATGGAATATTTGTTTCATCCCGTGAGCCGCAAGCATGGATAATGACCCCCAGAGGCACGCACGTGTGCCGCGCGATTTCGAAAGCCTGCGCAGCACCATCATCGAGCGCAAGGCGAGCATGCCGAAGCGGCTGGCGCAGGTCGCCGCCTTCGCGCTCGGCAATCCCGACGAAATCGCCTTCGGCACGACGGCGAGCATCGCCGCTGCCTCCGACGTCCAGCCCTCGACGCTGGTGCGCCTGGCACACCATCTGGGTTACGAAGGCTTTTCCGATCTGCAGAGCATCTTCCGCGAAAGGCTGCGCGACCGGACACTGAGCTATGAAGAACGGCTCGTCACCCTGGAGCAGGCGAGCGGCGACGACGAGGACGCCAACCTGCTCTCCGGCTTCATTGCCGCGGCAAGCCAGTCGGTCAACCGGCTGGCGGCGACGGTGCAGAGCGATACGTTCACGAAAGCGGTGGATATCCTGGCCGCCGCCGAAACGATCTATCTGATCGCCAAACGACGTTCCTATCCGCTGACGGCGCATATGACCTACGCTTTTTCCAAGCTCAACATCCGCCACCAGATCGTCGCCTCGCCGAACGGCGTCGATCCCGAGATGGTGCAGTTCGCAACGCCGAAGGATGCAGCGATCGCCGCGAGCTTCTCGCCTTATGCGGCCGACAGCCTCAGCCAGAGTCAGGAGCTTGCCGACCGCGGCGTCCCCATTATCGCGATCACCGATTCGGCCTTCTCGCCGCTTGCCGCCTGCGCCACGCATTGGTTCGAAGTGGCGGAGGCCGATTTCGCCGGCTTCCGCTCGCTGTCGGCCTCGATGGCGCTCACCATGGCGCTGCCGGTCGCCATCGCCGAGCGGCGGCGCAAGCGCCAGCACGCAAAAGCTGGAAAAGCGAAAATGGAATAAACATTCCGAATTGACAAAATATCGGAACCAATGTTTCATTATTGAAATTCGCAGGCACTGGAAGCCGCGCAAAATCTAGCGGGAGGACATCATGGTACAATCGAATCCGGGCTCACAGCCGGAGCCGGCGCTTGATGTAATCACCATCGGCCGCTCCTCGGTCGATCTTTACGGCCAGCAGATCGGTTCGCGGCTGGAGGATATCGCCTCCTTTGCCAAATCGGTCGGCGGCTGCCCGTCCAATATCGCCATCGGCACGGCGCGGCTCGGCCTCAAATCCGGCCTCATCACCCGCGTCGGCGACGAGCAGATGGGACGGTTCATCCGCGAGCAGGCGGCGCGCGAAGGGGTCGCGACGGACGGCATCGTCACCGACAAGGAGCGGCTGACGGCGCTCGTGCTGCTTGCGGTCGAGGCCGAGGGCGTATCGCCGATGATCTTCTATCGTTCCGACTGCGCCGACATGGCGCTCGAGGAAGGCGATATCGATGAAAACTTCATCAAGTCGTCACGCGCCGTTCTCGTTTCCGGCACACATTTCTCGCGGCCCAACACCGAGGCCGCGCAGCGCAAGGCGATCCGCATCGCCAAGGAGAACGGCCGCAAGGTGATCTTCGACATCGACTACCGGCCGAACCTCTGGGGCCTTGCCGGCCATGCGGAAGGCTTCGAGCGCTATGTCAAATCCGACCGCGTCTCCTCGAAGATGAAGGAGACGCTGCCCGATTGCGATCTCATCGTCGGCACCGAGGAGGAAATCCTCATCGCTTCCGGCGCCGACGACGTGCTTGGCGCGCTGAAGGAAATCCGCCGCCTGACGCCGGCGACGATCGTGCTGAAGCGCGGCGCCATGGGCTGCATCGTCTATGACGGGCCGATCGCCGACGATCTCGAAGCCGGCATCGTCGGCCAGGGTTTCCCGATCGAGGTCTTCAACGTGCTCGGCGCCGGTGATGCCTTCATGTCCGGCTTCCTGCGTGGCTTCCTGCGCGACGAGCCGCTGAAGACCTGCGCGACCTGGGCCAATGCCTGCGGCGCCTTTGCCGTCTCCCGGCTGCTCTGCTCGCCGGAATATCCGACCTGGGCGGAACTCGACTTCTTCCTGAAGACCGGCAGCAAACATCGGGCGCTGCGCAAGGACGAGGCGATCAACCATATTCATTGGGCATCCACCCGGCGCGGCGACATCCCGCTCCTGATGGCGCTGGCGATCGATCACCGCTCGCAACTTGTCAGCGTCGCCGATGAAGTCGGCGTCGGCCACGAGAAAATCGTCGCCTTCAAGCGACTGGCGGTCGAAGCTGCAGCGCGCGTTTCGAACGGCCGTGACGGCTACGGCATGCTGATCGACGAACGCTTCGGCCGCGACGCCTTTTTCGATGCGGCGACGAAGAATTTCTCCTGGATCGGCCGGCCGGTAGAGCTGCCGGGCTCGAAGCCGCTGCGCTTCGAATTCAGCCAGGATATCGGCTCGCAGCTTGTCGAATGGCCGCTCGGCCATTGCATCAAATGCCTGTGCTTCTATCATCCCGACGACCCGGCCGAATTGAAGGGCGAGCAGCAGGAGAAGCTGCGCACGCTGTTCGAAGCCGCACGCAAGGTCGGCCGGGAGCTGCTGGTCGAAATCATCGCCGGCAAGAACGGACCGCTTACCGACGATACGATCGCGACCGCGCTGGAAGAACTTTATGCGCTCGGCATCAAGCCGGACTGGTGGAAGCTGGAGCCGCAAGCCTCCGGCGAAGCCTGGAAGAAGATCGACGCGGTGATTGCCAAAAATGATCCATGGTGCCGCGGTATCGTGCTCCTCGGCCTCGAGGCGCCCGCCGAGGAACTGATCTCCTGCTTCGAGGCGACGCTGGCGGCTCCTTCGGTGAAGGGCTTCGCCGTCGGCCGGACGATCTTTGCCGACGCGGCGCGCGCCTGGCTTTCGGGCGCCATGAACGACGAGGAGGCGATCGCCGACATGGCCGGCCGCTTCCGGCAACTGACAGAGGCGTGGCTGAAGACGCGCGGGCTTCAGTAGCAATAGAATTAAGCCCCTCCCCAACCCCTCCCCACAAGGGGGAGGGACTTAACTTGAGGCGCCGCCTCACGCCATCATCGAGCATCCTCCGGATGAAAGGTTGCGGCGGGAACGCAGAGAGCCGAACAGGTTTGTCCCTCCCCCTTGTGGGAGGGGTTGGGGAGGGAAAAAGATAAAGAGTTAAAACTCCGGGAGACCCCGATGGGCAAGACGATTCGGTTGACGATGGCGCAGGCCGTCGCGCATTTCCTCAAAAAGCAGATGACGGTTGTCGACGGCAAAAAGGTGCCGATCTTCGGCGGCGTCTGGGCGATCTTCGGCCATGGCAACGTCGCCGGCATAGGCGAGGCGCTTTATCAGGTGCGCGGGGAATTGACGACCTATCGCGCCCACAACGAACAGGGCATGGCGCATGCCGCGATCGCCTATGCCAAGGCGAATTTCCGCACGCGCTTCATGGCCTGCACGACCTCGATCGGTCCCGGCGCGCTGAACATGGTGACGGCGGCCGGTGTCGCACATGTCAACCGCATTCCCGTTCTCTTCCTGCCGGGCGACGTCTTCGCCAACCGCGCGCCGGATCCGGTGCTGCAGCAGATCGAGGATTTCGGCGACGGCACGGTTTCGGCCAATGACGCCTTCCGCCCGGTTTCGCGCTATTTCGACCGCATCACCCGGCCGGAGCAGATCATTTCGGCGCTGAAGCGCGCCATGCAGGTCCTGACCGATCCCCTGGATTGCGGTCCGGTGACCTTGTCGCTCTGCCAGGATGTTCAGGCCGAAGCCTTCGATTATCCGGAGAGCCTGTTTGAGGAAAAGGTCTGGACGACCCGCCGGCCGCAGCCGGATGCGGATGAGCTCGCCAATGCCATCGCGCTGATCAAGGCCTCGCAGAAGCCGGTGATCGTTGCCGGCGGCGGCGTTCTTTATTCGCAGGCGACGAAGGAGCTTGCCGCCTTTGCCGAGGCCCATGCCATTCCCGTCGTCGTCACCCAGGCCGGCAAGTCGTCAATCGACGAAACCCTGCCGCTGGCGCTCGGCTCGGTCGGCGTCACCGGCACATCGGCAGCGAATGCGATCGCCGAAGAGACGGACCTCGTCATCGCCGTCGGCACACGCTGCCAGGATTTCACCACCGGCTCCTGGGCGCTGTTCAAGAACGACAGCCTCAAAATGATCGGGCTCAATATCGCCGCCTATGACGCGGTGAAGCACGACAGCCATCCCGTCGTCGCCGACGCCCGCGAAGGGCTGAAGGCGCTTTCGGCGGGCCTTTCCGGCTGGAAGGCGCCGGCAGCACTTGCTGAGAAAGCCGCGACCGAGAAAAGGGCCTGGATGGAAGCGGCGGCGAACGCCATGGCGACGACCAATGCCGCCCTGCCCTCCGACGCGCAGGTGATCGGTGCGGTGGTGCGCACGATCGGCGGCGACAATACGACGCTGCTTTGCGCCGCCGGCGGCTTGCCCGGCGAATTGCACAAGCTCTGGCCGGCGACAGCGCCCGGCAGCTATCACATGGAATACGGCTTTTCCTGCATGGGTTACGAGATCGCCGGCGGGCTCGGCGCCAAGATGGCGCGTCCCGAACGCGATGTCGTCGTCATGGTCGGCGACGGCTCCTACATGATGATGAATTCCGAGATCGCGACCTCGGTGATGCTCGGCCTCAAGCTCAACATCGTCGTGCTCGACAATCGCGGCTATGGCTGCATCAACCGGCTGCAGATGGGCACCGGCGGCGCCAACTTCAACAATCTGCTCAAGGACTCCTACCACGAGGTGATGCCGGAGATCGATTTCCGCGCGCATGCCGAAAGCATGGGAGCCATCGCCGTCAAGGTCGGCTCGATCGCAGAGCTGGAGCAGGCGATCGCCAGCTCGAAGAAGAACGACCGAACCTCGGTCTTCGTCATCGACACCGATCCCTTGATCACCACTGAGGCCGGCGGCCACTGGTGGGATGTCGCGGTGCCCGAGGTCAGCCCACGCGAAGAGGTCAACAAAGCGCGCAAGGGCTATATCGAAGCACGCGCCGCCCAGCGCATCGGCTAAATCATTGCTGTCATTTTTCGGAGGAGCGGCACCGCTCCTCCGCATTATCTTTAAGGAGAATGTTGATGAAGGCCAAACTCGGCATGTCGCCCATCGCCTGGTGGAACGACGATCTTCCCGAACTCAGCGACGATGTGTCCCTGGAGGAATGCCTGCGGCAGTCGCGCAGCGCCGGTTTTACCGGCATGGAGCAAGGGCGCCGTTTCCCCAGCAACCCGGAAGAAATGCTGCCGATCCTGCGCGCCGCCGACGTGACGCTGTGCGGCGGCTGGTTCTCCGGCACGCTGGTCAATGAGGAGCTTGCGGCCAACAAAGACCGCATCGCGCCGATGATCGAACTGTTCAAGGCGGTCAATGCGCCCTGCATCGTTTACGGCGAAGTCGGACGCTCCATCCAGGGCGACCGCTCCAAGCCGCTCGCGACCAAGCCGCGCCTCGCCGACGACGAGATGAAGGCCTATGCGCGCCGCGTCACCGAGTTCGGCGAATGGTGCGCCGAGCAGGGCATGCCGCTTTCCTACCACCACCACATGGCAGCCGTCGTCGAAACCGAGCCGGAACTCGACGCCTTCATGCGCAATTCGGGCGAAGGCATTCCGCTGCTGCTCGATGCCGGCCATCTGGCTTTTGCCGGCGGCGACGTGCTGCGCGCCATCGACCATCACCACGCCCGCATCAACCATGTTCACGTCAAGGACATCCGCAAGTCGGTCGTCGATGGGCTGGACCGCAGCCGGCAGTCCTTCCTCGACGCGGTGGCGCTCGGCGCCTTCACCGTGCCGGGCGACGGCTCGCTGGATTTCGCCGCCATCGTCCAGCGGCTGGCTGACCACGGCTATGAGGGCTGGTTCGTCGTCGAAGCCGAGCAGGATCCGCGCAAAGCGCCGCCGCAGAAAATGGCCGAGATCGGCCATGCCGAATTGATGCGGGTGATGACGGCTGCCGGTTACTCGGTGGAGACCGAAGGTTTCCCGAAGGGATAACGGAAAAGAAAACCCCTCCCCAACCTCTCCCCACAAGGGGGAGGGACTTAACTTGAGGCACCGCCCCGCTCCAGACAGCGCCACTTGCAAAAGGAACGCCGCAAGATGGGCGAGACAGCGCCGCAGATTAAGCCCCTCCCCCTTGTGGGGAGGGGTTTGGGGCGGGGAATTTTTAACGTACGAGGAGAACCACCAATGCCAAACCTCAAGGTGAAACCATCCGGCACGCATGGCCGCGTCACGCATGTCACCCCTGAGAATGCCGGCTGGACCTATGTCGGCTTCGATCTGCATCGCTTGAAGCCGGGCGAGACGGTTTCGGGAGAGACCGGCGATCGGGAAGTCTGCCTCGTCTGGGTCACCGGCAAGGGCAAGGCGTCGGCCGGCACCAGGGATTTCGGCACGCTCGGCGGCCGCATGAGCCCGTTCGAAGGCGCCCCGCATGCACTTTACATCCCGATGGAGTCGGCGTGGTCTGTCACGGCGGAGACCGATCTCGAGCTCGCCGTCTGCTCGGCGCCCGGCGGCGGCACCCACCAGGCGAAGGAAATTCCGCCCGGCACGCATCCGCAGGTGACGCGCGGCAAGGGCACGAATGTGCGCTACGTCAACAATATCATGCCTGAGGACGACAGGTCGGCGCATTCGCTGCTCGTCGTCGAGGTGATCACGCCGGGCGGCCACACCTCCTCCTATCCGCCGCACAAGCACGACCAGGACGACCTGCCGAACGAGAGCTTCCTGGAAGAGACCTATTATCATCGCCTCAATCCGCCGCAGGGTTTTGGTTTCCAGCGCGTCTATACCGACGATCGTTCGCTCGACGAAGCGATGGCGATCGAGGACGGTGACGTGACTCTGGTGCCGAAGGGCTACCATCCCTGCGCGGCAACGCACGGCTACGATCTCTACTACCTCAACGTCATGGCCGGGCCGAAGCGGATCTGGAAATTCCACAACGCCGTCGAGCACGAATGGCTGCTGAAAGCATAAGCGCGCCTTGCGGCGCAGGTAGGCCCGACATCGATCGCTCAAGATTTCGACAGCGGCGACGCGGTCCTCGATGATCTTATGAGCCTGTCCCGATCCAGGGACGATCAATGAAGACGCCCGGCAACCAGCCGGTGAGAAAAGCATTGCCCCGGGAAAGATCGGTCATGGAGAAATCCGTGCGATATGGCGAGGTCCGATCCGGGGTGACATCATCCGGATTCAGACGGCCTCAAAGTGAATCAAAAGTGATTTAGAGATCGAGCACCAGATGCGGCACGCCGTTCGAGGTTTTCCTCGGTGAGACGCCGTCGGCATCGATCTGCGAGCTCACACGCCGGCGAAAGGCTGAAAAGCTCTCGAAGGTCACGACATCGACCGCTTCGTCGAAATGGATGGTGATCCTGTGGAGTTCGCCTCCCGGCAGGGCCGACAGCGCCAGAACCTCGCCGGTGAACGGCTGATTGAGATAGCGGCCGCGAATGTGCGCCCCGACGAAAAGGGGTGTCTTCGCAGCCGCATGGGGTTTCGCCGCCAGCGCCGCCAGCGTGTTCCAGTCGCGCGCGCCGTGCTGGCGGGCGATCATTTCGAGCGCCGCACTGTGGGTCAGCGCGGTGCCGCGATCGTTCATCGCCTGGCGCAGGCGTTTGGCCTGGGCCTTCAATTCGTCAATGCCGGGATAGGTCGTCGTCATGGAGTGGGCCTTCGCAAAAGGCATGCTCTTCGACTGTGGATGGGAGCTCGCATTGCCGTCAGCCAGCATGCACAAGGGGCCGTGACCATGATCGCGAGGACTTCACCATGGATTTTCATCCGCGAGCGGCCGGTGCCTCGAACCGGGACTTTGTATGCGCGAAGGCCGCCGACATGTCAAGAATGGCCGATATGCGCCGGGCATGAACAAATTTGGAGCAAAACTGCCCGAAATCGATGCGATTTTCCGGCAATCTCCCAAGAAGACTTCAATCTTAACGATGTTCTTCAGCAGCTATCAGTAATCTCGTGCTAATTTTGTCATATGATAGCGGAGGCTAAAAGGGCCTTTCAGATGCACCTCGACACAGAACATCCCAAGCCGGAACGTGCGTACAGGGAATTCAACCTCGACAGGCCGGGCAACATTATCTTCGTCGGCCATCATCTCAGCACCGGAACGCAGGTGCGCTGCCTGATCCGCACGATCACGCTGGCCGGCGCGGTGCTCGAAGTCAGCCCGGGCCTGGAGATGCCGAGCCATTTCTTTCTCGAAATCCTCGGCATCCACGACGAGATCGGCGCCACCATGGTCAAGCGCGAAGGCGAATTGGTGACGGTCAGCTTCAACATGCTGCTCAATCCGGAATTCCTGCACCACGTGCTGCGACTGAGCTTCGAAACCTGAGGCTTCTTTCAATCCGCGCCTTATCGCGGCGCGGCCTCGTCTCGCCTCTTCTTGAGGAGAGATAGGCGATGATCGGGATGATCCAGAGAAGTCCGCGCCATTCCGGGCCATCGAGCGGATCGGCCATGGGATCGCGGCGCATCCGACGTTTGCGAGTTTCGACTTCCTCGAAGAGAACGATCCAGTTGAGAAGCATTGCCTATCCTCCATCTATTGCTGGAGCACTTGAGCTAGGCCTTCACGCGCCGGCTATGTAGAGGCGCCGGGGAAAGGGGGTTTTCATCCATGAAAGATGCGAGCTGGGACGATCTGCAACTCTTCTTCCATGTCGCGACCGGCGGCGGGCTTTCGGCAGCGGCTGCACGCACCGGCCTCAGCGCGCCGACGATCGGACGGCGCATGCTGGCGCTCGAACGGGTGACCGGCCGGTCGCTGTTCAGCCGCGGCCCGACCGGTTACCTTCTGGCCAAGGACGGTCAGGAGCTGCTCGATCGCGTCCGGCGGATGCAGGATGCGGCGCAGGCGATCTCCGACTGGCGCGGCGAGGTGCTGATGCTGCCGATCGTCTCCACGGCCGCCGACAGCTGGACCCTGCGCTTCATCGCCGACCATCTGGCCGGCGTCTGGACGCCGAAGGACAGTTTCCGCATGTGCTACAAGAGCTGTGATGCGAGCGTCGACTTCACCTATCGCGAGGCGCATATCGCCATTCGCCACAGCCGGCCGGACAGCGGCAACGTCGCGATCCGCCGTTCGGTCAAAGTGGCCCATGCCGCTTACCAGGCGGCCGACTTTGCGCAGACCAATTGCAACTGGATTTCGCTTGGCACCGACACCGCAATCACGCCGGCGGACAAATGGACGTTCGAACAGCCGGATTATTGGATCACCAGCTGGACGAACACGCCGCATATGCTCTTTTACCTGATCCGTGGCGGGGCCGGCCGCGGCGTGCTGCCCTGTTTCATCGGCGATCAGGAGCGCAAGCTCGTGCGCGCCGGGCCTGTCATCGACGATCTGACCTACGAGATGTGGATCGTCGCGCATGACGATGAACGACAACGGCCGGAGGTCAGGATCGTCATCGACCGCCTGGCAGCGCTGTTTGCCGATCATGAAGATCTATTTGCCGGGCTCAGATCGTCAGGGTGAGACGCGGGCCAGCCAGCCCACGCTCTCTTGATGCCTTTGATCAGGCGGCGAGATGTCGCTCGATCTCGTCGATCGGCAGATTGGTATAGTCTTTCGCCAATTCCGTCGAAATTGCTGCCTGCGTCTCGGCACTGAGCGCCGGCCGCAAGGTGCCGAGCGCCTTCGGCGGCGCGATGAGGACGATGCGGTGCGCATCCTTTGCCTGGGTCAGCTCGTCCATTCGTTCCGCCACATGTCTCAGAAATTGAGCTTCGGCCTGCTCCTGCCAGCTGGTCTCTTCGACAGCGCTGCGGCTGAACCCATCGGCGGCGTGGCTGCGGCCGGGCTTGTCGGTGCCGATCTCGCGATCGGGCTCGCTCGGCTGCGTCAGGGTTTCCAGCACCTTGAGGTTCACCAGTTGGGCATCGCCGGCATTCTGCATGATCAGGGCCTTGGCTCCATTGCAGACTACGACCCATGATTTCCCGGGAATTCTGACGTCGGTCATCTTCAACTCCTCGCTGTCGTCATCGAAGCGCGCCATGCTTCATCGATCAAGGCAGAACGTCCGGCCGTTGAAAGAGTTCGAGAAATTGCGCCGGAAATCGATGGGAGCGGCGATCCGGTTTCCAAGGCTCGCTGTTTTCCTGTCCTTCGCCGCCGCGGCGACTTGTGTGGGCGGTGTTGCCGGAATTGGCGGCGCCGACCGCTGGCGACGCATATCTCACCCTCAGAAATCCCGGCCGAAATGGGTGTTGGACTGACGACCCGCGTCCCGATTGTGAACATCGGGCGTCCCGCTTGGGAACAAAATTTAAACTCGTTAAAATTGTCATTTTATATTTGACGAATGCGCAAAACATTCATGTGACCTTGGCCGGAGCAAGATCAGCTTGCACCAGAGCAAGAACCCCAACTGTGCCCTGCCTGACGGAGAATGTAAGATGACTATGCTCCGCGCCACACACCTTGCCACGGTCAAATCCGCCATTTACGACCTGCGCTGGGAAGAGTTCCACGTCAAGCGCCCCGCCCGTATCGTCGCCGTCCGGCCGTGCCTCACCGGCGTGTCGATGCGAAGCGCCGAGATCATCGATATCTCGCAAGGCGGCGCCACCTTCATCGTGTCGACCACCGCCGGTCTGCCGAAGCATTATTATCTCAACATTCTCGGCCTCGCCTATCGGATCGGCTGTGCCGAGGTCTACCGTCACAAGGAACGCATCGGCGTGCGGTTCATCAACCTGATGGATCCCGAGGTCCTGCGCCGCGTGGTGCGCACCGATTTCCTTGTCGGCAACATGGAAGCGATCGATGCACGGCGTGCGCCGATCTTCCGCCCGCAAGCGTCGCCCATCGGTCAGCTGTCGAAATAATCTGGCTTGCCTTGGCCGTACCCCGGCCTATTGTTGCGCCAACCGTCAACATGTCCGGGAACTTGCCTTCGCATGTCCGCCTTTTCGCGCTTCACGCCGCTCATCAGCGCCCTGCCCTCCACAGTTCCCTTCGTCGGCCCCGAGGCCATCGAGCGCCAACGCGGACGTGCAGTCTTGGCACGCATCGGCGCCAACGAGAACGGCTTCGGCCCGGCCCCTTCCGTACTTGCGGCGATAAGCGAGGAAGCCGGCAATATCTGGAAATACAATGATCCGGAAAATTTCGCGCTGAGGGAAGCGCTCGGCGCTCATCTCGGCACCTCCCCCGCCAATCTCGCCATCGGCGGCGGCATCGACGAGTTGCTCGGCCAGATCGTCCGGCTGGTGATCGAAGCCGGCGCGCCGGTCGTCACCTCGCTCGGCGCCTATCCGACCTTCAATTTCCATGTCGCCGGTTTCGGCGGCCGGCTGGTGACCGTGCCCTATGTCGACGACCGCGAAGATCTCAATGGACTGCTCGAGGCCGTCAGGCGCGAGAATGCGCCGCTCGTCTATTTCGCCAATCCCGACAATCCGATGGGAAGCTGGTGGGACGCCGACAGCATCGTCGCTTTCGCCCGGGCACTGCCCGAGACGACGCTGATGGTGCTCGACGAGGCCTATAGCGAGACGGCACCGGCAAATTCGCTGCCGTCGATCGCTTCGCTGATCGATCTGCCGAACATCGTGCGCACCCGCACCTTCTCCAAGGCCTACGGACTTGCCGGCTCCCGCACCGGCTACGTCATCTCGACGCCGGGCACGGCGCAGGCCTTCGACAAGATCCGCAATCATTTCGGCATGAACCGGCTGGCGACGGCCGCCGCGCTCGCCGCCCTCAAGGACCAGGCCTATCTCACCGAAGTGGTCGGCAGGATCCATGCGGCGCGGGAGCGGATCGGCCGCATCGCCCGGGCAAACGGCCTTGAGCCGCTGCCCTCGGCGACGAATTTCGTGGCGATCGACGCCGGCCGCGACGGCGCTTATGCGCGGGCGATCGTCGACGGGCTGATGGAGCATGGCGTCTTCATCCGCATGCCCGGTGTGGCACCGCTCAATCGCTGCATCCGCGTCAGCGTCGGACCGGAGCCCGACATGGCGCTGTTCGAGGAAACCCTGCCGCAGGTGCTGAAGGCGATCGGCTGATCAAGCGTGATGCCGAAAAGCGTGAGCGGTTTTCGGATGACATCACGCTGACAATTTAACGAAGAACCGCGGCCGGTGGAGGATATCCGGCCGCGGTGCTCTTCTCCCGGCATCGGCGTTTCAAATCGCCCCGCCCGCCCCTCTTTCGAGGTTGTTATTTCTGTCGAACCACCAGCAGGAGACGGCTTCAGTGAACCGTCATCCATTCGCGGGCGGCGCGCAACGCTTCCACGAGCTGCATCTTGTTCATGGCGGCGGCCACGTCGGCGCGAAGCTCGGCGGCGCGGTCGTTGCCCTTGATCGCGGCAATGTTCAGCCATTTGTGGGCAGCGACGAGATCGACGGCGCAGCCGCGGCCGGTCGCATACATCAGACCCATTTCGCAGAAGACATCGGCGCTGTTGTCGCCACCCATGGTGGCCGTTTCAGCATTGTGCATTTCAAAGCGTGCCATCGGTTTTATCCCTGTTAGCCTGTTTATGACTTACCCTGTTTTACCTCCGGACCTTGCCGTCTATCGCGGCTTGCAGCCCTTCAGTTTCGGCGGGTTTGCCCCGCTCGTTTGATGGCTTCACTATGCCGAACGGCTTTCAAAAAACGCCTAAAATGCATGATTAATTTGAGACAAACAAAGTGCAAACACTTGGTAAAATTGGATTTTTGTTAAACATCGGATGCCTTGGAGCTTAGGGGTTTTCGTTCGAATTTTACGAAAGATTCAGATTCGAAAATAAACCGATCGTTCATCATGAAATCAGCAGACGACAGGTTTAAACGCCTCGACCTCTCGCTTTTTCCTGCTTTCGCCGAACTCGGGCGATAGCGATCACCTGTATTTATCTTTACGTTCGCGTCAGTTATTTTCGCGGCCGGTCAAAAGGACATCAGGGAGGAAAAGATGATCCGCAGCTTCATTCTCGCCGGCGCCATCGCCATGATCGCGGGCACCGCGCATGCCGAAGAGCCGATCGTCGGCAATTGGAAAACCGCCTCGGGCGAAACGGCGGTGATCGCGGCCTGCGGCGGCAGTTACTGCGTGACGCTGAAAACCGGCAAATACACCGGCCGGAAGATCGGCACGCTTGCCGGCACTGGCGGCAGCTACGCCGGCGAGATCACCGATCCGGCCGCCGACAAGACCTATAGCGGCTCGGGCAAGGTTTCCGGCAATTCGCTGCGGATGCAGGGCTGCGTCCTGAAAATCCTCTGCAAGTCGCAGACCTGGACGCGGCTCTGAAGGCGATAAGGCCGACGCAGCAAACATCCAAAACGCCCAAGCATGCCGGCCGAAATGCCGGCATTTTTCGAAAGCTTCTCCGCCCGCCGATCTTGATGACAATCGCCCGACCCTGCCCCGCAAGCTGAACGGTGGATGAACCGGCATCTCAGCACTCGTTCAGCCGCCGCATGACAAAACTCTTGTCATGATTAGGTTGCCGTATCGGGGCATGAGATGAACCTCTACATTCTGGCAAGACGTTTCAGCATCATCACGCTGTTCGCAGCGATCTTCGCGGTCACATTTTCGGCGGTCGTCGTGCATGAGGGCGGCGGCGGCACGCAGTCGCATTTCGGCGCGAGCTATACCTGCCTGGAGAGAAACGGGAGCTTCTGCGCGCCGACGGTGCGGTGAGCAGTACAGACGCGGAAGAAGATAAAAATCGATTCCGCCGGCGCACGTCGTTTGCTTGTCAAAAACAACTCTCTATAATGCGTCATGAACAAACGAATCTCCCCTTTGTCGCCGCTCGACATTTCCTCTCCATCCCCTTTCCAGCCGCAGAGCTTCGATGATCCCGCCAAGGCCGTCGAGACGCTGACCGAACTCTACGAGCGCAATACGGCGTTCCTGATCCAGAGCTTCAGCGAGCTGGCCCAAGGCGCTCCGATCGCCTCGCGCTACCGCGCCTTCTATCCGCAGGTGAGCATCGAGACGACCAGCTTCGGCCATGTCGATTCGCGCCTCTCCTACGGCCACGTCACGGCGCCCGGCATCTACACGACGACGGTCACCCGGCCGAAGCTCTTCAAGCATTACCTGAGGGAGCAGCTGTCGCTGCTGATGAAGAGCCACAATGTTCCGGTGATCGTCTCGGAATCGACGACGCCGATTCCGCTGCACTTCGCCTTTGGCGAGGGCGCGCATGTGGAAGCATCGACCTCCGCCTTCGTCGACGTCCCGATGCGCGATATCTTCGACACGCCCGACCTCAACACCACCGACGACGAGATCGCCAACGGCGAATATATCCCGCCGCCGGGCGAGCCCTCGCCGCTCGCGCCGTTCACCGCCCAGCGTATCGATTATTCGCTCGCCCGGCTGTCGCATTATACGGCGACGCATGCCGAGCATTTCCAGAATTTCGTGCTGTTCACCAACTACCAGTTCTATATCGACGAGTTCTGCAGCTGGGCGCGCAAGCTGATGGCCGAGGGCGGCGACGGTTATACCGCCTTCGTCGAGCCCGGCAATATCGTCACCCTGCCCGGCTCGAGCGTGCCGGAAACGGATGCGACCCTTGCCCGCCTGCCGCAGATGCCGGCCTACCATCTGAAGAAGAAGGGCCATGCCGGGATCACCATGATCAATATCGGCGTCGGTCCCTCCAACGCCAAGACGATCACCGACCATGTCGCCGTGCTGCGCCCGCATGCCTGGCTGATGCTCGGCCACTGCGCCGGCCTGCGCAACAGCCAGCGGCTCGGCGATTATGTGCTTGCCCATGCCTATATGCGCGAGGATCATGTGCTCGACGACGACCTGCCGGTCTGGGTGCCGATCCCGGCGCTCGCCGAAGTGCAGGTGGCGCTGGAGGCGGCCGTCGCCGAAATCACCGGCTACGAAGGTTTCGAGCTGAAGCGCATCATGCGCACCGGCACCGTCGGCACGATCGACAACCGCAACTGGGAACTGCGCGACCAGCGCGGGCCGGTGCAGCGGCTGTCGCAGGCGCGCGCCATCGCGCTCGACATGGAATCGGCAACGATCGCCGCCAACGGGTTCCGCTTCCGCGTGCCTTACGGCACGCTGCTCTGCGTCTCCGACAAGCCGCTGCACGGCGAATTGAAGCTGCCGGGCATGGCGACGGCCTTCTACCGCACGCAGGTCAACCAGCATCTGCAGATCGGCATCCGCGCCGTGCAGAAGCTGGCCGCCATGCCGAAGGAAGCCCTGCATTCGCGCAAGCTGCGCAGCTTCTTCGAGACAGCCTTCCAATAGAGTATTTCCGTTTCTTCGAATCACGGAAATCTCTGTGTTTTCACGCATTCCCGGCAAAAGCGCTTCGCGCTTTGCCTGGCAAAAGTGCTTCGCGCTTTGCCTGGCAAAACCGGCGCGCATTTTACCGGAATTGCTGTAGGCCGTTTCCTCATCTGCCTGCGACGACAGGCGCTGGCTGCTGCGCAACCACCTGCGGTCGGCCGGCAGCAAGGTTCAGCCCTGCTATCAGCAGGGTGAAGCCGACGACGATGAAAGCGGTGCGCAGCAGAATCTTCAGCCCATCGCCTTCGTCATACACCTGGGGACGCTTGTCATGGCGGCGAGCCCAGATCTGGCTTGCGAGCGCGATTTCAAGAATAGTCATTGCCGTTCTCCTCGACAGGTTTCGATGAAGCCTTGTCGAGTGCTGCCTTGCGATTTCGACAGCCGGCAGCGACAAAGATTTTTTCCGCCGCTGTCGAAATGTGTGAAGCTCGATCGTCCAGAGTCATTGAAACATCCCAAGGAGGCTGTCTGCGATGAAATATCTCTGTCAGGTCTGGTTCGACGGCGCGGTGCTCGCCGCGATGACGAAAGAGGAGAAGGCCGAGCTCGGCGCGAATTCCTTGAACTACGACAAGGACCTTGCCGAAAGCGGCCACATGATCGTCGCCCAGGCGCTGCAGCCGCCGACATCGGCGGTGACCGTGCGGGTGCGCAGCGGTGAGACCTTGGTGACGGACGGCCCTTTCGCCGAGACGAAGGAGGCGATCGGCGGATTCATCCTGATCGAGGCCAAGGACCTCAACGAAGCGATCCGCATCGCCGCCGGCATCCCGCTTGCAAAGCTCGGTGCGATCGAGGTGCGGCCCATTCATTCCTTCGGAAAAGACGCGTGAGGAGACGGCAATGAAATATCTGTGCCAGGTCTGGTTCGAAACCGCGAAGATCAACGCCATTTCCGCCGAGGAAGGCGAAAAGCTGACGAAGGATTCGATCCTCAACGATGACCGGCTGCGCGACAGCGGCCACCTGCTCGTCGCATTTGCGCTGCGCGAGCCGTCGACGGCCGTGACGGTCAGGGTTCGCAGCAACGAAGTGACGGCGACGGACGGCCCTTTCGCCGAGATCAAGGAACATCTCGGCGGCTTCGTGCTGATCGAGGCCAAGGATATGCAGGAAGCAACCGCGATCGCCGCGACATTTCCCGTGGCGCGCTATGGCGCGATCGAGGTGCGGCCGGCCTATTCGATCAAGGAGGAGTGCTGAGCGATGCGCTACATCTGCCTGATCTATAACAGCGCCGACACCGACGGCAGACTGACAGCTGATGAAACCGACGACCTCATCAAAGCGCATTTCGCCTTCGACGAGGAGCTGTTCCGCGACGGCTTCATGATCCATTCCGATGCGCTCGAAATGCCTGACCAGGCGAGCGTGCTGCGGGTTCGAAACAATGAGCTCTCCGTCACCGACGGCCCCTATGTCGAAACGAAGGAGCATCTGGCCGGTTTCTACGTCATCGAGGCGCCTGACATGGCGAAGGCGAAGGAGATCGCCGGGCGAATTCCATCGGCCCGCTACGGCGCGGTCGAACTGAGACCGGTGCGAACGCTCACCCTTCCGAACTGAGGTGCCCCCTTGGAAAGCGTCATCGAGGAGATCTACCGACGCCAGTCTCGCCGGGTGCTGGCGACGCTGATCCGATTGCTCGGCGATTTCGACCGTGCGGAGGAAGCGCTGCACGATGCCTTTGCAGCGGCCGCACGAACATGGCCGGTCGACGGCGTTCCCGACAACCCCTCCGGCTGGCTTGTGTCGACCGGCCGCTTCAAGGCGATTGACGCGATCCGCCGGCGAGCGCGTTTCGATGCCGCGCAGCAGCACATCGAGGACAGCCTCTACAGCGTCGACGAAACGGAGATGGGCGAGATGGAAGCGATCGAGGACGACATGCTGCGGCTGATCTTCACCTGCTGCCACCCTGCTATCCCGGCGGACGCGCAGACGGCGATGGCGCTTCGGGAAATCTGCGGGCTGACCACCGAAGAGATCGCCCATGCCTCCCTCATTCCGGCGCCGACGGTCGCCCAGCGGATCGTGCGCGCCAAAGGCAGGATCCGGACCGCGAACATCCCTTATGAAGTGCCGGGCCGCGAGGCGCTGCCCGAGCGGCTCGACCGGGTGCTGCATGTCATCTATCTCGTCTTCAACGAAGGCTATTCCGCCTCGTCGGGAGACGCGGTCGTTCGCGCCGACCTGACCGGAGAGGCCATCCGGCTGGCGCGGCTGCTGCTGGCGCTGCTGCCGCATCCTGATGTTTGCGGACTTCTGGCGCTGATGCTGCTGCAGGATTCCCGCCGCAGCGCCCGCAGCAGCGAGGAGGAAGCGCTGGTGCTGCTTGCCGATCAGAACCGCTCGCTCTGGGACCGCCCCAAGATCTCGGAAGGCCTGGCGCTCCTGGCCAAGGCAATGCGAACAGAAGAGATCGGCACCTATACGGTACAGGCAGCGATCGCCGCCGAACATGCGAAGGTGGCGAGCGCCGAGGAAACCGACTGGCCGCGGATTGCCTTCTATTACGATCTGCTTCTGGCAGCCCAGCCCTCGCCGGTCGTCGAGCTCAACCGCGCCGTGGCGATTTCGATGGCCGAAGGGCCGGCAAAAGGGCTGGATCTGATCGATGCCATTCTGGGACGCCGGGAGCTGCAGGCCTATCACCTTGCCCATTCGGCCCGTGCCGATTTCCTGCGCCGGCTCGGCCGGAGAGAAGAGGCGATCGCAGCCTATCAGACGGCCTTGTCGCTCTGCCGGCAGGAGCCGGAGCAGGCGTTTCTGCGAAAGCGGATTTCAGCGCTTGCCGCGGCGCCCGAGCGGCAGTGAGATCGCCGTGCCCGTCAGCGCCGAGACGATGATCAGCAGATGGGCGTTGACGCTCGCCTGCGCCAGCACGGCGAGCGCCGCCCGTTCGCTCGACGCTCCGAGCGCAATGGCGCCGGCGGTGATGCCGGCCGGATAGGTGCCGACTCCGCCCGGCGCGTGCACCGGCAGGACGGAGGAGAGTTCGCCGCCAAGCGCGCCGCCGAAGCTGGCCGCCATAGGAAACACGCCCATCAGGCCGAGCGCCCATGCGAGCACGATCACCTTCACCAGCCAGTTGACGATGGTCATCGCCCAGGCGCGCGCAAAGGCCGCGGCATCGAGCGGCAAGCCGTTTTCGATCTCAACGACCAATCTCTGGACCTTTGCAGGCAGAAGCCTGGCGGCGACGCGCAACAGCGGCTTGCGTGCGGCGAAGGCTGCGACCGGCAGCAGCAGGAAGGCCGCCCAAAGCGACCATGCGACGAGCGCATCGGGTGCGGCGAGCGCAAAGCCGATGCCGGCAGCCGCCAGCAGAGCGTGCAGGTCGAGCAGCCGCATGACGAGGAGTGCCGAGGTTCCGCGCGTCAGCGGAATGCCGAATTCGGTGCGCATCAACAGGGGAAAGCTGGTTTCGCCGGTCCGGAAGGGCAGCATGATGTTCAGGAGATTGTGGATCTGCGTGACCCGGAAAAGGGTCGCGAACCGGCCCGCGGTCTCCTGCGGAAAATAGTCGTAAATGCGCCAGGTGCGCAGGAAATAGGTGCCCGTCAGAGCCACGAGCGCGCCGATCACGGGGCCTGCCCCGACATCTGCCCATTGGCGGATGATGACGGGCCAGCCCCAGAACCACTGCACGAAGAGCGCATAGGCTGCGACAATTGCGACCGTCAGCGCCGTCATGCGATTGCGCATAAACCAGGACTGCTGGCTTTCAACGATCGAACTCTTCATGTAGTAGGCATTCCTCGCTTGGCGTCGGCATGGGCCTCGGTTCCGTCCCGGCGTTTTAGGAGAAATGAAGGTTGCGCACAACGGCGGAGTTGATGGCGGCGACGGCGGGATCGCCTCAAGCCGGCGATCCGCGCGGCAGAGATGGCGAGGCCTTGCCGGCTTGACTTGGAGATCGATGTTGGAGCGCATTACCAAAAGCATCAAGAGCGCCAGCATTTTTCTGGCAGTCTATTTCCTGCTGAACATCCTGCTCCGCATCTCATTGCCGCATACACTCGATCTCGACGAGGCGGAGCAAGCATTCTACTCGCAATATCTTCTGGCCGGCTACGGCCCGCAGCCGCCCTTTTATAACTGGATCCAGTACGCCATCGTCTCTGTGACCGGCATTACGATGTGGGCGCTCTCGGTTCCCAAGAACATCATCCTCTTCGGCAGCTATCTTTTCTACGGTCTGGCTGCCCGCGAGGTGCTGAAGAGCCGTTTGCTCCCGCCCATCGCCATGCTGAGCCTGATTACCCTGCCACAGGTCGGTCTGATGGCGCAGCGCGAGCTCACCCATACCGTTGCCCTGCTGTTTGCGACCTCGCTCTTCCTCTTCGGCTTTTTCCGGACGCTGCGCCAGCCGACGATCGGCAGTTATCTCGTCATCGGCATTGCCACCGGCATCGGCCTCATCTCGAAGTATAATTTCGCCATCCTGCCTTTTGCCGCCTTCGTCGCCGTGCTGCCGGACTGGAAGTGGCGCAACCGCCTGTTCGACTGGCGCCTGCTGGCGGCGGCCGTCATCGCCATTCTGATCGTTCTGCCGCATGCGCTCTGGCTGCCCGATAACCTCGTCAGCGCTTCGGCCCCGACGCTGGAGCGGATGACTGCCGAGCATGAGGCCGCGGCCGGCCTCCCCCGCATCGGACAGGGGCTGTTGTCCCTCGTCATCGCCGTGCTCGGCTTCGCCGCGTTGCCGATCGTTCTCATCGCGGCTGCCTTCCGGCGGGATTTCTTCCGGGCGCTGTCTTCGTCCAGTCCGATGATCCGGGTGATCGAGCGGATGATGGTTGTCAGCCTGCTCGCCTTCGCCGGCATCGTCGTCTTCGCCGGCGCCAGCGACATCCACGAGCGCTGGCTCGACCCGTGCCTGCTCGTCCTGCTGATCTATCTGTTCCTGAAACTGGAGACAGCAGGTTTCGATCTTTCCGCCGGCCTTGCACGCTTCCGGCCGGTGGTGCCGGTTTTCATGATCGTCATCCTGTCGATCCTGCTGCTGCGGATCGTCGCCATTCAATATATCGGCACCTATACGAGAACGAACGTGCCCTTCGCGAACTACGTGACCGAACTGACAGCGACCCGCAAACCGGTTCTCATCGTCGCGGGAACCAAGTTCGTGGCGGGCAATATGAAGCTCGAATTTCCCGACGTTCCCGTCGTGATCCCGTTCTTCCCCGGCCCCGGGGTTCCCGAATATGCGGCTGCGAAGGGGCCGGTGCTGGTTGTCTGGCGCGGCGAAACCGCAAATGATCCAACCATCTCTCCCGGCTTCGCCAACGATCTCGTCAGATCGGGTATTCATCTGAAAGAGATAAATACCCTGACGCTGCCCTATCTTTTCGGTGACGGCAAACATACCTTCTCCATTGGCTACTCCTGGGTGGAGGGAGGCGCGCAATAGCGCTGCGGCATGTCGGCCGATTGCGAAACCGGCATTGGCCGCTGGCAACGGACGGGCAGTTCATGTAGTAGGCTTCCGCAAACGCGGTGGCGGCAGTAAGGACTGCCAGGCCGCCCGGCCTTTTGGAGATGAAAGTTGCAGACAACGGTAGAGCCCATTCGCGGCACGAATGATCCGGTACAATCGCTCGAGCTGTCGCTGGTCGTGCCCGTTTTCAACGAAGAGGAAAGCGTCGGCCCGCTGGTCGAGCGTATCCTTGCCGCGATGTCCCAATATCCTCATCGCTGGGAACTGATCCTCGTCGACGACGGCAGCACGGATGCGACGCTCGTCAACGCCCGCAAATACGTCGGGCGCGAGGGGCTGGCGCTGAGAATCGTCGAGCTGCAGCGCAATTTCGGCCAGACCGCCGCCATGCAGGCCGGCATCGATACCGCCCGGGGCCGCCTGATCGCGACGATGGACGGCGACCTGCAGAATGATCCGAAGGACATTCCTGCGATGGTCGGCGAATTGGAACGGCGCGAACTCGACCTCCTGGTCGGCTGGCGCAAGAACCGCAAGGACGGTCTGTTCCTGCGCAAGATACCCTCCTGGTGCGCCAACTACCTGATCGGCCGCATCACCGGCGTCAAGCTGCACGATTACGGCTGCAGCCTGAAGATCTACCGTGCCTCGATCATCAAGCAGGTGAAGCTGATGGGCGAAATGCACCGCTTCATCCCGGCCTGGGTGGCCGGTGTCGTGCCGAGCTCGCGCATCGGCGAAATGGCCGTCACCCACCATGCCCGCGAACACGGCGTTTCGAAATACGGGATTTCGCGCACCTTCCGCGTCATCCTCGACCTGCTCTCGGTGATGTTCTTCATGCGCTACAAGGCGCGGCCGGGGCATTTCTTCGGCTCGCTGGGTCTCGGTCTCGGCGCCGTCGCCATGCTGATCCTGCTGTATCTCGGCTTCGACAAGTTCATCATGGGCAATGATATCGGCACGCGACCGATGCTGATGGTCGGCGTCGTGCTGCTGCTGTCTTCGGTGCAGATGATCACGACCGGCATTCTGGCGGAAATGATCGCGCGCACCTATTACCGTGACGACGCCTCTCCGAACTATATCGTGCGGCAGATCTTCGACGATCAAAGCCAAGCCTAAGCCGGCAGCACGATGCTGGAACGCGCGACGAGGACGATCGGAATCGCGGCTCTGCTGCTTGCAGCCTATTTCGTGCTGAACGTCGGGCTGCGACTGGCGCTTCCGCATTCGCTGGAGCTCGACGAGGCCGAGCAGTCCTTCTTCTCGCAATATCTGCTGGCGGGCTACGGCCCGCAGCCGCCCTTCTACAACTGGATGCAATATGCCGTCGTTTCGGTGACGGGCATGTCGATCAGCGCGTTGATCGTGCCGAAGAATATCCTGCTCTTCCTGTGTTACCTCTTTTACGGCCTTGCCGGGCGCGAAGCACTGAAGGACCAGGCCCTCGCCGCCGTCGGCATGCTGGCGCTGATCACCCTGCCCCAGGTCTCCTACATGGCCCAGCAGGATCTGACCCACACGACGGCGCTGCTCTTTGCCAGCTCCCTGTTCCTCTATGGCTTCTTCCGCACGCTCGACCGGCCAGGCGTCGGCAGCTACCTGCTGCTCGGCCTTGCAACGGGCATCGGGCTGATCTCGAAGTACAATTTTGCGCTGATGCCGGCGGTCGCGCTGATTGCCATCCTGCCTGACGCCGAATGGCGGCGCAGGGCGCTCGACTGGCGCATGCTGATCGCGGTCGCCGTCGCGCTCGTCATCGTCCTGCCGCATGCGATCTGGCTGCAGGGCAATCTCGCATTCGCCTCCTCCGACACTCTGGTCAAGATGGCCGCCGGCAACGAACCCGCCGGCATCGTACGGATCGGCAAAGGTATTCTCGCCTTTGTCGTCGCCATCCTCGCCTTTGCGGCACTCCCGGTCGCAATTTTCGCCGCTGCCTTCCGTCGGGATTTTGTCCTGATGCTTTCATCCGGAAACCGTTGGACCGCGATGATGGAGCGGATGATGCTTGCGAGCCTCGCCGGAATCCTTCTGATCGTGCTGTTCACCGGTTCCACCACGGTGCGTGAGCGCTGGCTCGATCCGTTCCTGCTGGTGCTGCCGATCTACTTTCTGGCAAAGATGAAGGCGGCCGGGCTCGATCTTTCCGCCGGGCTGCGCCGCTTCCGGCCGGTCGTTCCGGTGCTGATGGCCTGTGTGCTGGTCGCGCTCGGCTTCCGCGTGGTCGGCGCCGGGCTGATCGGCACCTATAGCCGACCGAATGTGCCGATGGCCGATCTCGCCCGCGAAATGACCCGGCAGGCCGAACCCGCACTGGTGATTGCCTCGGATCCCTATGTCGCCGGCAACATGCGTCTGCAGCTTCCCCATGTGCCGGTCGTCATCCCCGATTTTCCCGTTGCCGGCATTCCGGCCTACGCGACAGCAGGCGGACCGGTGCTGATCGTCTGGCGCGGCAAGAAGACGGCGACGGCGGCGGATGCCATCATGCCGGAGCGGTTTTCATCGGCGCTGACGGCGGCGGGCATCACGCCGCAGGAGATCGGCGCCTTATCGCTTCCCTATTATTTCGGCCGCCAGGGCGATAATTTCGCACTCGGCTATGCCTGGGTTCGGCCGGGGGCCAGATAGAATGATCAAGACCGGTCTTCGCGACATGCGCTGGATTTTCGTGCTGCTGGCCGTCTATTTCACGCTTCAGGTCGGTGTGCGGCTCGCAACCTCGCATTCACTCGATCTCGACGAGGCCGAACAGGTTTTCCGCTCGCAATGGCTCGCCGCCGGTTACGGCCCGCAGCCGCCGTTCTACAACTGGCTGCAATATGCCGTCTTCCAGTTTGCCGGTGTTTCGCTTGTCGCGCTTTCGGTGGTGAAGAATCTCCTGCTGTTCAGCGCCTACCTGCTGTACGGCCTGACCGCGCGTCTCATTTTGCGCGACAAGGCGCTGGTGGCGATCGCGACGCTCGGATTGCTGACCATCCCGCAAATGGTCTTCGAGATGCAGCGAGACCTGACGCACACGGTCGCGGTGTTCTTCTCGGCCAGCATCTTCTTCTACGGCTTCATCCGCAGTCTGAAACAGCCGAGCCTTGCCTCCTATCTGATAACAGGCATCGGCATCGGTTTCGGCCTGCTCGCCAAATATAATTTCGCCATCCTGCCGGCCGCGGCCTTGATCGGCGCGCTGGCGGATGCGCGCTGGCGGGGGCGGATCTTCGATCGACGGCTGGCGGTGACCGCTATCGTTGCCCTCGTCATCACCCTGCCGCATCTCTTCTGGCTGAAGGACAATCTCGACTTCGCCACCGCCCGCACCCTGGAAAAGATGACCGCCAGCGACAATGCCGGCTATCCCATGCAGGTGGCCATGGGCGTCGGCTCGCTCGCTCTTGCCATCCTCAGCTTTGCCGGATTGACCGTGGCGGTGTTCGCTGTCGTCTTCGGCAAGAACCTTCGCCCGGCATTGGCCGCTCGGTCGGAATGGACGCGGCTCATCGAGCGGATGATGCTCGTCTTCGTCATCGGCATCCTGTTTTTGATCGTCTTCGGCGGCGCTGCCGGCATCAAGGATCGCTGGCTGGTGCCGATGCTCTTCATCCTGCCGCTCTATTTCTGCCTGAAGATCGACGCCGCCGGGCTCGCGACAGAAACGGCGTTCCGGCGTTTAATGGCCGTCGTCGCCGTCATCATGATCGGCGTGCCGGCCGCCCTTTACGGCAGCGTCGCCGCCGCACGCTTCACCGGCCATTACGAACGGCTTAACAGGCCCTATGCTACGATGCTGGAAAGCTTGCGCAAACAGGGCGAACCGGCAGCGATCCTTGCCGGCGACAGCCTGCTCGCCGGCAATCTCAGGCAGGATATCCCTGATGTGCCGGTCCTCTCCGTGGATTATCCCGGCTTCCGCCCGGATTTTAGCGGCCGGCAACCGCTGCTTCTCGTGTGGCTGATCCCGCCGAAGGGGGGAAGCGAAGGGCTTCCGCCGACCATGGCTGAATGGCTCCAGGCCAATCTCGGCGTGTCCGCGCCTGCGGCATCGGTGATCGACGTGCCCTATCTCTATCAGCGCGGCGACGACCGCTACCGATTCGGATATGCTTGGGTCAAGCGGTCGGGGTGAGTGAAATCAGGGGTACGGCGGTCGCATCGACCGAATGGCCGGAATAAGTGTAGCCGTGATTATGGTGATAGAAAATCGTCGCCCTAAGAGATCGCCGCCCGCCCCTCATCCGTCTGCCGCCACCTTCTCCCCGCAGGCGGGGCGAAGGGACCTGCCGCGCCCTCTCCGTTCCCACCTCGCTCTCGCGGGGCACGTCCCCTCTCCCCGTTTTACGGGGAGAGGTTAGGGTGAGGGGCAGCCGTCGACGCAAACCGAACAGCAGTGGCATTGAGCCGAGCATCCACACCGAATCCATCAGCAGCAGCGGCATGGATCCCAGGCTCAAAGGCCTGGGATGACGGAGAGTGTGGTTGGCGTTCTCGCCAAACTCGCCGCCGGCGTACAGAGACACACCACACCGCAATGGACCCAGCCGGCTGAGCGACATCAGGATCTCAGCTCTTTCCAGGCCGCATCCAGCGCCAGCTTGGTAATCCTGGCCATCTCGTCCACCTCCGCGTGGCTGATGACGAGTGGCGGCGAGGCCAGCATGCGGTCGCCGGTGGCGCGCAGCACGAGGCCGTTCGCCAGCGCGTGATTGCGCACCAGCGCACCGACCTGATCGGGCTTCTCATAACGCGCGCGCGTGCTCTTGTCGGCAGCGAGCTGCAGGCCGCCCATCAGGCCGATGCTAACGGCCTCGCCGACCAGGTCATGTTCGCCAAGCGCTACCCAGGCGCTGCCGAAATAGGGGCCGATATCGTCGCGCACGCGTTCGACCAACCCTTCCGCCTCGATGATGCGGAGGTTTTCGAGGGCGGCGGCCGCACAGACCGGGTGGCCGGAATAGGTGAAGCCGTGGTTGAACTCGCCGACCTCGTTGATCAGCACGTCGGCAATCCTATCGCTGACGAGCACGCCGCCGATCGGCAGGTAGCCGGAGGAAAGCCCCTTGGCGATCGGCGCAAGATCCGGCTCGACGCCGAAATGCTGGTGGCCGAACCAGGCGCCCAGCCGGCCGAAACCGCAGATCACCTCGTCGGTCACCAGCAGGATATTGCGCGCCTTGCAGATGCGGTCGATCTCCGGCCAATAGGTTTCCGGCGGGATGATGACGCCGGCAGCCCCCTGCACCGGCTCGGCGACGAAGGCGGCGACGTTTTCCTCGCCCAGTTCATCGATCTTCGCGTCGAGTTCGCGGGCGACCTTCAGCCCGAATTCATCAGGCGAGAGATCGCCGCCATCGCCGTACCAATAGGGCTGGCCGATATGGACGATTCCAGGGATCGGCAGGTCGCCCTGCTCGTGCATGTATTTCATGCCGCCGAGACTGGCGCCGGCGACGGTCGAACCGTGATAGCCGTTCTTTCTCGCGATGACGATCTTCTTCGACGGCTTGCCGACGGCGCTCCAATAGACGCGAGCCATGCGGAACCAGGTGTCGTTCGCCTCCGAACCGGAGCCGGTGAAGAAGATATGGTTGAAACGCGCGCCCGTGTGCGACGTCACCTTCTGCGCCAGCAGCGCCGTCGGCGTCGAGGTGGTGCCGAAAAAGGTGTTGTAATAGGGCAGCTCGTTCATCTGCCTTGCGACAGCCTCAGCGATCTCGCGGCGGCCATAGCCGATATTGACGCACCAGAGGCCGGCGAAGCCATCGAGATATTTCCGGCCGCGATCATCGAAGATGTAAACGCCCTCACCGCGCTGGATGACGCGGGCGCCATCGGCATTCAGCTTCTTCATGTCGGCGAAGGGGTGCAGATGATGGGCTGCGTCGATCGCGGCAAGGTTCGAGGGCGGGTAAGTATCGGGCATGGCTAGAGCCTTTCCTGGTTAGATTGAAGCATTCTGTTGGCTCAAACGGAGTCGGATGGTCGACCGGCCGGCGCGCGTCGTAGCCCGGCTCTACGGCCAAGCCGGCCGGGCGATCAGCCGGCCCGTTGCAGCCAACCCTCCCGCAGATTTGCCTGGCAAATCTGCAAGACGTGGGAAGCGCCGGACGCACTTATCGCTTCGCCATAGCGAAGCGGCGCCCGGTGGGCCGGGCATGTTTCCGCCAGGATCAGAGGCGATCGGCTCGGACGTACCTTGGGGTATGCCCGTCGCCAATCGCCTCTGCCCTGACGAAAACCTGCTCCGGCAGAATGCTTCAATCTAACCAGGAAAGGCTCTAGTGAAAGACCCTCGCGGATTGAAAGGCTGCTATCGATGGGATAGGAGCTTGGCCTTGTCCCGGAGGATTTTCAAGGTCATGGCGAGCGACAGGATGGACGGCAAGACCGGTGGCGACCCGCGTTTCGAGATCCTGATCGTCGGCATGAACGGCGAGCTGCGCGGCAAGCAGCTTCCATCAGGCGCCGAAGGCAAGGTCTGGGCCGGTGAGATCCGCTTGCCGACGTCGACGCAGTCGCTCGATATCTGGGGCGACGACAATGACGACATTACCGGCCTGTCGCTGACGATCGGCGATCCCGACGGCATGGTCATCGCCGACCGGCGCAGCCTTGCGCCGATGCCCTGGGCGCCGGAGGGCTCGATGCAGGCGCTCGCCACCATGCATGAATTCGACGGCAGCCCGAGCTTCATGGATCCGCGCGCCATCCTCGCCTCGGTGGTCGAACGCTATCGCAGCCGCGGGCTGACGCCTGTCGTCGCCACCGAGCTGGAATTCTACGTGATGTCAGCGGACTGGCGCGAAACCGGGCGTCCCTCCCCGCCCGAAAGCCTTACCTATCGCGGCGAACCGAACGGCTTTCAGCTCTACGACATGAGCGCCGTCGATGCGCTCGAGGACTATCTGCAGACACTCAAGGCCTACGCCAAGGCGCAGGAACTGCCGGCGGATGCGACGACGGCGGAATTCGGCCCGGGCCAGTTCGAGGTCAATCTCATGCATCGCGCCAATGCGCTGGCCGCCGCCGACGATTGCCTCTATCTCAAGCGCATCGCCGAACAGGCGGCGCGCCGCCACGGGCTCAAATCGACCTGCATGGCCAAACCCTATTCCGAGCATGCCGGTTCCGGTCTGCATGTGCATGCCAGCGTCATAGACGGCCAGGGCCGCAACATCCTCGATGCCAAGGGCGGCGAGCCGAAGCTGCTGAAATCGGTCACAGCAGGTCTGCTCGACAGCGTGCGCGCGGCGCAGCTGATCTTCGCGCCCTTCGCCAATTCCTACCGCCGCTTCCAGCCGGGCTCCTTCGCGCCGGTCGATCTGACCTGGGGCAGCGGCCATCGCGGCACGGCGATCCGCATCCCTGACAAGGACGGGCCGGCCGCGCGTATCGAGCACCGCGTCGCCGGCGCCGATGCCAATCCCTATCTGCTGCTCGCGGCAATCCTCGGCGGCATGCTGAATGGGCTCGACCGGGAACTCGACCCCGGCGAGGAGACAACGCCTTCATACACGCCCGCGAATACGACGCGGCTGACACATGATTTCCTCAGCGCGGTCGAGACGTTCCGCACCTCGCCCTTCATCGCCGATATCTTCGGCGCACGCTACCAGGCACTCTACGGCGACACCAAGCGCAAGGAAGCGCTGGCGTATCTCAGCACCGTGTCGGATTTCGACTACCGCACCTATCTGCCGCGGCTCTGAAGCCTTCCGGCCTCAGGCTGCAGGCTCGCGGCGTTCGTCCTCATTCACCTGAGCGGCGAGCCCCTGCTTGACGAGGACTTTCAATTCCCCCGGATGCAGCCGGATCGAGACGTCGCGTGCGAGCGGCAGCAGCTCGCCGTCCATGACGCAATTGGCCTTGGAGCGCAGTTTCGGGAAGTGCAGGTGCACTTCGGCCGGGTGCATGACCATGACGTCGGCATTCTCGCGGACCTTGCCGCGCAGCATGTCGATGGCAAGGCGGGCGACGCCGAGGGGCTTCAACGGATTTGCCGTATAGAAGCCGAGTTCGCCGCTTCTGAGATTATCGGCGTAGAGCAGCGCGTTCTCGCCGAATGGATTGTTGGAGACCGAGACCGCGGACACCCAGCGGCGCTCGCGCATCCCGGCCGCCTCGAACTCGACCTCGAACTCGGGCGGATTGAAGATCACTCCGAGAGCGGCCTTTGTGCTCGCCCGGATCTTGCCCAGCCTGGAACGATAGCTGTAGGCGTTGCGGTAGCGCACCATGCGGGCATGCAGGCCGGCGGAAAACTGGTGGATGAACGGCCGGCCATTGGCGCTGGCAATATCGACATTGTCGATCTCGCCGGTCGCAAGCACATCGAGGGCCTGCCAGATATCCAGCGGCACGCGCAGCGAGCGGGCAAAAAGGTTCATCGTGCCGGCCGGCACGACGCCGAGGGCAATGCCGTTTTTCCAGGCGATCGATGCCGCCGCCGAAATCGTGCCGTCGCCGCCGCCGGCGACGATACCATCAATATCGTCGCGCTTGGCGGCCCGCTCCATGGCGGGAATGATCTCCTTGCCGGAGAAAACGATGGCTTCGAAATCATGCCCCGCTTCGCGGAAAGCTGCCTCCGCCCTCTTCTCGTAGGCCAGCATATCGGTGGTCCTGAAGGTGCCCCCGTCGCGATTGAAAAAGCCTACAAGCTTCATGAGGCCTCCCTTCTCTGGCGCGGAACTGCTCCTGCCTTGCTCCTGAGATGGTTGCGGTATCGGCGATTTCAAGCGCCGCCGCTTTTCCTCAGAAGAGCCAGAAATGCAAAAATTGCAATAGACATATGCACATAACAGGACGCTGCACTGCAAAAAATGCACTCGACGCCGGCAGGGACCTCACGGATAGATAGAGGTTCCCAATACCTCTCCACGTCCTGCCATTCCAAACGATCGGCCCGCCTCCGCGCCAGGGCCTTTGCCAAGCAGAGAACCGCCTCAAGGAGCTCTCGTGAGCCAGATCGCGATCAATGAACCCGTCGAAATCCAGCCGGATGCCGAGCTGCCGTCGGCGACGACCGTAGCCTTGGTTCAACTGGCGCTTGCCTGCGGCGGGTTCGCCATCGGCACCGGCGAATTCGCCATCATGGGACTGCTGCCCAATGTCGCCGAAACCTTCTCGGTGACGACGCCGCAGGCCGGCTATGTCATCAGCGCCTATGCGCTCGGCGTCGTCATCGGCGCACCGGTCATCGCCGTGCTCGCCGCCAAGATGGCGCGCCGCACGCTGCTGTTGACGCTGATGCTGGTCTTTGCCGCCGGCAACATTCTCAGCGCCGTCGCCCCGACCTTCGAGACCTTCACTCTGCTGCGTTTCGTCAGCGGCCTGCCGCATGGCGCCTATTTCGGCGTTGCGGCCCTGGTCGCCGCCTCGATGGTGCCGGTACATCGGCGGGCACGCGCGGTCGGGCGCGTCATGCTCGGATTGACGGTGGCCACCCTTCTCGGCACGCCGGCAACAACGCTCTTCGGCCAATCGCTCGACTGGCAGGTGGCATTTCTGACGGTCGGCGTCGTCGGCCTGCTGACGGTGGCGCTGATCTGGTTCCACGTTCCCAAGGACAGGGTTTCCGAAGGAGCGAGCTTCCTGCGCGAGCTTGGCGCCTTCCGCCGGCCGCAAGTCTGGCTGACGCTCGGCATCGCCGCCGTCGGCTATGGCGGCATGTTCGCCATGTTCAGCTATATCGCCTCGACCACAACCGAGGTGGCGATGCTGCCGGAAACTGCGGTTCCGATCATGCTGGTGCTCTTCGGCGTCGGCATGAACGCCGGCAATTTCATCGGCTCGTGGCTGGCCGACAAGTCGCTGCTCGGCACGATCGGCGGATCGCTCGTCTATAATATCGTCGTGCTGACCACCTTCTCGCTGACCGCCGCCAACCCCTACATGCTCGGCCTCTCGGTCTTCCTCGTCGGCTGCGGTTTCGCCGCCGGCCCGGCGCTGCAGACCCGGCTGATGGATGTCGCCGCCGATGCGCAGACGCTTGCCGCTGCCTCCAATCATTCCGCTTTCAACATCGCCAATGCGCTTGGCGCCTGGCTGGGTGGTCTCGTCATCGCCTGGGGCTACGGTTTTGCGGCAACCGGTTACGTCGGCGCCGCGCTCTCCTTCCTCGGCCTCTTCGTCTTTGCCGCCTCGTTCCGGCTGGAACGTCGCGGTCGGAGTCCGCAGGCCGTCTGAGCCATGAGTATGCGCACCCGCCCGGGGGGTGCGACATTCTGGCGTTAAGCATTTCTCCCGCTTGACTTATTCCGCGTTCGGGACCACCTAGCATGACACGTGGATGACACCTGTCTTCCACGGATTTCAACGGAGCCATCACTCAGATGCCAAGCGACAGTAGCAGTCGATTGCCTTTGCCGTACGCGGCCCTCGTGCGCTGACCGACTCCTGTCGGCTCGCCCGTCGGGACGCTACGGCGGATCGACGGAAAGGCGAGCCTCAATGAATATCAATCGCTTCCCACTTCGGGCAGGCCATGCCGCCCGTGCCTTCATCAACAACAGCCGCGGTGCAACGATCGCCGAGCGCGTCGACGCGTTGAACGCACTCACCGTCCAGGATGCCGGCCGCGTGCTGACCGGCATGCCGCTGGACTATGCCGTCAACATCCTCGACCGGCCGGAGCTGCGCAACGCGGCACAGATCCTGGCGCTGTTGAGCGCCGAGGATGCCGCACGGCTGCTGCACGGCATGTCCAACGACCGCGTCGCCGACGTGCTGCTCGAACTTGACGCCGAGACCCGCGCCCGGCTGTTCGCCAGCCTCGACGAGCCGGTGCGCATCGCCATCCAGCACCTGATGGGCTATCCGCCGCGCACCGCCGGCGGCATCATGACGACGGAATTCGTCAGCGTGCCTGACAGCTGGACCGTTGGCCAGACGCTCGACCATGTGCGCCAGGTCGAACGTTCGCGCGAGACCGTCTACGCCATTTATGTGCTCGACGAGGCAAGCCATGCGCTCATGCATGTGGTGACGCTGCGCCGCCTGATCACCGGCGAGCCCGATGCGTCCATTCTGACGGTAGCGCAGAAGGGCGTTCCGGTTGCGGCCGATCCGCTGATGAAGCAGGAGGACGTCGCCCGCCTGATCCGCAAGCACGATCTGCTCGCTTTGCCGGTGACCGACGACCATGGGCAGATGCTCGGCATCGTCACCGTCGACGACGTGATCGATACGATGATCGCCGATACGACGGAAGCGGCCCAGAAGTTCGGCGGCATGGAGGCGCTCGGCCAGCCCTATATGAAGATCGGCTTCGCCGGCATGATCCGCAAGCGCGCCGGTTGGCTCGCCGCGCTCTTCCTCGGCGAGATGTTGACGGCAAGCGCCATGCAGCATTTCGAAGGCGAGCTGGAAAAGGCCGTGGTGCTGACGCTGTTCATCCCGCTGATCATGAGCTCAGGCGGCAATTCCGGTTCGCAGGCGACATCGCTGATCATCCGGGCCTTGGCGCTCGGCGAGCTGAAGCTTTCGGACTGGTGGAAGGTGCTGTTCCGCGAACTCCCGACCGGCATCGTGCTCGGCGCGATCCTCGGTCTCGTCGGCTTCATCCGCATCGTCTTCTGGCAGACCGCCGGGCTGTACGACTACGGCCCGCACTGGCAGATGGTGGCCATCACGGTGTTTGCCGCCCTGATCGGGATCGTCACCTTCGGCTCGATCTGCGGCTCGATGCTGCCCTTCGTGCTGCAGAAGCTGCGGCTCGATCCGGCCAGCGCCTCGGCCCCCTTCGTCGCCACGCTGGTCGACGTCACCGGGCTCGTCATCTACTTCTCGGTGGCGCTGCTCATCCTCAGCGGGACGCTGCTGTAGCACCCAAGACCCCTCCCCAACCCCTCCCCACAAGGGGGAGGGGCTTAAACTGCCGCACCAGCATCCCAAATATTGACCCTGGATGGGGAGCGAGACGGTGCCCCAGCTGAGTCCCTCCCCCTTGTGGGGAGGGGTTGGGGAGGGGTTTTTATTAGCGAGAAAAACTATTGGGAAATCATTTCCCCTCGGGCAGCTTCAACGGCCCATGCGTCTTGATGCTGCGGATGGCGAAGTTCGAGCGGATGTCGCTGACATTCGGCAGCGTCAGCAGCGTCTCGGTCAGCAGCCGCTCATAGGCGGCGAGATCCTCCACCACCACTTCGGCGAGGAAATCGGCCGTTCCCGAGATCAGGAAGCAGGAGACGATCTCGGGGATGGCGAGCAGTGCCTTCTGCTGCGCCTCGGAATTCTCGCGGCTGTGGTGGACGACCTTGAATTCGACGAAGACCGTCAGGCCGAGACCGACTTCCTTGCGGTCGATATCGGCGGTGTAACCGCGGATGATGCCGGAGCGTTCGAGATTGCGGATGCGGCGCAGGCAGGGCGACGGGGAAAGATTGACCTTCTCGGCGATCTCGACATTGGTGGCCCGCGCATCTTCCTGCAGGCACTTCAGGATGGCGATATCGAATTTATCGAGATTTGGCATTTTCATAATATCCATTGGCATCAATTGGCAGAAGATTGCGTATAGCACGAGTTTCCAGCCACAGATAGCAAGGACATGCCCCGGCATCTGGCGCTAATCTTCACTTCAACCGGACAGGATCCGGACGGAGGAAAGGATTAGGACGATGAGCACGATCGCATTTTCAAACGACAAATCGCCTTCGCAGTCCCTCGGTTATGCCGCCGGCACGATTACCGTGCTGATCTGGGCGACCTGGTTTCTGGCGACCCGCCACAGCGCCGCGACCTCCCTCGGCCCAATCGATATCGGCCTCATCCGCTTCGGCATTCCGGCGCTCGTGCTTTCGCCCGTCTGGCTTCGGATCGGCCTGCTGCCGAAGGGGCTGCCGCTACATGTGCTGGCGATCATGGTCGCCGGCTGCGGCGCAATCTTCTTCCTGGTGACGACCCTTGCCATTCACTCCACGCCGGCCGCCTCTTCGGGCATCCTGCTCGGCGGCTCGATGCCGCTTGCCACGGCATTGATCGGCATTCTGCTGTTTCGGGAGCGGCCCGATGTCACGCGCATCGCCGGGCTGCTGGCGATCGTCGGCGGAGTTCTCATCCTGCTTGCCCGCAGCCTTGGCGATGCCTCCCTGCCCTGGACGAGCTTTGTCCTGCTGCCGGCCGGCGCCGTACTCTGGGCAAGCTATACGCATGCTTTCCGCCGCTCGGGCCTGACCGCCATTCAGGCCAGCGCGCTGATTGCCGTCTGGTCTTTCCTGATCATGGCTGTGCTGGCCCTCGTCTTCGGCATCTCGCTGCCGCAAGCGCCGCTTCCGGAAATTGGTCTTCAGGTGCTGAGCCAGGGCATTCTTTCCGGTCTCGTCGCCATGGTCGCCTATGGCACGGCCGTCCGCACCCTCGGCGGAACGCAGGCCGCCGCCTTCACGGCGCTGACGCCGGTTCTGGCGACGCTCGGGGGCGGCTTCCTGCTCGGCGAAACGGTCGGCACAGCCGAAATCAGCGCCGCCGTCATCACCGGCATCGGCGTGGCGCTCTCGACGGGGATTGCCGCACGCCGCCGCTGAACGCGCCAACATCGGCGCCAAGCCAAAAGCCGCCGGCAGCCAGGGCTGCGGCGGCTTTTTTGATGGGTCCGCTTTAGCCGCTCAGGCCTGGATGACGACAA
Organism: Rhizobium sp. M1; assembly: GCF_002531805.1. NCBI lineage: Bacteria > Pseudomonadati > Pseudomonadota > Alphaproteobacteria > Hyphomicrobiales > Rhizobiaceae > Rhizobium > Rhizobium sp. M1. Next base: position 795 of record NZ_NWSW01000007.1, on the reverse strand, counting down.
CCCTGGCGCCGACTTCGACGCGGCTATAGAGGTCGATCACGTCATGGTTCATCATGCGGATACAGCCGCTCGACATGGCCAGCCCGATCGATTCCGGCTGGTTGGTGCCATGGATGCGGAAATGGGTATCGTTGCCGCCGCGATAGAGATACATCGCCCGCGCGCCGAGCGGATTGTTCGGACCGCCCTGCATGCCGCCGGCAAGCCTGCGATAGCGCTCCTCGCGGCGCTGCATGTTTTCGGTGGGAGTCCAGCTCGGCCATTCCGCCTTGCGCCCGATATAGGCACCCCCGGCAAATGCCAGCCCCTCGCGACCGACACCGACGCCGTAGCGCATCGCCCGGCCGTTCCCAAGCACATAATAGGCGCGACGCGCCGGCGTATCGACGACGATCGTGCCCGCCGCATGCGCGGTTTCGTAGGCGACTTCCTGACGGCGAAGCTCGGGCTTGATCTTGTCGATCGGCACCTGCTTCAGCGGAAACTTTTCATCGGGAAGCGCTGCATAATTCGTCTGACTGTTCAAGCCGGTCGAAGAGCAGCCGGCCACAACAAGAGGCAGAGCAATCAGAAAGCCCCGGCGGGAGATCGTCATGAATGTGTCCTTAGTGCGTCAAGAAGATGTCGCAACCTAAGGAATTTATGGTTAACGAATGGCTAAGACCGGCCGCCAACGGCCGATCACGAAGGCGTTAGCACTTGAAATTGTCGGCCGCGATACCGATCCGCCTCACATATTCGGATAGACCGGCCCCTCACCGCCCTGCGGCGGCACCCAGTTGATGTTCTGGTTGG
>NZ_NWSW01000065.1:0-17770 GCF_002531805.1 Rhizobium sp. M1 | reverse complement strand
TCCGGCAAGAGCGACAATGGCGGTTCCGACAACAGCGACAACGGCGATTCCGGCAAGAGCGACAACGGCGGTTCCGGCAAGGGCGGACAGAACTGAACTTGTCATCGCAGAGACGCAAAGGGTGAGGCCGGTCTCCGGCCTCACCTTTCTTGGATCATCGGCTTAAACCTCAATCGGCGGCCATTACCGTTCTGAAAGAGACATGGCGGCGAACTCGACGAGCTGGGCTTCCCCGCCAGATTCCCGATCATAGTCCGGCAATCGACCTTGTGTTTTGCCGCCCGCGCTCGATATGAGTCTAATCGGCCAGACGCCTGCTCCCCTGTTTAGTCCTGGGAACAGCGTGCCGGTGCCCTGCCAGCAGGAGACTCTCATGGTCGAAGCGATCAACCCGATCTCCGCCACCGCCGCATCCGAGCCCACCAAGATCGGCACAAGCACCTCTATCAGCTCGGAACCAGACAACGCCTGGGTCGCCGCCCGCCAGTCGCAGATCACCGCCGATCGGCAGGCATCCCGAGAGATGGCGCGGAAGCAAAGCGCAACCGAGCTCATCCCCCATGCGGATCTGGCTGATGAAGACGAAATGCATCAACGCAAATGGAGTGCGAGATCGCAGGAAGAGAAAGAAGCCGGCGAAACTGCGGAACAACCGACCTTATCAGGCGAAAGTGAGCGGATCGGCACCCGTAACTTCGATGACGCCGCGCCCTTTGGTAAGCGCGAGGCGATCGTCTAGTTTAGTGTACGCAATAGGACTATCTTCCTTCGCCAACAGAAGATCTGGCGAGGATGCTTCCCACCCGTCCTCATTCCTGTGCTCGTCACAGGAATCCAGTGCGCCCAAGTCCTTGGGCGCGAGAAACCCTTGAAAAGTAACGGAGTCATTCACCGCGCGGACGCGCTGTGGCTGGATTCCTGTGACGGGCACAGGAATGAGGTGGGGAGGTGAGCACTCCCCGTCAAAATTCGCTCGGCGTGATAGGCCGACGACAGTATTACCACTTACGCCGCACAAGCCTCGCACAGACCGCGGATCTCGATCGTCGTTTTCTCAGGCTTGAACTTCTGCCCGCGCACCCAGGCCATCAGCCGGTGGTCGACCTCATGGTCGTGGAACTCCATCACCTGGCCGCAGCTTTCGCAGATGGCGAAGGCGACGATGCCGTGGCTGTGGCAGTTCTCGCCCGGGTGGGCGCAGGCGACGAAGGAATTGATGCTTTCCAGCCGGTGCACGACACCGTATTCGAGCAGTTTCTCCAACGCCCGGTAGACCTGCAGCGGCGCGCGAAAACCATGATCGCGCAGCTTGTCGAGGATGGTGTAGGCGCTGAGCGGGCCTTCCGCCTTTTCGAGCACGTCGAAAACCAGCGACTGGTTCTTGGTGAGTTGCGGTGTCGTCATGAGCCTTGTCCTTGCGCGACCGCGCGATGGCGCCTGACGGGAAGCAGGCTGAGAATGAAGAGAATGAGCGCAGCGACCACGATCGAAGGACCTGACGGCGTGTCGTAGGTGAGCGATCCGAACAGCCCGCCGACGACGGCCACCGCCCCGATCAGCGAGGCAAACACTGCCATGATCTCCGGCGTGACCGAGAAACGCCGCGCCGCAGCCGCCGGAATGATCAGCAGCGACGTGATCAACATGATGCCGACGATCTTCATGGCAATCGCGATGACAACGGCCATCAATAGCATGAAGAACAGCCGCGCCCGCTCGGGCCGCAGCCCCTCGGCCTCGGCAAGCTCGGCATTGACGGTTGCCGCCAGAAGCGGCCGCCAGAGCCAGGCGAGCGCCGCGAGCACGAACAAGCCGCCGCCCCAGATCAGCGCGATGTCGGTCCTGGAGACGGCGAGGATATCGCCGAACAAGAAGGCGATGAGATCGATCCTGACCCAGCTCATGAAGGCGACCATGACGAGGCCGATCGCCAGTGTGGCATGCGAGAGGATGCCGAGCAGCGCATCGGCCGACAGCGCCTGACGCTTCTGCAGGAAGAGCAGCAGCACCGAGACGAGGGCGGCGACGGCGAAGACGGCGAGCGTCAGGTTGAGTTCGAAAAGCAGCGACAGCGCCACGCCGAGCAGCGCCGAATGGGCGATCGTATCGCCGAAATAGGCCATGCGCCGCCAGATGATGAAGCAGCCGAGCGGCCCCGTTGTCAGCGCCAGCCCGACACCGGCAAGGATGGCGCGCACGAAGAAATCGTCAAGCATGGCGGCCCTCCCCGCTGCGGGAATGGGCGTGTTCATGCGCATGATCGTGTGCGTGATGATCATCGCGAGCATGCGCATGGGCGTGGCCATCCCCGGCATGTGCGTGCTCATGCCCGTGGTCATGCGCGTGCTCATGGCTGCCATGAACGTGCCCATGCCCATCATGTGCGTGATGGCCGTCCTCGGGATGGCAATGATCCGTCACGGTGCCGTCGGCATGGCGCACGCGCCCGTCCGGCAGATGCGTGTGATCGTGGTGATGGCTGTAGACGGCAAGCGTCTGGGCAGCACGGCTGCCGAACAGGCGCACATATTCCGGGCTGCGGCTGACGGCCTCGGGCGTGCCGCGGCAGCAGACATGGCCGTTGAGGCAGATCACCGTGTCGGTCTCGGCCATGACGACATGCAGATCGTGCGAGATCAGCAGGATGCCGCAGCCGCTGGCATTGCGGATCGATTTGATGAGATCGTAAAGGGCGATCTCGCCAGAGAAATCCACCCCCTGCACCGGCTCGTCGAGCACCAGCAGATCGGGCTTGCGGGCGATGGCGCGAGCCATCAGCGCCCGCTGGAATTCGCCGCCGGAGAGATGCTGCACCTCGGCATCGATCATATGGGCAATGCCGGCGGCTTCGAGGGCTGCCTGCATGTCGCCCTGCCGCAGCGGGCCGGTCAGCGTCATCAGCCGGCGCACCGAAAGCGGCAGCGTCCAGTCGATCGAGAGCTTCTGTGGGACATAGCCGACCTTGAGCCCGGCCAGCCGCTCCACCCTGCCCTCATCCGGCTTCAACACGCCGATCGCCGCCTTGGCGCTCGTCGATTTGCCCGAGCCGTTCGGCCCGATGAGCGTGACGATCTCGCCGCGCGACACGGAAAACTCGACGCCGCGCACCAGCCAGCGGCCGCCGCGCAGGACGCCGACATTCTCAAGCGAAACCAGCGGTTCGCCCTTCTTGTTTGCGGGAGAGAGCATCAAATTTTCCGACAGCGCTGTTGCATCCTGCTATTGCACACGTTATAGCATAACGCAATTGATGTAATAACATAACACCTGCAATTCAAGCGGAGCACCTGATGAAACGCGCCCTGCGGCCTCTGAAAACGTGGGCCTTCAATATCCCCGCAGTCCTCTCCATTCCGGCTTTGGCGATCCCCGCTTTGCTCTTTGCCGGCACGATGCGGGCGGCCGACGCGCCGGTCGTCGTCACCTCGATCAAGCCGATCCATTCGCTGGTTGCGGCGATCATGCAGGGCGTCGGCGAACCGGAGCTGATCGTCGATGGCGCCGCCTCCCCGCATACCTACAATCTGAAGCCTTCGAACGCGCGCGCCCTGCAGGAAGCCAAGGTGATCTTCTGGACCGGCCCCGGGCTCGAAGCCTTCCTGGAAAAGCCGTTGCAGGCACTGGGCTCGAAGGCAAGCATCGCCGAGCTCGACAAGGCCCCCGGCCTCGTCAAGCTGCCCTTCCGTGAAGGCGGCGCTTTCGAACCGCATGACGATGGTGATGATCACGACCATGCCGCCGAAACCGGGCATGACAATCATCACGAGCATGATCATGATCATGACCACGAGCATGGCGCCTTCGACACGCATCTATGGCTCGACCCGATGAATGCCAAGGCGATGGCCGCCGAGATCACGACGACGCTGGTCGCCGCCGACCCCGCCAATGCGCTGACCTATCAGGCCAATGCCAAGGCGCTGGACGACAGGCTGACGGCGCTGGACAAGGAGATCGCGGCCACTGTCGCGCCCGTCAAGGACAAGCCCTTCGTCGTCTTCCACGACGCTTACCAATATTTCGAACGCCGCTACGGCATCCGCGTCGCCGGCTCGATCACCGTCAGCCCGGAAACCATTCCCGGCGCCGAGCGCGTCTCGGAAATCCACCGCAAGGTCGGCGAACTCGGCGCAACCTGCGTCTTTGCCGAACCGCAATTCGAGCCGCGCCTCGTCAATGTCGTCATCGAGGGCACCAGCGCCAGATCCGGCGTGCTCGACCCGGAAGCGGCGACGCTGAAGGCCGGCCCCGATCTCTACTTCACCCTCATGCGCGGCATCGCCGAGAGCATGAAGGCCTGCCTCTCCAGCGCATGATTGCCGTGCAATCTCCTGGAGAGAGCTGAGGCGGAAAGAGGCGGATGACCCCGTTCCGCCTTTTTTCGGTTCAATGCATGTAATGATATAACATTAATATCGATGAGGTTTCCATGGACGACAGACTTCCGGTCACGGTGCTTTCCGGCTTTCTCGGCGCCGGCAAGACGACGCTGCTCAACCACGTGCTCGCCAATCGCGAGGGCCTGCGCGTCGCCATCATCGTCAACGACATGAGCGAGGTGAATATCGACGCCGCCCTCGTGCGCGACGGCGGCGCCAATCTCTCGCGCACCGAGGAGCAGCTGGTCGAGATGACCAATGGCTGCATCTGCTGCACGCTGCGCGACGACCTTCTGAAGGAGGTTCGCGACCTCGCCAACCAGGGCCGCTTCGATTACCTGCTGATCGAATCGACCGGCATTGCCGAGCCGCTGCCCGTCGCCACCACCTTCGAGTTCCGCGACGAGAACGGAGAAAGTCTTTCGGATGTCGCGAGGCTCGACACGATGGTAACGGTGGTCGACGCCGCCAATCTGCTCGCCGACTATGCCTCCGCCGATTTCCTCGCCGATCGCGGCGAAACCGCAGGTGACGGCGACAACAGGACCCTCGTCGACCTGCTGGTCGAGCAGATCGAATTCGCCGATGTCGTGGTGTTGAACAAGATCGGCACGGCAAGCGAGGATGAGCGCGACGCCGCGCGCAAGATCATCATCGGCCTGAACCCCGATGCGAAGCTGATCGAGACGGATTTCGCCAAGGTGGCGCTGAAGGACGTGCTCGGCACCGGCCGCTTCGATATCGACAGGGCCGAGACCCATCCGCTGTGGTACAAGGAGCTGCACGGCTTCAAGGACCATGTGCCGGAGACCGAGGAATACGGCATCCGCTCCTTCGTCTATCGCGAGAAGCGGCCGTTCCATCCGGCCAGGTTGCAGGCCTTTCTCGACAAGAGCTGGCCGGGTGTGGTGCGCGCCAAAGGCTTCTTCTGGCTGGCGACGCGCCCGCACCATGTCGGCGAGATCAGCCAGGCGGGCGCGATCGTGCGCACCGGCAAGATGGGCCTGTGGTGGGCAGCCGTCCCCCGCGAGCAATGGCCGCAGGAGCCTGGCTTCCTCAACGCCTTTGGCCCCTATCTCGATCCCGTCTGGGGCGACCGCCGCCAGGAAATCGTCTTCATCGGCGCCGACCCGATGGACGAGGCCTGGATCAGGAGAGAACTCGATGCGTGCCTGGTCGAAGGCGATGCCTTCATGCCGGAGCGCTGGCGCAACCTACCTGATCCTTTCGCCAGCTGGAACAGGCAGGCCGCATGAAGGCGGCGGCGATCAAACGTTATCGCTGCGTCTGCGAGGAATGCGAGCCTTTGCCGCCGATCGAGGGGCTGCATCCGCTGACGCATGAGCGGGAGGCTGAGGCCGAAAGGCCGAAGCGATTGCTCGGGATCATTGCCGAGCGGGTGATGTCGCCACGCCGCTGGGAGTGACGATTTATCTGTGCAGGAAACGCGTCTCATTTTGCGCAATCCGCGTTCCTCTCTCATTCCCGCGTCGGCATGCTGTGGCCACCCCCTCTGCCCTGCCGGGCATCTCCCCCACAAGGGGGGAGATCGGCAAGAGGCTGGCCCGCCGACCCTTCTCCAACGTCGTGCGGGACACCAGTTCGCCATTGTTTGGGGAGACCATTGCGCCTAGCCGATCTCCCCACCTGTGGGGGAGATGCCCGGCAGGGCAGAGGGGGTGCCACCCGGCAGGCCCTCTCGTTCGCGTCTACGGCCGACGCCGCTCGCCACAAAGCCTGCCCCTCCTTCTTCATGCTCGGGCCTGTCCCGAGCATCTGCCTCCAGTCCGATAAGGCAGCAGATCCTCGGCACAAGGCCGATGATGACGCCGAACAGGGAGCGAAGCGCAAGGCAAACAAGCGAAGGGCGGCCGAAGCCGCCCTCCTCACCCCTGATCAACGACCGACGATGACATTCGAAATGACCCCGTTGGTGATGCCGATCAGCAGGAAGTCGTTGTCGGCGCGAACCCAGCGATAACCGCGCGGCGGAGGAGCGAGCCGGTAGCGGCGGTAGTCGTTGACGTTGGAGAAGCGGCGGCGCTCGCTGGCGTTGACGCGGTATCCCTTCTTCCAGTGCGGCCGGACGACGGTCTTGTGGATGACCACCTTCTTCTGCACGACAACAGGCGGACGGCGATGATCATCCGCGCTGGCCTGTGAGACCACCATCGGCGAGAGAAGGAAGGAAGCAGAAAGAAGAGCGGCAAAGATCTTTTTCATGTGGGGTTCCTCGTGTTGGGCACGGGAGAAAACTAGGCCCGAAAAGATGAACCGAAACTGAAAGTTAAATTAAACTTCCGTAATGAAATCCGTGGCCTGCGGGCCGAGCTTTGTATTTTAGATAAGACTTACAATCAGCATTCGCCGTTGCCCTTGCCGGACGGGAGGTGGGGTCGCGCCGCATGCCGGCTTTTCTCTGGGGTGTGGCTGCGCTCGTCCCAGGCGTGTTTTTTTCAGTCCCGCAATCTCATGGCGGCGGATCTTCGACAAGGCGTGGATTGGATATTGCACAGGAAATCGATGACATGGGTTTCGCCGTCAGAGGAATGCCGCCCGTGCTTGCCTGCTGCGCGCGAGCGTGTAGTTTCGGCCTCGCACCAAAGCAGAGGCACGCAAGACATGTTCATTTTTCCTGTAGCCTCCGAGGGCTTTTCCGCTCTCGCGCGGCTTTCATCCAGGCGCAACCGTGCCCTGCTATGGGGGCGGCGATGAGTGCTCGTGAGGATGCCATGCCGATTGACGGAACTGCCGACGGCTCGCCGTTCGAGGTTTTCCGCGTCTTCCTCAAGCTCGGCCTCACGTCCTTCGGCGGACCGATAGCCCATCTCGGCTATTTCAGGGACGAGTTGGTGGTGCGGCGCAAATGGATCGACGAGGCTGCCTATGCCGATCTGGTGGCGCTCTGCCAGTTTCTGCCCGGACCGGCCTCCAGCCAGGTCGGTTTCTCCCTCGGCGTCCTCAGGGGTAACGGCCTTGTCGGCGGGCTGGCCGCCTGGTGCGGCTTCACGCTGCCCTCGGCAATCATGCTCTTTGCCTTTGCACTGGGCGCCGCCGCCTTCACCGGGCCTGTCGCGGAAGGCCTGCTCCACGGGCTGAAGCTCGTTGCCGTCGCCGTCATCGCACAGGCGATCTGGGGCATGGCGAAGAGCCTGACGCCGGACCGCGAGCGCGCCGGCATTGCGCTGGCGGCGGTCGCCATCGTCGTCTTCGTCGGCGGATCATTCGGCCAGATCGGCGCGATCGCGCTTGGAGCGGCGGCGGGGCTCGTTCTCTGTCGCGCCGATGCGCCCGCACTTGCCGGCCGTCTCGGCTTTCCCGTATCGCCACGTGCCGGCGCGATCGCGCTTGCCCTCTTTGCCGCCTTCTTCCTCGTCCCGCCGTTTCTCGCCAATGCGACCGGCCATCAGGGGATCGCGCTCTTCGATGCCTTCTACCGCTCGGGTGCGCTGGTCTTCGGCGGCGGCCATGTCGTGCTGCCGCTGCTGCAGGCGGAAGTCGTCGCCCCCGGCTGGGTGACGAACGAATCCTTCCTCGCCGGTTACGGCCTGACGCAAGCCGTGCCGGGGCCGTTATTCACCTTCGCGGCCTATCTCGGTACGGTGATGACACCCGCGCCGAACGGGTGGGCGGGCGCTGTCATCGCGCTTGTCGCCATCTTTCTGCCAGGCCTGCTCCTCGTCTACGGCATGCTGCCCTTCTGGGATGGCTTGCGCACCCGCCCAGCGATGCAGGCGGCGATGCGCGGCGCCAACGCCGCCGTCGTCGGCATTCTGGGGGCGGCGCTCTACAGTCCGGTCTGGACGAGCGCTGTGCTTTCGCCGCGGGATTTCGCAATGGCGCTCACCGGCTTTCTGCTGCTCACCGTCTGGAAGGCGCCGCCCTGGATCATCGTCCTGCTGCTGGCGGCAGCATCGGCCTCCCTCGCCGCGGCCGGCGCATAGCCCAAGATCGGATTCGATTTTCGGAACGATTGGGCGCAGATTTGAAACAGGAGCGTCCGCCGCGCGTCCCGTCGGGCCGCCGCGTGCAGCGTTCCGCGACGCGGAAACACCATGGAGGAAACCATGCCCGGCATCAGCATGCGTTATATCGTCGACGACGTCGACGCCGCGGTGGAATTCTACACCAGACATCTCGGCTTTTCCGTCGCGCTTCGCCCGGCGCCAAGCTTCGCCATCTTGACCAGGGACGGCTTCCGCCTGCTCGTCAGCGGCGCGACGGGTCCGGGCGGAGCCACCCAGGCGATGCCCGACGGACGGAAGCCGGAACCCGGCGGATGGAACCGCATCCAGATCGAAGTCGCCGACCTCGAGGCGGAGGTCACGGCGCTGCGCCAGGCCGGCGCGCGTTTTCGCAATGAGATCGTGCAGGGCATCGGCGGCAAGCAGATCCTGCTCGATGACCCCGCGGGAAACCCGATCGAGCTCTTCGAAGCGCCGAAGAGATGACCGCCGCGGCAGCGCAAGAACGGTGGCTGCGCCTTGTCAGCCGTGCCCCAGCGTGTAGTTTTGGATTCGCGTCAATTCAGAGGTAGGCAAAATATGTCCGAATCCGCGGGCGGGCTCTTCGACTATGTCGGGATACTAGCCGTGTTTTTCCTCGTCGCCGCCAATGGCTTCTTCGTGGCTGCCGAATTCGCGCTTGTGTCGGTCAGGCGCAGCCGGGTCGCCGAGCTTGTCGCGGCAGGGCGCATGAATGCCTCCGCGCTCCAGCGGGCCGTCGACAATCTCGACGCCAATCTCGCCGCCACCCAGCTCGGCATCACCATATCGTCGCTGGCGCTCGGCTGGGTCGGCGAGCCGGCGCTCGCCCATCTGATCGAGCCGCTGCTCTCCTGGCTGCCCGAGCCATGGGCAGCAACCGGCGCCCATACGGTCGCGATCGTCGTCGCCTTCGTGATCATCACGGCGCTGCATATCGTGCTCGGCGAGCTCGCGCCCAAAAGCCTGGCGCTGCAGCGCAGCGAGGCCACCTCGCTGGCCGTCGTGCGTCCGCTCGAGCTCTTCCTTGTATTGTTCAAGCCGGCGATCTTCACCCTCAACGGCATGGGCAACCTCGTGCTGCGGGCCGTCGGCCTTCGCGCCGGAACCGGAGAATCCTCGTTCCACTCGCCGCAGGAATTGAAATTGCTGGTCGCCGAAAGCCAGGAGGCCGGGCTTTTGAACCCGGTGCAGCAGCAATTGGTCGAGCGGGTATTCAACATCGGCGACAGACCGGTCTCCGACATCATGACCCCACGTCTCGACATCGAATGGTTCGATGCCGACGACAGCGAGGCGGAGATTTTGAAAACGATCCGCGAATGCAGCCACGAACAGCTGCTGGTCGCCCGCGGCTCGATCGACGAGCCGATCGGCATGGTGTTGAAGAAGGATCTTCTCGATCAGGTCCTCGATGGCGGCAAGGTCCGGCCGCTGGAGGTGATCAAGCAGCCCCTGGTGCTGCACGAGGGCACCAAGGTCGTGCGCGTCATCGACAGCTTCAAGGCGTCGCCCGTGCGCCTTGCCATCGTCGTCGACGAATATGGCAGCCTCGAGGGCATCGTCACCCAGACAGACCTGCTGGAAGCCATCGCCGGCGATCTGCCGGGCGCCGACGAGGAACCCGACATCATCGTTCGGGAAGACGGCTCGCTGCTGATCGACGCGATGATGCCGGCCTTCGACGCCTTCGAACGGTTGGGCCTCAAGGATCGCCCCGACGCCGATTTCCATACGCTCGCAGGCTTCGCGCTGCACCAGCTTCAGCACATCCCCGAAGCCGGCGAAACCTTCCTCTTCGACGGCTGGCGCTTCGAGGTGATCGACATGGACGGCATGCGCATCGACAAGATGCTCGCGACGCGCATTGCCGCGGATGGAGCGGAGGCGTAATCAGTTCATCGCCAGCGTCCAGACCATGCCGGCGGCGGCGCAGCTGAGCAGTGTCGCGATGACGGAAGCCTTGAACCGGAAGATCGCGATCGCGGCGGCGACTGACAGCGCCATTGCCGCTGGCACCGCCGATTGCAGCACCGGAATGTCGAGCCGCAGGCCGGCAAGGCGGACGACGGCAACGTCGGCAAACAGCGTATGCAGACCAAACCAGATGGCGAGGTTGAGAATGACCCCAACCACCGCCGCCGTTATCGCCGACATCGCCCCTGCCAGCGCGACGTTGCCACGCAGTTTTTCGATGAACGGCGCACCCAGGAAGATCCAGAGGAAACAGGGCACGAAGGTCACCCATGTCGTCAGGATCGCTGCAAACGTGGCAGCCAGCATGGGATCCAGAGACCCTGGATTGCGATAGGCGCCCATGAAGCCGACGAACTGCACCACCATGATCAGCGGTCCCGGCGTCGTTTCGGCCATGCCGAGGCCATCGAGCATCTCGCCCGGCTTCAGCCAGCCGAAATGCTGCACAGCTTCCTGGGCGACGTAGGCGAGAACGGCATAGGCCCCGCCGAAGGTGACGACGGCCATCTTGCTGAAGAACAGACCGATCTCGGCGAAGACGCTGTCCGCGCCGAAGACTGTGTAGACGGCAGCGACCGGAATGAGCCACAGGGCAAGCAGCACCGTCGAGATGCGCAAGGACCAGGCAAGATTCGGACGCGCATGCGCCGGTATGGCCTCGCCCAGCACTGAATCGGCATCCGAAAGCACCGGCCCGCTGCCGGCCTTGTGCCCGCCGGTCTTGAAGGCCGCAAGCCCGGCCCGGCCGCCGAAAAAACCGATGATTCCGGCTACGAGCACGATCAGCGGAAACGGCACGTGAAGGAAAAAGATGGCGACAAAGGCTGCAGCCGCGATCGCGACCATGACCTTACTCCTCAAGGCCCGTCCGCCGATCCGAATGACGGCCTGCACGACGACGGCAAGCACGGCTGCCTTCAGACCGAAGAACAGGCCGGCGACGATGGCGACGTTGCCATAGGCGGCATAGATGTAGCTGAGACAGAGGATCGACAGAAACCCCGGCAGCACGAACAATATGCCGGCAACGAGACCGCCCACGGTCCGGTGCATCAGCCAGCCGATATAGATGGCGAGCTGCTGTGCCTCGGGGCCGGGAAGCAGCATGCAATAGTTGAGCGCATGCAGGAAACGGTGCTCGCCGATCCATCGCTTCTCGTCGACGATGATCCGGTGCATGACGGCGATCTGACCGGCGGGGCCGCCGAAGCTCAGGGCCGCGACCCGGAGCCAGACCTTGAAGGCTTCGCCGAACGAAACGCCGTGATGACGCTCCTCGCCCGCGTCGTTCTCCGCCATTTTGCCGGCCAACGCATTTCCTGTCATCTCGACCATCTCATGCCCGCTTCTTCGAAGCGGGCCAATTGTGGGTCTCATCGGTCGCATCGCGGCACCAGCGGAAGAAGGCGTCATAGAGAAGCATGCCGGCCTCGAGCTGCTCCAGATCGTCGGCGTACATCCTGGAGAGGCCGAGCGACGCGGCAAGCAGGCCGGGCGCCTCGGGTGCAAGATCGAGCCTTGCAGTATCGGCGGCCCGGATGATCCGCGCCAGGCGCAGCAGCGGTTCCGACCCCAACCCGAACTCCTCGACCATCACGTCGAAGGTGCAGAGCTCACCGCGATGGCTCCAAAACACCTCTTCGATATCGAAGGGTGTTGCCCCGAAGCGCGCGCCGACCTCCAGAACCTCGGTCGTCGGCACGAACAGGAACAAGGCGTTCGGATCGACGAAACGCCGGATCAGCCATGGACAGGCGATGCGGTCGATCTTCGGCCGCGCCCGCGTCACCCAGACCGTGCGTCCCTCGAGGTCGCGGCGCGGCAGCTTTTCCTCCGGTACCGCCAACCCCTCAGCGATCCAGGATTCGAAACCGCCTTGAAGACTCTCGGCGTCGATTCCGGCATGGCGAAGATAAGCGGCCACACCATGGCTGAGCTTGCCGCCCCTCTGGCAGACCACGACGACGGCATCGGCCTCGACGCTGCCTGCCCAGGAGGCGACATCGGCATGGCTGCGCCGGATCGAGCCCGGCACCAGCCGAGGATCGAGCGCAAAGTCCTCTTCCGTGCGAACATCGATAATACAGGGCGCAGCCGGGGTTCCGATGAGCCGGCTGAGTTTGTCGGGAGAAATTTCAAGAAATGACGGCATGACGCGTCCTCCGTTAATCGGTTTACTGGACGCGATTCTTCAGCATGGCGCCTCGTGGGGTGATCGCGACCCCATGGCAAAATCATGCGCAAAGAGACCCACTCATGTCAAGCGCTCGGCCCACCAGGGCGGTGGTGCGCTGACATCGCCCACCGGCCGCGCCGCAGATTTAAGCGCCGATTCTGGCAGGCTGCAGGCGGAAATCCCTGATATTGCTCGCCTCGCGGCGCCAGAATGGAACAAAATGCTCTTTGCTCCATTTCTTTGTCACCGCAAGAGGAGAAAGTACCATGACGTACGACCCCAATAATGCCAACGACCCGAACCGCCCGCTGAATCCGAATCTGGATTTGCGCACGACTCCGACCGCGCGCACCAGCAATACGTGGGTTGTCTGGGTTGCTGCATTGGCCGTGATCGCTGTCGCTGCATTCGCCTATTCGCAGTGGAGCAGCACCCCCGGCACCTCCCCGGACACGACAGCCTCGACGACCCAATCCGAGCCGGCGCCGGCCAAGCCGATCGCTCCGACCGACAACAGCGCAACGCCCGCACCCGCACCGGCACCAGCCCCGGCCACGCCGCCGGCTGCCCCTGCCCAGCAGTAAGCGCAGCGTCGCAGAAAGAAGCCGACCCAAGGCCGGCTTCTTTTCCGCGGCGGGGCCTTGAACGTCGCCACGCAAGTCCTACCTAAGGACCACGGAGTTTGTCTCTGACGGTTGACCACGGATGTACTGGCAGCCGTTGTCGAGACAAATCGAGGAAGGGTCGGTGCGAGTTTCGCCCGGCCTTTTTTCTTGCCCTATCGGTCGGCGCGCAAAACATACCTTCTCGGTGCCCGCATCCGATCTTAATTGGGGATCCTGTTGTAGAAGGATTGGGGATCGTACACGCACTCATAGTCGAGAAGGCACATTTTGCCGTCCGCATCCCTAACCATTGCCGTGTCGTACTTGTCACCGAGGTTGCACCTGGCCGGCGGATAACGGAAGCTGCGGCCACCGATGCCCATCCGCACAAAGACCTTCTTGTTCTGACGGATGATCTGCGCAAGCTCGCGGCAGCTGTGATCGCCCGCTCTGACCTCCGTTGCGCCTGCGGCAAAGGCCGGCAGCGGCAACGATAGAGCGACGGCAAAAACGACGATTTTCATGACCCCTCCGCTTGGTAAAGAAAGATAGGGCGCGCATAAACCGCCGCTGCCAGTCCTAAGCATGCGGCCGCTTTGGCGCAAGACCCCGCTCTGGCCTCTAATATGTCAATCTTATCAAGAGATTTGGTGGGTGATGTAGGGCTCGAACCTACGACCCGCTGATTAAGAGTCAGCTGCTCTACCAACTGAGCTAATCACCCGTTCGCGCTTGGCTGCGCGGTGTGACGGGGCGTATAAACAGGATCGGCAGGCTTGTCCAGCGCATCGGCGAAAATTCTTTGGTTAATCTCAAAGATTTTTCCGCATGGCCGAAATGCAGCGCATGATCCTGAAAGCCGGCGCCGATCTTCGGAAAGGATTATGCGCAGATTCAAAGTGATAAAGCCTTCCCAGCGCGTCCTGCCGGACGCAGCGGCGCTCTTATGAAATCAAAGGTCGAGGGTGCCGCTCGCCAGCCGCACCGCCTGACCGCCGATCCGCGCGTTGGAAATCGCCCCGCCTTCGACGTCGATATGCAGGTGGATGAAAGAGGGGCGCCCCATCTCGACGCCCTGCTCGATCATGATCGGGTGGTGCCCGTCCGTGAGCCGGTCGAAATGGCGGATGGCGCCGGAGAGTGCGGCTGCCGCCGCACCGGTGGCCGGGTCTTCGACAATGCCCATGCCGCTGGCGAACATGCGCGCATGAAACTTCGCCACGTGGTTGACGCCGCCGCGACAATAGACATAAGCCGAAGCCAGCGCGCCATCGACGAAGGGCACGATCTTTTCCCAGAGCTGCGGATCGAATTCCACCCGCTGCGCCGTGCCGACATCGTGCACCGGAATGAGCAGGAACGGAACCCCGGCGCTCCAAAGCGAAGGAACGTGATTTTCAAAGCCGATCTCGGTGACCTTCAACGATAAAGCGTCGGCGATGCCGAGCTTGTCGAGCGGCATGACGGCCTGCTGCGATTTGCGCGGCAGGTCGAATTCGGCAAAACTCGCCTCGCCCTCCCTCAGCCGCACGGCGCAACGCACCGGCCCGACATTTTCCTCGAGCACGGTAACGAGATCGACCGCCGCTGCGCCATGAGCCCGTTCGGCCAGCGCGATCGCCGTGCCGACCGTCGGATGGCCGGCAAAGGGCAGTTCGCGGCCAGGCGTAAAGATCCGGAGCTTCGCCGCATAGGCGGGATTGGTCGAAGGCTGCACGAAAACCGTCTCGGAGAGATTGATCTCCCGGGTGATCGCCTGCATCGCCTCGTCGCTGAGATCGTCTCCGTCGAAGACCACCGCCAGCGGATTACCGGCAAGTTTTCGATCGGTGAACACGTCATAGACGCTGTAGCTTCGCGCCACATCGGCCTCCTTGAATCGATCATCGCGCCGCCAACCTGCCCGACCAAACGGTCGAGTGCAAGGCGCTAACGCCGGTTACCCTTTCCGAAATACCAGTCGATGACGGGCAGCATGGCGACGTTATAGGGATGGGCCGCGGGATCGGCCGAACGGATCGCCGCCGCACCTGCGATTTCCTTGTCCTCGGCGACCAGCATGTGGGCCTCGATCCGCTTCACCATCTCGTCCGCCGTCAGGTCGAAGCGAAAGAGCCTGAGCAGCGTCACCGTGCGCTTGGCGTGGCTGGCAAAGAGCCCTTCCCCCGCGACCGCGTCGGCCAGGTCCAGTCCGGTCTCCTCGTGAACTTCGCGGCGCATATTGGCCTCGATGTCGCAGCGCCCGTCGATGATATCCTCCGGCTCCAGCGAGCCGGCCGCGAAATAGACCTGGCCGGGATTGGCGGTATGCGCCCCCATGCGGATCGCCACGAGGGCGCCGTCGGAGCTTTCGAGCACCGGATAGGCGAAGATGTGCAGGCCGCCCTGGCGCTGCGGCTGCCGGCGCCACCACATGAAGGCGGAAAATGGAGTGACGTAGCCCTCGCCCGCAATCCCCTCTTGGCTGAACGACAGCCGCTGTTGGAACACCAGGCGGCCGTCGAACAGCGCCGGGTTGGCGGCGGTTTCCTTCGCCCAGTTTTCACGGATCGCCGCTTCCTCGGCGGTGACGAAGGGATGGGTGCCGGGCAGCACACGCAGGTCGACGCCGGCGATCGGGAAAACCGTCGCTTCCGGCGGCCAGTCCACAAAATCATCGGAAATATCGCTGCTCGGAAATTTCATATTCAAATTCGTTTTCATGGGAGATCCAGTGTCATGACGACGGGGCAGTGATCGGATGCTTTCGGCCGGTCCCAGCCGGTGCGTGGATATCGCTCCACCTCCTGGCCTGGCGGAACGACGGTGCGGTAGGGTTGGCCGTTGCGGATGATATCAGGCAGACGGCCGCTATTATGGGCGGCAAGTGCCGGCGAAAGCCAGATATAATCGAGCTGGCAAAGGTGCTGCTCCTGCGGGCCGCGCGCGTGATAGAGCGTCCAGCGGTCAAGCGGCTGGCGACGGACCACGACATTTTCGGCAAAGCCGTCATGACTGAATACGTCGAGCGCGCTTTCCGCCTCCGTCTGATGCTCGAAACGATAACCGGCGCCGCGCCGGCCGACCACGTCGACGCGCTCCTGATAATCATTCATATCACCACAGATGGCGAAGCTCTTCTTGGCGGTGCGGCCGGCGCCGAACCTGTCCTCGATGATGCGGCGCACCGCGCGCGCCTCGGCGCGACGGAGCGGCAGTGTCGATTGCCGTCCATCCAGCCCGTCGCGCGGATTGCCCATCGATTTGAAATGCACGACATAGAGCGAGAACGGTCGGCCGCCGATCAGAAGATCGAGCTCCAGGCAGTCGCGCTTGAAGATCTTGTCGTCGATGCGGTTGCTGAGCGCGAGGTCCTCATCGAAGAGATCGAAGTCGCGATAGGTCGTCATCGCATGACTTCTGATGTCCTTGAGCTCGATCTTCTGGCCGTCGCGCGTTTCCTCGCGCATCAAGACGGCGACATCGATGCCGCGGCTGTCATTGCCCTCGACCAGGAATTTCTGCCTGTAGCCGTTTCCGACCATGCGGAAGAGATAGCCGTATTCGAAGGCCTGCAGGGCAGCCATATTGTCGATTTCCTGCAGGCAGAGAATATCGGCATCCGCATCGGCGATTGCGAGCGCCGTCATCTGCCTGGTGTCATCGGTGGCGGCGATCACCCGCGCCTGCTCGAGCTGCTGATAGACGCCCTCGCTGTTCACCTCGAAAAGCTTGATGACGCGGTCCTGACGCAGCTGGTTGCGGAAGCCGGTGAAATCGAACCGGGTCATCAGGTTTTCGACGTTGAAGGTGGCGAGACGAAGCGACATAGCAAGGGTCCGGTTGCGGGCAGTACCTTACCCGGCAATCGCCGCAGGAAAAGGTGGCCGACCCAAGAAAGTTGCGGACAGGCATGGCTTTTGCCAACCCCGGATGCGATAGCCCACCTCCCTCAAAGCCACCGGCCGGTGCGGATGGCGACCCGCACTGCGTCATCCGGCACGACGGCCATGCGGCTAAAGGCGCGCAGCGGCTGGCAAAAGGCGCTGCCATTGCCCCGGCCCCCTCGGATGATTAGTCGGCCTCGACGATGCGGCAGGCGCGGAAACCAAAAACCCGACCCATTTTGGCCGCCCGCAGCGCCTGCATAAGACGGTCGCTCAGGAAAAATATGCGATTTAAGGGAGGGCTGACCCACAAGTCAGGGCCCTTGAGTGCGGCAGGGCTGACGGCCACCTCGTTATCATGAAGATCCGGCCACATGCTCAGAGTGCCGTCGCCAAATTCCATGACCCTTTGTGAATGCTTCCGAAGGAAAACATCCTTGCGCTCGCCGATGTTCAGGCAAAAGTATTCTCCCTCCACCGGCGTCTTGCGGTCATGCTGAAAAAGCTTGATTGGATAGAGCGAGGAGTGCCCGAGATCGAATTGGCGGAGCACATCGGCGCAGGCCGCTGAAACCACCACCGCGCCTGCGGCAAGCACGAGATCGGCCTGCTTTTTTTCCTTCTTGTCGGGGTACTTGGCAAATATCTCCTTTGGAAAATGCTCAGCAGACATCCGCTCGCCCGCTTGATTTAGTTCGGCCATCTGACCGAGGCCCATCCCCGTTGGCAACGGATCAGCCGTAAACCCCTTGATCCGTGTTGAGTCCATGAAGGCGCGGCTGGC
>NZ_NWSW01000064.1:0-17259 GCF_002531805.1 Rhizobium sp. M1 | reverse complement strand
GGAACAAAGGGGCGGCTTCATCGGAATCGGCATCCTTTTCTCGGACACTGCACAAATTTCGCGCACCCATATGTCGCCGATTTCGAAAGCGGGTCCGCAACGCCCCTCCGAGATCAACAGGTTGGGACTCCTTGCTTCAAAGGTTGCGAGTTGGCGGCTAGAGCAGATCCTGTGATCGATGAATCGATTGTGAAGTGACGGCGCAGGCCGAAGCTGATTCAACATCCACTTTGGAGAGGTGGATGATGGCACGAGCACTGAGCGATGATCTTCGATTGCGGGTGTTGAAAGCGTCGGCAAGAGGCGTTTCCGCGCGTCAGGTTGCAGCCCGGTTTGGGATTGGAGTTTCGACAGCGATCCGCTGGATTGCGAGAGCCAGAGATGGCGAGCAGACGGCACGGCCACAAGGTTGGCGAAGATCCTCGAGCTTGGATGCACACGAGGCGTTCGTTGTCGAAATGATCGATGATCGCAAGGACGTGACGCTCGATGAAATGGTCGAGCGTCTGTTCGTTGAGCGGCAGATGCGCATCAGCCGGAGCGCGCTCGGTGCTTGGCTACGACGCCGTGGCTGGACGTTTAAAAAAAGTCCGCACATGCATTGGAGCAGGATCGACCGGATATCCTGAAGCGGCGACGCGCCTGGTTCGATGGTCAGCTTGATCTCGATCCCGATAAGGCGTGCCATTTTGGTCGACAGGCCGGTCTCATCTATAAAGATCAGCGGCCGGAGATATTACCCAAGCTCCGGCTCTTTTGGAGGGGCAGGTACGGCAAGGCCGTACTCGGCGATAAAGCCTATGACAGCAATGCCTTGTGGGAAACGATCGCCGGCATGGGAGCCGAGGCGGTGATCCCCTCAAACCGCTCGCGTAAAATCATCGTACCGCACGATGAAACCATCTACATTCAGCGGAACCGTATCGAACGCTGCTTCAGCCGAATGAAGCACTTCCGCCGTTTCGCCACACGTTATGACCGCAGAACCATTCACTTCAAAGGCTGCGTATATCTCGTCGCAGCGATGATCTGGCTCAGATGAATGTCGATTCGTCCTAGGTCGTTGGCAAAGTGTCTGGCCATTCCTGCGCGCCATGGAGGACGCGGAGAATACGGACTGCTGTTTCGGTAATTGCATACGCCGCGACGTACGGCGTACCGTTAATTACCAGTTCGCGGGTGCCAGCAATTCTGCCAACACGGCCGCTCGCGGGAAAATCTATCAACCGACGAACGGCAGCAACGATCCGTTCGTCGACCAGAATAGCGGCTGACGGATTTTCCGCTTCTATGTATGTGAATATGGCGTCGCGATCCGATAATGCGAAGGCAGACCAGGTAAGCTTCACGATTTTCGAGAACCCGCATTAACTCGGGCTGCCGCTCGGCGTTTAGCAAATTGTGCCTCGACTTCATCATCCGAAACGTCCGGTCGAGTATCGTTCAGCGCTTCAAGCACCTTGGTGCGAAACCAAGCGTCATGGGCCTCGCTGCCCGAAATAAGCTCGAGTGGCAGCGCACCCTCGTTGGCCGTCCGGGTGAGCAAGATACGAACAGCGTCCGATACTGTAAGCCCCATGTTTTCAAGCACTGCGGAGGCCCGATCCCGAACTTCGGCATCAATACGAGTTTGCACGAGTGCAGCCATAGCTATCTCCACTTTTCGGTGCGATGGTAATGCAAATGAATGACAAATGCCATAGCGCTTTTTGAGCGGCCTTCGCCCCTCTCGTATCTTTTAGTTGCTCTTGAATGTATCTGAACAGACGGCGTAATCTCAATCACGTGGGATCACGCCTGTTTATGGAACCACAACACGGTCGCCGCCGAGCGCTTTATTTCTTTAGTACCGAGATTTTTTCTTGAAATTAATCAATATAAACAGAGCCCAGCATATAGCTGCGGGAAGTAAAGCCAAAAAATCTAATATAAATATAAAAATCACCAACGACTTTATATATTCAATCTCAATTCCCTCGTACGGAAAAGAAAACACACGGTCAAAAGAGGAAATGGAGTATATATATAATAAAATGCCAAAATATTAGCAATAGAAATATATGAGAATGTTGCCAAAATCGATTTTTTTCTAAACTAATCACAACATCTTCCATAATTTATACTATTCATAATCTTTGGCCATGCAAATCACAATAGATTGCAGCTGAGCAATCTTAAATATGAGTCATTCGTTCGCGAACGCGAACGGTGACGAGCTTTAAAACACACCAACCCTGCTATCCTTGATAGGAACCTATGTCTTCTCCTTGGCAATGAGTGAAAGCAGTGAGCGGACCGCTTTCCGGACGGCCGAAGAAGAGGCTAGGTAATTTTGCAAGAGATTCACATTTTCCTGGGCCCTAAACAATGGTTCCGTTGACTTCAGATTTCTCGTTGGGGGGGATTGGCCTCCAGCGCGGCCTTGTCAGGGGCCGCTAATCCGTCAAAAAAATAGGTAGCGGGCACGTCTAGCGCGCACATGATCCGGTAGAGTACTGACGCACTGACGCGGTTCTTACCCTTCTCGTATTTCTGAATTTGCTGGAAGGTTATCCCGAGCCGTGCCGCCAGAGTCTTTTGAGACATCCCTTTGGCTTGACGCGCTGCAAATATGCGCTCCCCCACATGAGCATCAACAGGATGGGCGCCCTCGGCTATGATCGTCCGACGCTGCTTTTGTTCAGTTCGTTTTGGGTCCACAACTTGGCTCCGATTGCATCATTGCGACATTACTCCTGGACACCAAATCCATCGGCAGGGCAAGCCGAAATTCGATAGAACGCAGTCAGGAAGACGAACTCGGATTTCTGCTCCCGTTTCATCAAAGGGCCTCGATGTTGTGCTCCCACATTTGCCTTCCCCTTTTGAACCGTGATCAGCTACAGAAACACTTTTCGACCAGAAAAGGTTGGCGCGCTCAGGCAAGTCTCGCGGAACAGCCCTCACAAACAGGAACGACGCCCGACAGCGTGCCCCCGCTGCTCGGTGTGGTCAGCAGGACGTACGGCTGGCGTTCCCACAATGCTGGTTGGATTTTGCGTGCCAGTTCAGGCGGAGCGGGTGATTTCGGACAAATCATATTGCGGCACCCAGCCGAGCACATCGTCCTGGATGCGGATCGCGCCATCAGATGATTAAGGGTGATAGTTTCAATACTCTTTGTTACCGCCGCGTTGTTGTTATAACGCGCCCGGTTAGTGTTCTATCTTCCTCTTGGTCGGCTCGCCCCACTCACCTCTCCTGCATTGCCTGGGAGGCGATCTCCGCGAGCGGCGAGTAAAGATATTCGAGGATACGCCGGCTGCCGGTTTTGACCTCAACGGTGACGGACATGCCGGGCGAGAGCGCGACGCGGGTGCCATCGATGTCGATGCTCGCTTCATCCGGCTTGATGACGACGGGGAAGACCAGGTTTTGAACCCGCTGAGCATTGCCGATCGGGATCACGCTCTGCAGCTCCTTTGCCGGCTGCCCTTCGAGCTGTTGCGCGTCGGGTTCGGGAATGGCATCGGTCGCGACACGGGTGACCGTGCCGTTGAGGATACCATAGCGGGTGAAGGGAAAGGCTTCGACCTTGATGACGGCAGGCTGCCCTGGCGAGACGAAGCCGATGTCCCGGTTCGGCAGATAGGCTTCGATCTCCAGCGAAGCATCGTCGGGGACGATCCGCATCAGTTCGGCGCCCGCAGTCACCACCTGGCCGACCGTGGTGATGGCGGAAGTCTGCACGACGCCCTTGATCGGGCTCTTGATCGTCATCGATTCCAGCCGTTTGGCCGCCTTGACCAGTTGCTGCTCCTTCTCGTCGATCTCACGCGAAGCCTGCGCCTGCTTCTCGACATGGTCAGCGACGAAGGTTTTAATCGCTTTCAGCCCCTCGCTCGCCGCGGCGGCGATCGCCGTCTCCGCCTCCGCCCGCTGACCGATCTGTTCGACGAGGTTTGCCTCTTCCTTCTGCTTGATCTCGACGGCATCGATGACGCCGGATCTTGAGCCGGCGCTGAGATCGAGGAGATTGGAGCGCATGGTGACGCGATCCGCAAGCGTTGCCACCAGCGCCTGCTGGGCGGCAACCATCTCGCTATACCGCTTCAGTGCGGCGAACTGCTGGTTGCGCTGGGCCGCAAGACTGTCGAGCGTCGATGCCAGCTGCTCCAGATCGGAATTGTAAAGCAGCGTCTCGCGCATGCAGATTTCCGCCGATATCGAATTGTCGAATTGCGGGGCAATCTCGATGCGGCGCGCTCCGCTCCAGAGATCGCCCTTCTGCCAGGCGTCGACCTGCGCCAAAGCCGCGCTGCGCCTCGCCACCTCGGCGCGCAGCGTGGAAAGGCTGATCGACAAGGCGTCGACCTCGGCGCGGGCTTCCGTCGGATCGAGCTCGACAAGAATGTCTCCGGCTTCGACCTTGACGCCGTTCGACACGGGAACGGCGATCGTCTTTCCGACCTCGAGCGACTGGATCACTTTCACGCGACCGGTCGGCTGGATCTTGCCCTGCGCTGTCGCGACGATATCGAAGTTGCCGAGATAGCTCCATAGGAGCGCGCCGGCAGTGAGCAAGCAGATGAACCAGATCAGCGCGGTGCGGATCGGCGAGGCTGGGGTTTCCAGGATTTCGAGCGCGGCCGGCAGGAACTCGTTGTCCACCTGCAATCTCTTCGGCGGCTTCGCTGGCTTCGGCGGAATCCGGGGAGGCTGAACATTCTGGTTCATGATTGATTTGCCCCCGTCTGCAACTGCCAGAGATGCGCATAAAGGCCGTTCGGGCGGGCAAGCAGCGTCTCGTGCGTTCCCTCTTCGACGATGCGCCCATCCTTCATGCCGATGATGCGGTTGCAGTGCCTGACCGTGGCCAGACGGTGGGCGATAATGATGACGGTGCGGCCGCGGACGATCTCGCGCATATTGGCGAGGATGATGCGCTCGCTCTCATAGTCGAGCGCGCTGGTGGCTTCGTCGAGGATCAGGATCGGCGGATTGGTGGCGAGCGCGCGGGCAATGGCAAGCCGCTGCCTTTGCCCGCCGGAAAGATTGGCGCCGCGCTCTTCTATCAGCGTGTCGTAGCCGCGCGGCAGCTTGGCGATGAATTCGTCGGCGCCTGACAACCGCGCCATCTGCATGGCGGCGGCCCGCGACATGGCCGGATTGACCATGCAGATATTGTCGTGGATCGTCCGGTTGAACAGCATGTTCTCCTGAAGCACGACACCGATATTCGACCGCAACCAGGCCGGATCGACCTGGGCGATGTCCTGGCCGTCGACGAAGACCTGGCCGCTGTTCGGGATATAGAAGCGCTGCACCAGCTTGGTCAGCGTCGACTTGCCGGAGCCGGAGGGGCCGACGATGCCGATGACTTCGCCGGGACGGATCGAAAAGCTGATGTCCTTCAGAACATCCTGGCCGTCAGGGGAATAGCGGAAGTTCACCGATTTGAAGCCGATTGCGCCCTTCGGCGGCGGCAGGCTGACGGCGACGCTCGGGCGCGGCTCCTGCGGCGCGTTGAGAATATCCGAGAGCCTGGCGACAGAGACCTGCACCTGCTGGAAATCCTGCCAGAGCTGCGACAGCCGCAGGATCGGCTGCGAGACCTGGCCGGCGATCATGTTGAAGGCGACCAGCGCTCCGACCGTCAGCTCACCGTCGATGACCGCCTGCGCGCCGAAGAGGAGCAGGGCGGCCGAAGTGATCTTGTTGACATACTGGATGGCGTTCTGGCCTTTCGCCGCCAGCATGGTCGCAAGAAAAGACGAGCGCACATAGGCGGCCAGACGCTCTTCCCACTGCGAGGAGACCACCGGCTCGACCGCCGAGGCCTTCAGCGTCTGGATTCCGACGACGGTCTCGACAAGCAATTGCTGGCTGAAGGCGCCGCGCTCGAACTTCTCGTCGATCCGCTCCTTGAGGAAAGGCCGGATGAGAAAGCCGATCGCCATGTAGAAGGGAATGGAGGCGACGACGATCCAGGCGAGCTTCGTGGAATAGGAAAATAGCACGAAGATGAAGACGATGGTGAAGATCAGATCGAGGCCGGAGAACAGCCCCTGCCCGGTCAAGAAATTGCGGATGGTTTCGAGCTCGCGGATTCTCGCGACGGTCTGGCCGGTGGCGCGGGTCTCGAAATAGCTGAGCGGTAGGTTGAGGAGGTGGCGGAAAAGGCGCCGGCCGAGCTCGACATCGATTCGGTTGGTCGTGTGCGACAGCGCATAGGTTCTCAAATATTGCAGCACGACATCGAAGAGCCCGACGGCGGCAAGGCCGATGACGAGCACGATCAGCGTCGAATAGCTGCGATGCGCCAGCACCTTGTCGACGACGACCTGGAAGAACAGCGGCGTCACCAGCGCGAAGATCTGAATGACGAGCGAGGCGATCAGTACATGGCCGAAGGCTCGCCGATAGCGCCAGATCGCCGGCAGGAACCAGCGGAAGCCGAAATTCTGCTGCGAGGCGCCGGGACCGGCAAAACGCCGCTGGACGAGGATGAATTCGCCGGAGGTCAGGGCGAGAAGCTCGTCTGCCTCCACATTGCTAGCCGAGAAATCGATGGGATTGATCAGACGATAGCGACCTTCAGCGGCCACGCCGGCAAAGACGGCGAAGGTGCCGTCCTTTAGTGAGGCAAGAGCTGGAGCGGGAAGAGTCGTCAGCCGTTTGGCTTGGCTTGCCCGAACAATGCGTGCCTTCAGGCCGACGATTTTTGCGGCGCGCAGCAGGTCGTCACGTGAAGCCGGCGCGGTCAACGCCAGCTCCCGGCCCAACGTATCTGGACGTGATGCGATCCTGAAATAGCCGGCAACAGCGCAAATCGCCGCAAGTCCGCTATCGGCGATTGCTGCTTCGGGTATCGGGTGTGGCTCGCCCGCCATCGCCGCCACCTCGGCGTGAGAGTCGGGAGCTGTTAGGATGTCCGTCATGATGTGGAGTCAGTGAAGAGCGGTTATGTCGGCGCTTTGCAGCGCCGACATAGGGCATGGGATCTTCTTATGCGACATTGGACGTTCGACTCGGCCGGAAGGACAGCATTGCGTCACCGACCAGATGCCCCTTGCCGTCGACTGTCTGGTAGGAGCTGGTGCCTGTGATCGTCGAACCGTCAGCAAATGCCTGATATCCATCCGTGTTCGGCATCAGGTTGATGAGCTTGATACCGGCATCCGTCATCGTCAGGAGTTCGCCCTGGTCGGTGAGACCATTCTGGTTGGCATCGCGCCAAATACGGAACTCGTTCCAGCGCTCGTCGTCGGCATTCAACACGTTGTCATGGTTCGTATCGAAGACAAGGCGGACGCCATCGAGATCCGAAATACTGCCCGCAGTCTCGCCCTGTTCCGCCCAAAGTGAGAAGGCCAGCTCCTTTGCCTGATCGATAACACCGTTAGGGCCGGCAGTCCCGTCCGAGGCAAGGTCAATGGCAAGGAAGCCATCGGAAGGACCGACCCAGGCCGTCGTATCGCGAAGACCGTCTCCATCCCAGTCGAAGGTCGGCGAGGCTACGATGCTAGTCAAATCGATTGGGCGAAGATCCACATGGCCGTCACCGTCAAGATCCAGAAGTACGGGACCAATCCGGTTATAGTTGGGGTCGAGGTGATAGGTTTTATTTTCGGCAACGACATAGACGTCCATATAGCCGTTGTCGAAATACTTTGTCGTTTGAATTAGTGTATCGCTCGCGTCATAGTCGTAAGCAAATTGCCAGAAGTTGTTGCTGGGATCGTAATCGTAGGATCTGTGCGTCAGCCAACCGTTGTCCCAAAATTGCCGTGTCCAGTCATGCCGGCTCCCCGTGTACGAATCTTGGACCTTCCACCAAGAATTGGTGTTCGTTACATCGAATTGGTACGCGAGGCGTGTGTTGTCATCATAGACAACGTTAGTTGACGTTTGACGGCCCCAGCCATCGTAGGTTTCCTCACTGTAGGTCCAATTCAATCCGCCGAGATCTGTCGTTTTTCGATAAGCGAGCGTACCGGTAGACCGCACCTCCTCGACAATGGTTTGCTTGACGGCGTTAGCGTCTTTCTTGCTCAGCGTAATCGATCCGTCGGCATGGGTGACCGCGGTCTCGATATGATCGATGCTGCCATTGTTGTCGGTATCTTTCGAAAGGGTCGTGATCAGGCCGTCAGCACTGGTCGCGATCGTCCCTTTGGCAGGGGTCGTGCCGGTTTCGGTGACCGTCGTGACGACGGAGCCGTCGACCTGGATCGTTGATAGCATGACGGTCTCGTAGACGCCATTGCCATCATAGTCGTATTTGGCAACCTCCGTGCGACCGTCAGCCGAAGTCGTGGTCTCGATCTTGGCGGCGATAGCCTGTTTCCAGTAGACGACACCCGACGTCAGGTTGGAGGTGCTTCGTGCCGTGGCATTGTTGGTGACCACCGAGACTGAGGCGCCGGTCGAGTCAATGGTGAAGGATTCAACCTGATCGGGCGTTCCATCGCCATTGGTGTCCACCGACGTCGTTTTCACCTTGCCGTCTGCAGAGGTTTTGATCGTCGTTGTTGCCGTCAAAGTGCCGGCCGGAAGATCTTTGTCCGAGATGATGGTCGTGGTGCTTCCATCGGCATTTATAGTGAAATTCGTCACCCGCTGACGATCGATCGTGCCATTGCCGTCGAGGTTCCAAGTGGTCGTCTTCTGGCGGCCGTCGGCAGAGACGACCGTGGTCGACTTGTCCCTGACCGTTGTTCCATCGGTCTTGAAGTTGGTGGTGACCGATGTCTGGATGCCGGAATTGGCGGTGACCGTCTCCTGATGCTGATCGACGATGCCATCGCCATTGCCGTCACGGTCGACAGTAACAGTCAGCTTGTCGGCGCTGGTGAGCGTGACGACCTTGCCGATTAAAGCGCCGGCGCTGTCCTTCGTCTCGACGGTCTCGCGAACGGCGCCGTTCGCCAGCACAGTGGTCGTGTCGGTGACCGTCTGATTGGTGAAACCAGGACGCTCTTCGCTGGAGCCGACGATCAGGCCGTTGGCGCTTGTTGTGACGATGCTCCTGGAGATCAGCGAACTATCGGCGGTCTTCTTGCTTTCCATCGTCCGCGTCGTCGTACCGTTGAGGTTCAGGACCGTGACATCGGTCGCCGTCTGGCTGTAGGTGCCAGCGCCTGTCGGGTCGAACTTGGTGGTGATCTTCAAGCCGTTGGCGCTGGTTTCGACGAGAGTGCGGCTGGTGAGCGTCGTGCCGGTAAAGTCGCTGATCGTCTGCGTTTTCGAGCCATCGGAATTGAGGACGGTGACATCGGTGCGGCTCTTGTTGAACGTCGTGCCGCCGCCGGTGCCCGTCGTGTCCCACTTGGTGGTAACGGTCAGGCCATCGCCGGACACATCCGTCAGCGTGATGCTTTTGGTGACGCTGCCAACGATCTCCTTGACCGTGGTCGTCCTGCTGCCATTGGCGTTCAGAACGGTCGTGCTGGTCGTCTTCTTGTCGACCGTAGCATTGCCGTCGCTATCATAGTCGACGGTTTGCGTCAGGCCGTCGGCAGACGTCGTGACCTTCTTCGAATCCTTCAGCACGGCATTGGCGCCGAAGTCGCTGAGGAGCTGGATTGTCGAGCCGTCAGCCTGCTTGGTCGTCACCGACTTCTTGTCGACGGTGCTATTGCCGTCGACATCGGTGGTGACCGTCGTCGAGAGCCCATGCGCCGCAATCGTGGTGACGGTCTGGCTTTCCAGCGCTCCGCCGGCCTTGCGGTAGGACAGGGTCTCCGTGGTGCCGCCATCGGCATTAAGAGCGGTGACATCGCTCATCGAGCGAACCACCGTGCCGGTGGCATCGGCCCAGTTGATCGTCTTGCTCAGGCCGCTGGCGTTGACATTCGACGTGGTGGTGGAAACAAGATTGCCGCTGACCGACTTCGAGATCGTCTCGGTGCGGCTGCCATCGGCATTCAGGGCTGTCACATCGGTCGTGACCAGTTCGAAGACCCCATTGCCGTCGAGATCGGAACTCGACGTCTTCGAAAGACCATCGTCGGAAGTGGTGACGACCGCCTGGCTTTCGAGCACGCCAGCAGCGTTATACTGCTTGACTTCGTCCTTCTTCGTTCCGGCGTTGTCGATCGTGATCGTTTGCAGCCGGTCGACGACAGTGTCAGCATCGATCTTGGAAGTGACCGTGGTGGTCTTCTTATCGGCACTGACGGTGGTGATCGTCTGCGAGATCAAGGTGGCGGGGGTGTCGGATGTGGCATCGCCTGCCCTCACCGTTTCGGTCGTGGTGACCGCTCCGGCAGTGTCGGGCAGCGCTTTCTTCCACGACGAGGTTCGGTTGAGCACAGCGTCGGCGTCCAGATCGTAATCGGTCGCTCCATCAAGCCCATTCAAATTAGTGGTGACCTTGGTTGATCCAACCAGCGTCGTGCCGCGGAAATTCGACACTGTTTGGAACTGTTTACCGTAGGTGTCGAAGGTCGTCACGTCGGTGGTCTTGGCATCGACGACACCGTCGCCGTTGAGGTCCTCACTCGTGGTGATCGACTTGCCGTTGCCAGACGTGACAATGGTCTTCTTGTCAAGCAGCGTCGCATTGCTGCTCTTCAGCGAGATCGTCCGGGTCTTGCTGCCATCGGTGTTCAGCACCGTCTGGTCGGTCGTGATCCGGTCAGCGAGGCTATCGCGGTTCAGGTCGACGGATGTGGTCGTCGTCAGGCCGTTGCCGGTGACGGTGACCGTGCTGTTGGTCGTGCCGGTGACCGTGTCGTTCGGCGTATAGGCCGTTTCCGTCGTCGTGGTCGAGCCATCCGACGCGATGACCTTGACTTGGCGAGTGTCGATCTTGCCGTCGCCATCCGCATCCGTCCAGACGGTGGTCGTCCGGCGATCGGCGCTGACTTCGGTTATGGTCTGCGCGTTGAGCGTTCCGTTGGCGCTGGTGCTGCTCACCGTTTCGGTGCGCTTGCCGGTGGCGTCGAGGACGATGACATCGGTCGTCGTCTCCTCGAAGACACCGTCGCCATCGGCATCGGTCTTGACCGTCTGAGTCAGGCTGTCGGCCGACGTGTTGGTGACGGTCGTGGCGATCGTCGCGCCGTTGGCGTTCTTCGACGTCACCGTTTCCGTCCGGCTGCCATCGGCCTCGTTGGTATTGACGTCGCTCACTACGAGTTCATTAGTGCCGTCGCCATTCGCGTCTGTGCTGGTCGTCTTCGACAGGCCGTCGGCGGATGTCACGGTGACGGTCTTGCTGGCCAGCGAGGTATCATAGTTGAGATTGCTGACTGTGTTGGTCGTCTTTCCATCGGTGCCGATGACGATCTCCGTGAATTGATCGTTCTTGCCGTCACCATTGGCATCCTCGGCGATCGTAATCGACTTGCCATCGATGCTGGTCTTGGTGATCGTCTGCGACAGCAGCGTGTTGTTGCCGCTACGATGCTGCACCGTCTGAGTCCGGTTGGTGGCGTCGATCACCGTAACGTCGGTATCGGTGAAGTCGTTGATATTATCGGCGTTGACGTCGCTCTTGACGGTCTTCGACAATCCGTTGGCGCTGGTGATCGTCGTCGTCTTCGAGCGCCTGATAAACGAGGCGTTGGTGTTGTAGACCGTTGCTTCCAGCGTCACCGTGCCTGTATCAGCCGCCACAGTGGATATGGTGTCGGTGCGGGTTTCAGAAGGGCCGTTGCCATCGGAGTCTGTGTAGATCGAAATGGTGCGGCCATCGGCGCTGGTCGTCTTATAGATGGCAGAGATGACCTTGCCGCTGGCGCTTTGCTCTTTGGTCGTTTTGCTGCGGCTGCCGTCGGCGGCAACCGTAGTGGTCTCGGTGACGATATTGTCATAGGTGCCGTTGCCGTCGCGATCGAGACTGGTGGTCTTCGTCAGGCCATTGGCAGAGGAAGTGACCATCGTCTCGGTCAGGACGGTGCCGTTGAGACTGAGCTGCTCCGTTGTCGTCGTGGTCGAGCCATCGGCGGTTTGAACATAGGTCTGACGCTGGTCGATAATGCCGTCGCCATCCTGGTCGACCGTGGTCGTCACGGTCAGATGATCGGTGCTGGTGACCGTCGTGGTGCGATCCTTCAGCGATCCGTCGGCGTTGAAGTTGGAAACCACCTTTGTCTGCACGCCGGAGGCATCGACGGTCAGCACATTGGTCTGCGAGCGGTCGAACGTGCCGTTGCCGTCGTCGTCGAACTGCGTCTGCACGCTTTTGCCATCGGCGCTAGTCGTCACCACATTGCGGAAGGCCAGGCTGCCATCCTTATTGTAGGCAAGGATCGTTTTCTCGACCGAGCTGTCGGCCTTGGTCACGCTGGTCGTCTTGACGATATAGGCGGTATCGTCGTTTGCCAGCTTGGCGTCGCCGACGGTCCCGGTCGTGCCATCGGCGCGGGTAAAGGTGGTCGTGCCGGTGATGGCCGAGCCGTCTTCGAAAGTCTGGCCGCTGCCCTTCGGCGTTAGATCGATCGAGGCGATGGCAAGGCTGTCGAGTGTCACGAGTTGGCCGTTGACCTCCACCCGGAACTTCGACCATTGCGCATCGCCGGCATCCAGCTTGCCGTTGCCGTTGGTATCAAAGATATGCTTCAGCGCCTCAAGATCGCTTGAGGCCGAAGAATCCCATTCGGTGAAGGCGAATTCTTTAGACCGGCTAATCTTACCGTCTGCATCGGCGTCGATAATAAGAACACCGGTGCCCACTCCCGCCCAGGCGGTGCGATGCTGGTAGCCGTCGCCGTCCAGATCCAAGAACATCGAGGAGGTCGACAGCGTCTCGACCGTCAACCCGTTACCGCTCAAGTCGAGAAGAACAGGTCTCGTGGAGGAGCTCCAATTGCCGCTCGGGCTTGGACCATAATCGCTGCTGCTTCTGCCTCCAGTAGACTTTGATTTGCTACTAGTTGAGGACCTTGAGTCATTAGAGGAGGAGCCTGAAGAGCCCGCTAGCCTAGCTGTGTTCTGGGCGCGATGTTTATCCACAGCACGATAGGCTTCCGGCGAATAAGGAGACACATTGGCCAGAGCTGAATACGTTGCCAAGTAGCTGTAGCCACGTGCAAAAGCGCGATCAGCGATATGTTCGGGGGAGCCGAGCTTTTCCCCATACCTGGCGGGACCGAAGGATTCTAAGAATCCTCGCGCAGACTCGCTGCCATGGGTAGCCTTGACAGTCTGCACGTAATTATTGCCAACATATTGCACATACTTTGTCGTCTCTGGATTATTATATTTGCCAGCCTTCTCTGCGTAAGCCACGCCGAAGATCGCTTGCGTTAGAAAGCCGCTGGCGCCGCTGAAGTTAGCCGTCGCCGCTGTGGCGAGCCCCCAGCCGAGCGCTGTGCCCGCAAAACCGGTCGCACCGCCCAGGGAGTTGTAATAGTAATCCAGCGCAACTCCGTTAAAGACTTGGCTTCCGTAGCCGGGTACGTCGTATGCTACGGCGAAGATGCCTCTATCATCGACACCCTTCCTATTATGGGCAACCGGGTCGGATATATTGTGAACTCTGACACCACCCGCAACATAGGTGTGTAGATCTTCAACTTCGAAATTGTATGTCTGCCAGCCATTGAGGCATAGATCTTTCAGTACCGCATTGCCCGTAACTGCGCCGCGGACATGCGCCTGCTCGAACATGTCAGCCGTCTCGGCCGAATATAGTATTCGCTCGGCGGTTACCTCACAAAGAGCGCCTGATGCCAGAACTACCGTTGCTCGGCCCGAGGCAATCATCTGCTCGATGGGAGGGAATTTCCCGTACTCGTCCAAGAAATGGTGACCGGGTGTGCACACAAGCTCAAACCGCTCGCCGGCCTCTTCCCAGGTCAACTGGACCCACTCGGTCGTAACATTACGAAACAATCGCGTTACACGACGCGGAAGCAATTCACCCCGGGCAAAGTCTGACTGGTCAAAAGCCATAATTATATCCCCGACACGAATGTCAGAAATCGGCTTTGACAGCCCGGAATCTAAATGAATTGGAGTGCAAGCCGCAAAGCACTGCGGAGATCCATCAGCTTCGAACCTTTCTGCTGCGCGTAAATAATCTTCATATCCTTTTTTTATGTTAGGAACATTATTTGGATTATTGAAGTATATCCCAGATGTATCGACGTTTTTGTTGGTTAATGAGTTTTTCCAATTTAAAGCTCCGCCACCTCGCAGTAGGGTGTCCAAATCGTACCCTAGTGCCGCTCCAGTATATCCGAAAGAGTACGACGCCACCGGTGTAAATGCACTGACAAATCCCGAGCCGCCCTGAGCTATTTTGCCATTATAATTGCGCTGCAAATCCAGCGGCGCATTCGTGGCGAAATCCGTAATGACACCAACGCTAGTTTCGAAAAATGAATCTGCCCGCACTTTGGCGTCCTGTGCCGCGCGCCAAGGGTCATAATCCAATGGACCAAGCATAACCGACCTACGGTCGATCATTACAGGTGAGCCGTCGGGTCCACGAACAATTTTCGAATCCACGAGGCTTCCGTCTCTGCGTACTGTTTTATAATAATTGCCCATTAACCTGTGCCTCCGACAATCCTATCAATAAAATACGGAGTATAGACTCCGCAAAAAGCAAAGAAAAAGTATAATAATGAATTTTTCACACTTAGAATCTTTGTTCTTAACAGATAAATTGCAATTAAATTTACTATTATAAAGGTTATTAGGTCATTTAGTAGAAAATTTAAAATGGAATAAACATGTACATTCCGAATATTCTCTTCTACATATGTTGAGCATTCTTGTCCATCAGCGTAGCTTACCCCCAAGCTGACGAAGTATCCGCAACCGTTAGCGAGACGTATTAGGGATAATAAAAAATTTACAGCGTAAACAAAAAAAACTCTTTTATATAGCGCGAACTCAAACGACATATGCGCCACCCACAAAAACAACGCCGGCGGCTTTCATGAGGCGATCGGTAGCCTCGATGTTCGACCCGGTCGTGACGTGGATGAATGAATGGCTAGCGTTGAGCGTCGCCGCCCATTGTCGTATGGCCGCCACAAGCGCGACGATGGTAGCCATTGCCAACAAATGCTTCCTCGAGGACTTGCCCCGCAAGGTGGTCCGCGTTTCTCTTGCGCCGCATTTTCTGAGGCTTCCGGCTTCTCGTGGGCTACTCTAACGTCATGCATATCAATCGCTCTCGACCCCGGGAATGAGTAATCGCTTGCCGCGACTGACGTCACGGCACAATGATCATGTTTGATGCAGGATATTCGGCCTTGCTGTCACCGCTGAAATACGGATACCTTCAAAGCCTCGCTAATCGAAATGCCGTGTTACGCATGATTTCGCACGATGACCCCTCATCTGGAAAACGCCTCTATTGTGCAATGCATAAAACAACTGCCTGGCGAGGGCCAGAAAAATATTTACCGTTCGCTTGTAAATAATGTGAAGCGATGCTTATCCACAACGCAAAGCTTGCGACCTGCCGCAGAACTTCTGTCCCGCAACGATTGGAGCGGATTTCAGCGCCCTTGCGGACCGGCTTTGAAAGGTTGTTCGCCAGCCCCGCGTATCGCTCATTGAGTTCATTGCCAGGAAGTCGCAGAGCTGCGTGCTATCGGACCTCGCGGTCCGCAGCCGGTAACGATTGAGGTGAACTACCGCATATATCAGGAGCGCGGTATCATATTCCGGGCGAAGAGCCTTCCGCGTGGCGATTAGGAGTCCGATTGGAAAGGTGGGCGTTCAGTACGGCGTGGTCGCCTTGATGGGAGCAGAACCGATTGCGCTGCCATTGCAGCAATCGGCGAGAGCGCATCTTGAGAGATTTCCGGCTCTTGATCTTCGACGAACCGAAGTGAAGAGCCGGCACGAGCAAATCCCTCGCTTGGACGGAGGCACTGTTTCGCGTGACTGAACGGCCGCTGGAGAAGAAGTGCCCACCAATAGGCTGACGAGAAGCGAGGTTGAAAAGCTCCGCCGGCCTTTACGGTAGACGTCCCCTGCATTATATATTCTCCACAAGGAGAATGATTATGACCAGCACTTCACACGCCTACACACCCGCCGAGGCGGCGGCTGTCAGCGAGATCGCTGTGAAGTCTGTGCACAATGCGATCGACAAGCGCATCATCGAGACTCATCTCGTTGGCAGCAGGGGTCGAGCACTCACCGACGAGGATCTGCTTCGGTTGAAGCTCTGGTACGGCGTCGGATCGATCTTGTCTGCCGAGCGCCGCAAGCGCTTGTTCGATACGATCGACCAGAACCCCGATGCCGAAACTGTTAGGGCAGACGACTATCTCATTATCGACGTTGCGCGGGCACGAGAACAACTGGCCGCGCGGGCCGAGGCGCTTCGAGAAGCCGAACGAATGATTGAAAGCGTGAAAGGGGTCGTGGCCGGTGAGCCGGTGTTCAAGCGAACCCGTGTTCCCGTGCGAACGATTGCCGCGATGAAGGCGCAGGGCGCAACCACGGTGGAAATCGTCGAGGGCTATCCTTCGCTCACCGAGCGCATGGTGGAACTTGCCGAGATCTGGGTTGCGGCCCATCCCGCCAGAGGACGTCCGAGGAAGCTTTCGGAGCAGGGCCTGAAGGTGAAATCCGTGAAGCGCCTGGTCCTTCGGAACGAGAACGTCCCCAAAACGTCTGGCTCGACCTCGTGAAGTTTCTCATCGATGAATGCCTTCACACGTCTCTCGTGGCCGTGGCTCAAGAGCGCGGCCACGATTGTTTCCATGTGAATTGGCTGGGACTGAGCGGCGAGACCGATTGGGACCTGATGCCTCGGATCATCGAGGAAGATTTCACTTTCGTGACGAACAATGCCCGCGACTTCCGGAAGCTCTATGCCAAAGAAGAACTGCATGCGGGTCTGGTGATTATCGTCCCGCAGGTGCTGCCTGTGCTGCAACGAGAATTGTTTGCCCTCATATTGCAGGATCTGGCAGGCGCGCAGGATATGGTCAACGCAGTCATCGAAGTGACCCTCGACGGAGAGGACGCGGTTCTTACGCGCTATTCGCTTCCGGAGGCTTAGTCGCGTCCCCGCCCCCGACATCCGTAACTAATTTTCGGCTGCTCATCCTAACATACGGATGACTATGATCTGCTCCAACCGGCCCTGGTTGGATCGGAGGAACTCGGTTACCCAAGTGCTCGCGTTAACAATCTGCGGGAATAGCGATGTTCCTACCAACACTTATCTTCTTGCTTTCCTGCCGGGTCAGTTCCGTTCGATCCATTATGCGATCCTTTTAGTCCAGAATGTGAACACCGTGGCAACAAGTCTGGCACTGACTCTAAAGCTCTCGCTGTGCCAGCGATAAAGGA
>NZ_NWSW01000063.1:0-736 GCF_002531805.1 Rhizobium sp. M1 | reverse complement strand
CGCCGAGGCTCTAATCGCCGCCGGATGAAAATTCAGTGACAGGTCATTTGAAGGCCAACCACCTACCTTCCTGCCGAACACTGGCAGACCAGAAAACAAGGGGCGCAGCCAATACACGTCGCTTGATCAGTGCTTGTGAGATACGCCGGAGCCAAAGAGGAGCCGTAGTGAGTAGTGAACGCACTGTCATGCAGGTTCCTCCATGTCGCCCCCCCCCCCCCGCGCCAAGAACGCTAGGGCACACCCCCGGATTGCTTGATTGCTGGGCAGATTAGCGAAGAATTCCGCCCTATATGAGCCGTTTCAACCGCACTTAAACGCGCGCTACATCTGAATAGGTCTTAATTGTTGTTAAGCCATTGAACCGCGCCGGGTTTGCCGGAGGCTGTTTAGCTTAAATTATGCAGCCATGGCTGGTTCGTCCAGCATGGCGTAATACTGCTCTTCAGCTTCGGCTGGCGGCATGTTTCCGATGGGCTCCAGAAGCCTTCGATGGTTGAACCAGTCGACCCATTCCAGGGTGGCGAACTCCACCGCTTCGAAGCTCCGCCATGGTCCGCGCCGGTGGATGACCTCGGCCTTGTAGAGACCGTTGATCGTTTCGGCGAGCGCATTGTCGTAGCTGTCGCCCACACTTCCGACGGACGGCTCGATCCCTGCCTCAGCCAGCCGCTCCGAATACCTAATCGACACGTATTGAACGCCCCTGTCCGAGTGATGCACGAGGCCGCCGCCA
>NZ_NWSW01000062.1:0-18176 GCF_002531805.1 Rhizobium sp. M1 | reverse complement strand
TGCGGCTTGTTGCGCTCAAACTTACTCTTTGCCATTTTCGGCTCTCCGTTTTGCTAGTCCCCGAGGGGATCTAATTCTTGTTATCGGTCAATTGGTATTCCGGTCACTTCTGACCGGAATACTTTGCCTGGATTTCAGTCGCGACGTTCGACGGGACCGGCGAGTAATGATCGAAGGTCATCGTGTACTGAGCACGGCCCTGCGACATGGAGCGCAGGTTATCGACGTACTTGAACATGTTCGCCAGCGGGACGTTGGCGTTGATGACAACGGCCACACCGCGGCTCTCCTGACCCTGGATCTGACCACGGCGGGAGTTGAGGTCGCCGATAACGTCACCGACGTAATCTTCCGGGGTAACGACTTCGACCTTCATCATCGGCTCGAGGAGCTGAGCACCGGCCTTCTTCGCAGCTTCACGGAAGCAAGCGCGGGAAGCGATTTCGAACGCCAGAACCGAGGAGTCAACGTCGTGGAAGGCGCCGTCGATGAGGGTCGCCTTGACGCCGAGCATCGGGAAGCCAGCGAGCGGACCCGAAGACAGAACGCTCTCGATACCCTTCTGAACGCCCGGGATGTATTCCTTCGGAACAGCACCACCGACGATCTTGGATTCGAACTTGAAGTCATCGCCTTCAGGGTTCGGTTCGAAGACAATCTTGACGCGCGCGAACTGGCCGGTACCACCGGACTGCTTCTTGTGCGTGTAGTCTTCTTCGTGCTGGCGCGTAATGGTTTCGCGGTAAGCAACCTGCGGCGCGCCGACGTTTGCTTCAACCTTGAACTCGCGGCGCATGCGGTCGACGATGATGTCGAGGTGCAGTTCGCCCATGCCGGCAATGATCGTCTGGCCGGATTCCTGATCCGTCTTCACGCGGAAGGACGGATCTTCGGCAGCCAGGCGGTTGAGCGCGAGGCCCATCTTTTCCTGGTCGCCCTTGGACTTCGGCTCGATAGCGATCTGGATGACCGGCTCCGGGAATTCCATGCGCTCGAGGATAACCGGCTTCAGCGGGTCGCAGAGCGTATCGCCAGTGGTGGTTTCCTTGAGACCTGCGAGAGCAACGATGTCGCCGGCAAAGGCTTCTTCGATGTCTTCACGCGAGTTGGAGTGCATCTGCAGCATGCGGCCGACGCGCTCGCGCTTGTCCTTGACCGTGTTCATGACCGACGAACCCTTTTCGAGCTTGCCGGAGTAGATACGGGCGAAGGTGAGCGAACCGACGAAGGGGTCGTTCATGATCTTGAATGCGAGCATGGAAAGCGGCTCGGCGTCGTCTGCATGACGCTCGATTTCAGCTTCCGTCTTGAAGTCGATGCCCTTGATCGCCGGAATGTCGAGCGGCGACGGCAGGTAATCGACAACGGCGTCGAGCAACGGCTGAACGCCCTTGTTCTTGAAAGCGGTGCCGCAGAACATCGGATGGAACTTGACGTCGATCGTACCGCGACGAACGAGTTCGCGGATCTTGTCGTTGTCGGGCATGTTGCCTTCGAGGTAGGCCTCCATCGCAGCTTCGTCGATCTCGACAACAGTCTCGATCAGCTTTTCGCGATATTCTTCAGCCTTGGCCTTCATGTCTTCCGGGATCTCAACGACGTCCCACTGGGCGCCGAGCGATTCGTCGCGCCAGATGAGAGCATTCATCTCGACCAGGTCGATAACGCCCTTGAAGTCGCTTTCAGCGCCGATCGGCAGCTGCATGACGACAGCGATCGCGCCCAGACGGGTCTTGATCATCTCGACCGAACGGTAGAAGTCCGCACCGGTCTTGTCCATCTTGTTGCAGAAGATCATGCGCGGAACATTGTACTTCTCAGCCTGACGCCAGACGGTTTCCGTCTGCGGCTCTACGCCGGCGTTGGCATCGAGAAGAGCAATTGCACCGTCGAGAACGCGCAGCGAACGCTCGACTTCGATGGTGAAGTCGACGTGGCCGGGAGTGTCGATGATGTTGAAGCGGCGCATCTTGCCGTCACGGCCCTTCCAGAAGGTCGTGGTGGCAGCAGACGTGATCGTGATGCCACGCTCCTGCTCCTGCTCCATCCAGTCCATGGTGGCTGCACCGTCGTGGACTTCGCCGATCTTGTGCGACTTGCCGGTGTAATAAAGGATACGCTCGGTGGTCGTGGTCTTGCCGGCGTCGATATGCGCCATGATACCGAAATTGCGGTAGTCTTCGATCTTATATTCGCGAGCCATTGTGGACTGCCTTTCGATACCGTTCGGAATTACCAGCGATAGTGCGAGAACGCGCGGTTGGCGTCAGCCATCTTGTGCGTGTCTTCGCGCTTCTTGACGGCGGAGCCGCGGTTGTTGGACGCATCGAGCAGTTCGCCGGAAAGACGATCGATCATGGTCGTTTCGTTGCGCTTGCGGGCAGCGGCGATCAGCCAGCGAATGGCGAGGGCCTGGCGGCGCTCCGGACGAACGTCGACCGGAACCTGGTAGGTCGCACCACCGACGCGGCGAGAACGAACTTCAACGTGCGGGGCAATGTTGTCGAGCGCAGAATGGAAAACCGAAAGCGGCTCCTGCTTGGACTTGCCCTGAACGGCGTCGAACGCACCATAGACGATGTTTTCAGCAACGGACTTCTTACCATCGAGCATGATGGCATTCATGAACTTGGTGACAACGAGATCGCCGAACTTCGGATCCGGATTGATCTCGCGCTTTTCTGCTTTATGACGTCTGGACATACTTTTCGTCTCTTCAACCGTTAAGGCGCTTCATCACGCGGAGGACCTCGCGCAGCGCCGGATTATTCAAAACCGAATTACTTCGGACGCTTCGCGCCGTACTTGGAGCGGCGCTGCTTGCGGTTCTTGACACCCTGGGTATCGAGAACGCCGCGGATGATGTGATAACGGACACCCGGAAGGTCCTTGACGCGGCCGCCGCGGATCATCACGACCGAGTGCTCCTGAAGGTTGTGACCTTCACCGGGGATGTAACCAATGACTTCGAAGCCGTTGGTCAGGCGGATCTTGGCGACCTTACGCAGAGCCGAGTTCGGCTTCTTCGGCGTCGTCGTGTAGACGCGCGTGCAAACGCCGCGCTTCTGCGGGTTCTCCTGGAGAGCGGGAACCTTATTACGCTTTACGTTCGCCTGGCGAGGCTTGCGGATCAGCTGGTTTACGGTAGGCATTCAACCATCCCTTACGTTTATCTCAGTACCCTTGCGGGCTTGAACTCGCGCCGTCTCCGGCAATGACGCATGCTTTCGGTTCAATGCGCAAAATATGGCCCGATCCGCTTCCGCAGATGGACCACAAGGAGCAGAGGACGCATGAAATTATGCGTCATGCGTGCAGCATCATGACTTCAACGTGCGTTTAGAACCTTGTTTGAGGTGAACTTCAGGGCGCGTCGCCCCGAACAGCCAAGCCTCACATGGGATCTGATGGGCGGGGTACTACTGGTTTCCACCCCTCTCGTCAAGGCCGGTTAAGAAATAAACTCGCCGTATCGCCTTGATATGCGGGCCGGATGCCCTGTTTTCACCCTTCTAGACGAATCCACGGGTGTGATCCAAGATAAAAACTTGGGCATCGCAGCAAAAGCAGTTAAGGAATCAGCAATTGCGGCGTTAAGCCCTCATAGCAGGATTCGAGCGATCGAATCGTCACGAAAGCCGAAGGACAGGCGATGATCACGACACCTGACAACGACAACAATTTCGACGGGCCGATGATCTTCATCATCATCGGCAAAGGCTATGAGTCCGACTCCAGCGACGGCATCGACCTGCACATCATGCTGAAGGCGCCCGACGACGATACGGCCGTGCGCGAAGCCTTGAACGCCCTTGCCGAGGAAGGTTTCATCGAGGCCGATCTCGACCAGATCGGCATGCTGACCGAAGTTCCGGCCGAAGAGCCGCATGCCTCGGCCTATCAGGGCGCGGTCGACGGCGAGGTCGCGATCATCCGGTTCAGCTGACCGGAGCCGCCGGCGGCGAACCGCAGGGCGAGTGCTGCGCTCGCCCCAGCCTGCCAGACACGCAGCTCGCCCCCTCCCCGTCGGATCGACCAGAGCACAGCAAAATGAAAAAACCGCCCGGATCGCTCCGGGCGGTTTTTCAATTCGTATCTTGAATACCGGGACTTCAGCCGCGGTTATTCCGCGGCCGGGGCCTTTTCAGCCATGTCCTGCAGCATCGGCGTGGCGACGGCTGCACCGG
Source organism: Rhizobium sp. M1 (assembly GCF_002531805.1). Taxonomy (NCBI): domain Bacteria; kingdom Pseudomonadati; phylum Pseudomonadota; class Alphaproteobacteria; order Hyphomicrobiales; family Rhizobiaceae; genus Rhizobium; species Rhizobium sp. M1. The sequence continues at coordinate 13,989 of NZ_NWSW01000062.1, read as the reverse complement.
TGCCCTTGCGACGCTCTTCGAGGATCAGCTCGTCGCGCGAGGTGGCGATACGGCGGATCTGGGTCATGGTGCCGCCGGTACCGGCCGGGATGAGGCGGCCGACGATGACGTTTTCCTTCAGACCCTGCAGGCCGTCGGTCTTGCCGGCGATTGCCGCTTCCGTCAGCACCTTGGTCGTTTCCTGGAAGGATGCGGCCGAGATGAAGGACGGGGTCTGCAGCGACGCCTTGGTGATGCCGAGCAGAACCGGATCGCCGTGGGCGGGCTTCTTGCCCTGCTCGATCAGGTGGTCGTTGACGTCCTCGAGCTCGATCCGGTCGACGTTGTCGCCGACGATATAGGTCGAGTCGCCGGCGTCGGTGATTTCCACCTTCTGCAGCATCTGACGGACGATCACCTCGATGTGCTTGTCGTTGATGACAACGCCCTGCAGACGATAGACTTCCTGGATTTCGTTGACGAGGTAGGAAGCGAGTGCCTCCACGCCCTTGATCGCCAGGATGTCGTGCGGAGCCGGGTTACCGTCGAGGATGTAGTCACCCTTTTCGATATAGTCGCCGTCCTGAAGGTGGAAGGGCTTGCCCTTCGGGATGAGGTATTCGACAGGCTCGACACCGTCTTCCGCCGGCTCGATGATGACGCGACGCTTGTTCTTGTAGTCGCGGCCGAGGCGGATCGTACCATCGATCTCAGCGATGATGGCGTGATCCTTCGGACGGCGCGCTTCGAACAGTTCGGCAACACGCGGCAGACCGCCGGTGATGTCCTTGGTCTTGGCGCTTTCGAGCGGCGAACGGGCGAGAACGTCACCCTGGGAGACCTTCGTGCCCGGCTCGACCGACAGAATGGCGTCGACCGAGAGCAGGAAGCGAGCGTCACCGCCGCGCGACAGCTTGGCGACATTGCCGCTGGCGTCCTTGATGACGATCGCCGGCTTGAGGTCCGAACCGCGCGGGGTCGAACGCCAGTCGATGACCTGACGCTTGGTGATGCCGGTGGATTCGTCGGTCGCTTCGAGAACGGAGAGACCGTCGACGAGGTCTTCGAACTGAACCGTACCGGCCACTTCCGTCATCATCGGGCGGGTATAGGGGTCCCACTCGGCCAGACGCTGGCCGCGCTTGACCTTGTCGCCTTCATCGACGTGCAGCTTCGAACCGTAGGCGACGCGCTGCGAGGAGCGCTCGACACCACGCTCGTCCAGAATCTGGACGGTCATGTTGCGGCCCATGGCAACGAGGCTGCCTTCGGAGTTGCGCAGCACGTTGCGGTTCTTGATCTGCACCGTACCTTCGTACGAGGCTTCCAGGAACGACTGGTCGACCACGGTCGCCGTACCGCCAAGGTGGAAGGTACGCATGGTGAGCTGGGTTCCCGGCTCGCCGATCGACTGAGCGGCGATGACGCCGACGGCTTCGCCCATGTTGACAGGCGTACCGCGCGCGAGGTCGCGGCCGTAGCAGACCGAGCAGACACCCGTCTGGATTTCGCAGGTCAGCGCCGAGCGGATCCGGATCGACTGGATACCGGCCTTCTCGATTTCGATGACATCCGGCTCGAGGATCATCTTGCCGGCATCGACGATGCGCTCGCCGGTGACCGGATGATCGATGTCGTCGAGCGCCGTGCGGCCGAGGATACGGGCGCCGAGCGAGGCGACGACCTGGCCGGCATCGACGATGGCGGTCATGGTGAGGCCGGTTTCGGTGCCGCAATCAACATGCGTGACGATGCAGTCCTGCGCGACGTCGACGAGACGGCGGGTCAGGTAACCCGAGTTGGCGGTCTTGAGCGCCGTGTCTGCCAGACCCTTGCGGGCGCCGTGCGTCGAGTTGAAGTACTCGTTGACGGTCAGGCCTTCCTTGAAGTTCGAGATGATCGGCGTCTCGATGATTTCACCCGACGGCTTGGCCATCAGGCCGCGCATGCCGCCCAGCTGGCGCATCTGGTTCGGAGAACCGCGGGCGCCGGAATGGCTCATCATGTAGATCGAGTTCATCGGCTTCTGACGGCCGGTGTTCTCATCGAATTCGACCGCCTTAATGCGGGCCATCATCTCTTCGGCGACCTTTTCGGTGGCCTTGCCCCAGGCGTCGACAACCTTGTTGTACTTTTCGCCCTGGGTGATCAGACCGTCATTGTACTGCTGCTCGTATTCCTTCACCAGGCTTTCGGTGTCGGCAACGATCTTCGCCTTGGCATCCGGAATGACCATGTCGTCCTTGCCGAACGAAATGCCGGCGCGGCAGGCATGGGAGAAGCCGAGCTGCATGATGCGGTCGCAGAAGATGACCGTGTCCTTCTGGCCGCAATGGCGGTAGACCGTGTCGATCATCTTGGAGATGTTCTTCTTGGTCATTTCCTGGTTGCAGATGTCGAAGGGCACCTTGCCGTTCTTCGGCAGCAGTTCGCCGATGAGCAGACGGCCAGGCGTCGTCTCATAGATCTTCGAGTAGGGCTTGCCATCCTCGTCGACCGACTTGAACCGGCCGCGGATCTTGGTGTGCAGCGTCACGACCTTGCTTTCGAGGGCGTGATGCAGTTCGCCGAGATCGGAGAAGGCCATGCCTTCGCCCGGTTCGTTCTGGTTGAGGATCGACAGGTAATAGAGGCCGAGAACCATGTCCTGCGAGGGAACGATGATCGGCGCGCCGTTGGCCGGGTGCAGGATGTTGTTGGTCGACATCATCAGCACGCGGGCTTCGAGCTGGGCTTCGAGCGACAGCGGCACGTGAACGGCCATCTGGTCACCGTCGAAGTCGGCGTTGAAGGCCGTGCAGACGAGCGGGTGCAGCTGGATCGCCTTGCCTTCGACCAGGGTGGGTTCGAAGGCCTGGATACCCAGACGGTGCAGCGTCGGCGCACGGTTCAGGAGAACCGGATGCTCGCGGATGACCTCGTCGAGGATATCCCAGACTTCGGGCTTTTCCTTCTCGACCAGCTTCTTGGCCTGCTTGACGGTCGAGGAGTAACCCTTGGCGTCGAGGCGGGCATAGATGAACGGCTTGAAGAGTTCGAGCGCCATCTTCTTCGGCAGGCCGCACTGGTGCAGCTTCAGTTCCGGACCGGTGACGATGACCGAACGGCCGGAATAGTCGACGCGCTTGCCGAGCAGGTTCTGGCGGAAGCGGCCCTGCTTGCCCTTCAGCATGTCGGAGAGCGACTTCAGCGGACGCTTGTTGGCGCCGGTGATGACGCGGCCGCGGCGGCCGTTGTCAAACAGCGCATCAACCGATTCCTGCAGCATGCGCTTTTCGTTGCGGATGATGATGCCCGGCGCACGAAGCTCGATCAGGCGCTTCAGACGGTTGTTACGGTTGATGACGCGGCGATAGAGATCGTTCAGATCCGACGTCGCGAAACGGCCGCCGTCGAGCGGAACCAGCGGACGCAGATCCGGCGGAATGACCGGGACGACCTTCATGATCATCCATTCCGGACGGTTGCCCGACTCCATGAAGTTCTCGACGATCTTCAGGCGCTTCATCAGCTTCTTCTGCTTGAGATCCGACGTCGTGTCGGCAAGCTCGGAGCGCAGATCACCGGCGATCTTCTCGAGGTTCATCGAGGCCAGCATCTCGTAGATCGCCTCGGCGCCGATCATCGCGGTGAACTGGTCTTCGCCGTATTCGTCGACGGCAAGCATGTATTCTTCTTCCGAGAGAAGCTGGTGCTCCTTGAGCGCCGTCAGGCCCGGCTCGGTGACGATGTAGTTTTCGAAATAAAGGACGCGCTCGACATCCTTCAGCGTCATGTCGAGCAGCGTCGAAATACGGCTCGGCAGCGACTTCAGGAACCAGATATGGGCAACGGGAGCGGCGAGCTCGATATGGCCCATGCGCTCACGGCGAACGCGCGACAGCGTGACTTCGACGCCGCACTTTTCGCAGATGATGCCCTTGTACTTCATGCGCTTGTACTTGCCGCACAGGCATTCGTAGTCCTTGATCGGCCCGAAGATGCGCGCGCAGAACAGACCGTCGCGTTCCGGCTTGAACGTGCGGTAGTTGATGGTTTCCGGCTTCTTGATCTCACCGTAGGACCAGGAGAGGATCTTCTCCGGAGACGCGATCGAAATCCGAATGGAATCGAAATTCTGTGCAGGCACCTGCGGATTGAAAAGATTCATGACCTCTTGGTTCATGCCTGTCTCCTTCATGGGCTAAAGCGCCCTCAAAATGCGATGGTCAGCGGCAATTTCCCGGGAGCCGCCTCCCTCGCTTAAACGAGAATAACCGCAAGATGCGGCGAAACTTCCCTTCCGGGCCGACATGGATGCGGCGTCCGGCGGGACCGGCGTGCGCCGCATGGCAGCGCACGCCCTATCAATGCTTACTCGGCCGCGTCGGGCAGCTGGTTTGCCTGCGCTTCGTCAAGCTTGGTGTTCTCAAGCTCGACGCTGAGGCCCAGCGAGCGCATTTCCTTGACGAGAACGTTGAAGCTTTCCGGAATACCGGCTTCGAACGTGTCGTCTCCGCGGACGATGGCTTCGTAGACCTTGGTGCGGCCGGCGACGTCGTCCGACTTCACCGTCAGCATTTCCTGCAGCGTGTAGGCCGCGCCGTAAGCTTCGAGCGCCCAGACTTCCATTTCGCCGAAGCGCTGACCGCCGAACTGCGCCTTGCCGCCCAGCGGCTGCTGGGTCACGAGCGAGTAAGGACCGATCGAGCGGGCATGGATCTTGTCGTCGACCAGGTGGTTGAGCTTCAGCATGTAGATGTAGCCCACCGTGACCTGGCGGTCGAACTGCTCGCCGGTACGACCGTCATAGAGCGTCGACTGGCCGGTGTCCTTGAGGCCCGCCAGACGCAGCATGTCGTTGACGTCGCCTTCGTGGGCACCGTCGAAAACAGGCGTTGCAATCGAAACGCCGCGCTTCCACTGGTCGGCAAGACGCAGAACCGACTCATCGTCGAATTCGTGGACCTGCTCAGCCTTCGGGCCGGCACCGACGACATCGCCGATGGTCTTGCGCAGCGGCTCGATGTTGCCGTTCGCCTTGTAGGCTTCGATCAATTCGCCGATCTGGCGACCCATGCCGGCACAAGCCCAGCCCAGGTGCGTTTCCAGGATCTGGCCGACGTTCATGCGCGAGGGAACGCCGAGCGGGTTCAGAACGACGTCGACATGCGTGCCGTCTTCAAGGAACGGCATATCCTCGACAGGCACAATGCGCGAGACCACGCCCTTGTTCCCGTGACGGCCGGCCATCTTGTCGCCCGGCTGGATCTTGCGCTTCACGGCGACGAAGACCTTGACCATCTTCATGACGCCAGGAGGCATTTCATCGCCGCGCTGGACCTTCTCGACCTTGTCCATGAAGCGCTGCTCAAGGCGCGACTTGGATTCGTCGTACTGGCCGCGGAGTGCTTCGAGTTCGCTCTGGACCTTCTCGTCCTCGACCGCGAACATCCACCACTGCGAGCGGGGATATTCGGAGACGACGGCGTTCGAAAGCTCGGTGCCCTTCTTGAAGCCCTTCGGGCCGGCAATCGAGACCTGGCCGCGCAGCATGTCGATCAGACGGCCGTAGACGTTACGGTCGAGGATCGCCTGCTCGTCGTCGCGGTCCTTGGCAAGACGCTCGATCTCTTCGCGCTCGATCGCCATCGCGCGCTCATCCTTCTCGACGCCATGGCGGTTGAAGACGCGAACTTCCACGATCGTGCCGTAGGTGCCGGGCGGCATGCGCATGGAGGTGTCGCGCACGTCGGAGGCCTTTTCGCCGAAGATGGCGCGCAGAAGCTTTTCTTCCGGCGTCATCGGGCTTTCGCCCTTCGGCGTGATCTTGCCGACCAGGATATCGCCCGGCTGAACTTCGGCGCCGATATAGACGATGCCGGCTTCGTCGAGGTTCTTCAGCGCTTCTTCCGAAACGTTCGGAATGTCGCGGGTGATTTCCTCAGGACCAAGCTTGGTGTCGCGCGCCATCACTTCGAATTCTTCGATGTGGATGGAGGTGAACACGTCGTCGGCAACGATGCGCTCGGAGAGCAGGATCGAGTCTTCGTAGTTGTAGCCGTTCCAGGGCATGAACGCGACGAGCGCGTTGCGGCCGAGCGCCAGGTCGCCGAGATCGGTCGACGGACCGTCGGCGAGAATGTCGCCGCGGTTGACGACGTCACCGACGGTGACCAGCGGACGCTGGTTGACGCAGGTGTTCTGGTTCGAACGCTGGAACTTCTGCAGGCGGTAGATATCGACGCCGGACTTGCCGGCTTCGAGGTCTTCCGTGGCGCGGATAACGATACGCGTCGCGTCGACCTGGTCGACCACGCCGCCGCGGCGCGCGCCGATGGCGGCGCCGGAGTCACGGGCGACGACCGGCTCCATGCCGGTGCCGACGAACGGGGCTTCGGCACGCAGCAGCGGCACGGCCTGACGCTGCATGTTCGAGCCCATGAGAGCGCGGTTGGCGTCGTCGTTTTCCAGGAACGGGATGAGCGCCGCAGCAACCGAAACGACCTGCTTCGGCGAAACGTCCATCAGGTTCATGCTGTCGCGCGGTGCGAGCATGACTTCGCCGGCGTGACGGCAGACGACGAATTCGTCGACGAAGGAGCCGTCAGGGTTCATCTCGGCGTTGGCCTGGGCGACGTAGTACTTGGCCTCTTCCATGGCGGAGAGGTAGAGCACGTCATTCGTCACCCTGCCGTCGACGATGCGGCGGTACGGGCTTTCGATGAAGCCGTACTTGTTGACGCGGGCAAAGGTCGCAAGCGAGTTGATCAGACCGATGTTCGGGCCCTCAGGCGTTTCGATCGGGCAGATGCGGCCGTAGTGGGTCGGATGCACGTCGCGGACTTCGAAGCCGGCGCGCTCGCGGGTCAGACCGCCCGGGCCAAGAGCCGAAAGACGGCGCTTGTGGGTGATTTCCGAGAGCGGGTTGACCTGGTCCATGAACTGCGACAGCTGCGAGGAACCGAAGAATTCGCGCACGGCTGCGGCAGCCGGCTTGGCGTTGATCAGATCCTGCGGCATGACCGTATCGATCTCGATCGAGGACATGCGTTCCTTGATCGCGCGCTCCATGCGCAGCAGGCCGAGACGGTACTGGTTTTCCATCAGCTCGCCGACCGAGCGGACGCGGCGGTTGCCGAGGTTGTCGATGTCGTCGATCTCGCCCTTGCCGTCGCGCAGTTCGACCAGCATCTTGACCACGGCCAGGATGTCGTCCTTGCGCAGGATGCGGACGGTGTCTTCGACGGTCAGGTCGAGACGCATGTTCATCTTGACGCGGCCGACGGCGGAGAGGTCGTAACGCTCCGCATCGAAGAACAGCGAGTTGAACATGGCTTCGGCCGATTCCATGGTCGGCGGTTCACCCGGACGCATGACGCGGTAGATGTCGAACAGAGCGTCCTGACGGTTCTCGTTCTTGTCCGCCGACAGCGTGTTGCGGATATAGGCGCCGACATTGATGTGGTCGATGCCGAGAACCGGGATTTCGTCGAAACCGTTCGACAGGATGATGCCAAGCGTCTTCTCGTCGATTTCGTCGCCGGCCTCGAGGTAGATTTCACCGGTCGAGTAATTGACGATGTCTTCGGCGAGGTAATTGCCGTAGAGGTCGTCGTCGCCGGCCTTCAGCGCCTTCAGGCCCTTGTCGGACAACTGGCGCAGCAGACGCGGGGTCAGCTTCTTGCCGGCTTCGACGACGACTTCGCCGGTATCGGCGTCGACCATCTCGGTGATCGCCTTGGCGCCCTTCAGCGTTTCCGGCTTGAAGGGAATGCGCCAGCCTTCGCCGTCGCGCTTGTAGAGCGACTTCGTGTAGAAGGTGTCGAGAATTTCTTCGCCGTCCATGCCGAGCGCCATCAGCAGCGACGTCACCGGAATCTTGCGGCGGCGGTCGATGCGGGCGTAGACGATGTCCTTGGCGTCGAATTCGATATCGAGCCAGGAGCCGCGATAGGGAATGACGCGGGCCGCAAAGAGCAGCTTGCCGGAAGAATGGCTCTTGCCCTTGTCATGGTCGAAGAAGACGCCCGGTGAACGGTGCATCTGCGAAACGATGACGCGCTCGGTGCCGTTGACGATGAACGTACCGTTGTTGGTCATGAGCGGCATGTCGCCCATGTAGACGGACTGTTCCTTGATGTCCTTGATCGACTTCGCGCCGGTATCCTCGTCGATATCGAACACGATGAGGCGCAGCGTCACCTTCAGCGGCGCGGCATAGGTCAGGTCGCGCTGGCGGCATTCGTCAACGTCGAACTTCGGCGGCTCGAACTCGTAGGAGACGAATTCCAGCATCGAGGCGCCGGAGAAATCGGTGATCGGGAAAACCGACTTGAAGACGGCCTGAAGACCCTCGTCGGGCCGGCCGCCCTTCGGCTCTTCCACCATCAGAAACTGGTCGTAGGACGCCTTCTGGACCTCGATGAGGTTCGGCATTTCTGCGACTTCGGGGATCTTACCAAAAAACTTGCGTACGCGCCTGCGACCGTTGAACGAAAGGGTCTGAGCCATCGTCGCTCCTTCAAAATCTTGCACCCGGGCCTGCAACGGACGGGAACCGATGGCCAGTCGACCCCGTCAATCAATGGGTAGTTCAATCTCGTCCGACTCCCGAAAACGCCCAGCTCGGATTGCTGTGCTGCCCTCGGTGCGAGACTATCCTTTTGAAGAACCCATTACCCAAAAGCCGTTTTGACGCGGCTTTTGGGTAATTCGTTCAGAAAAACGGCAAATGGGAGGCAGCAAATGCCACCTCCCAAAAGCAGTTCAAGCTTACTTAACGTCGGCCTTGGCGCCGGCGTCTTCGAGCTTCTTCTTGATGTCAGCGGCTTCAGCCTTGGAAACGCCTTCCTTGACAGCCTTCGGAGCGCCTTCGACGAGGTCCTTGGCTTCCTTGAGGCCGAGGCCGGTGATGGCGCGGACTTCCTTGATGACGTTGATCTTGTTGGCGCCGGCATCCGTGAGGATGACGTCGAACTCGGTCTTTTCTTCTTCAACGACAGCAGGGCCAGCAGGACCGCCAACGGCAGCAACAGCTACCGGAGCAGCAGCGGAAACGCCCCACTTTTCTTCGAGAAGCTTGGACAGTTCTGCAGCTTCCAGAACGGTCAGCGAGGAGAGGTCGTCAACGATCTTTGCGAGATCAGCCATTTTACTAGTTCCTTTTGTTCGGTTCGAACCGGTTGATTATAAACAGCGAAAAACCGCCTTAAGCGGCTTCGTCCTTCTTGGCGTAGGCCGAAAACACGCGGGCAAGCTGGCTTGCCGGTGCTGCAACAACCCCAGCGATGCGGGTAGCCGGTGTCTGGATCATGCCCAGCAGCTTCGCACGCAGCTCATCGAGCGAAGGCAGGGTCGCAAGCGACTTGACTGCATCGGCGTTGAGCGTGGTTGTTCCCATGGCGCCGCCCAGAACAACGATCTTGTCGTTGGTCTTGGCGAAATCCATGACGACCTTCGGAGCGGTGATCGGATCGGTGCTGTATGCAATCAGCGTCTGACCCTTGAAGAGATTCGACATCCCTTCCGCTTCCGTACCCTGAAGGGCAATTTTGGCCAGGCGGTTCTTCGCGACTTTGACGGTACCGCCAGCTGCACGCATCTTCGAACGAAAATCGTTCATCTGCGCGACTGTGGCACCAGCATAGTGGGCCACGACAACTGAGCCCGAAGCCTTGAAGACTTCGTTCAGTTCCGTGACGAATTCGCGTTTTTCCGCTCTTTCCACTGCCTATCTCCAGTTGGCGGGACCGAGAACGGGCCCGCCGGGTTGCCTTTTGCCTCCCGGGATCATGCGAGATCCCAAGCGACGCTTGAGGATCCTGTCCCCCCGCGCTTCCGCGCCAATCAAGGCTAAGAAGGCACAAGGCATCCAAGGCTCGAACCGAGTTTCTAGAAGCGAACTTCATGAATTCGGGTCTTACCCGTCTCATGCAGGCAAAGTGATTAAGGGAAAACCACCTGCAATCTCGGACAGGATTCCGGATTTCTCCGGAATATTCCGGCCCCTTGCGAGGCCGGAAATTCAGTGACCGGACCGCGGTCCGGCAATTAACTTATGCAGTCGGTGCTGCGGTGACCGAGCCGACTTCGATCTTGACGCCCGGGCCCATGGTCGAGGAAATCGCCACGCGCTTGACGTAGTTGCCCTTGGCGCCAGCCGGCTTCGCCTTGATGACGGCGTCGGCGAAGGCGCGGATGTTTTCTTCCAGAGCCTTGGCGTCGAACGAGGCCTTGCCGATACCGGCATGGACGATACCAGCCTTCTCGACGCGGAACTCGACAGCGCCGCCCTTGGAAGCCTTGACGGCTCCGGCGACATCCATGGTGACGGTGCCGACCTTCGGGTTCGGCATCATGCCGCGCGGGCCGAGAACCTTACCGAGACGACCGACGAGCGGCATCATGTCGGGGGTGGCGATGCAGCGATCGAATTCGATCTTGCCGCCCTGGACGATTTCGACGAGGTCTTCGGCACCGACGATATCGGCACCAGCAGCCTTGGCTTCGTCAGCCTTGACGCCACGAGCGAAGACGGCGACGCGAACCGTGCGGCCCGTGCCGTTCGGCAGATTGACGACACCGCGAACCATCTGGTCCGCATGGCGCGGATCGACGCCGAGGTTCATCGAGACTTCGATGGTTTCGTCGAACTTGGCGACAGCCCGTTCCTTGACCATGCCGATGGCCTGGGTCAGAGCGTAGAGCTTGGTGGGATCAACACCTTCATTGATCTTGCGAGTGCGCTTACCAGCCATGATCTTAACCCACCACTTCCAGGCCCATGGCGCGGGCAGAGCCCTCGATCATCGCCATTGCGCCTTCGATATCTGCTGCATTCAGGTCCTTCATCTTGGCTTCGGCGATCGTCTTGATCTGAGCCTTGGTGAGGGTACCAGCCTTTGCGCCCTTGCCCGGGGTCTTGGAACCGGACGTGATCTTCGCTTCCTTCTTCAGCCAGTAGCTGACCGGCGGCTGCTTCATCGCGAAGGTGAAGGACTTGTCCTGGTAATAGGTGATGACGACCGGAATCGGCATACCCTTTTCCATTTCCTGCGTGGCGGCATTGAACGCCTTGCAGAATTCCATGATGTTAATGCCACGCTGACCAAGCGCCGGACCAATCGGCGGGGACGGGTTTGCCGATCCTGCCTTGACCTGAAGCTTGAGCTGGCCTGCAACTTTCTTAGCCATATCTCTCTGCCTTTCATGAACGACCGGTCGCCCGGCCCGTGATGCCGGATCTCTCCGGCGGCTGCGGTTGCGTGGTGCGGATCATTAGGGTCCGGCTAAGACCCCTCACCTTCCACGCGGATGCGGACAAGGTCCGCGGGAAACAGGCCGCAAGGGCCAGCTTCCGATCTCTTGCAATCAGACCTTCTCGACCTGAGCGTATTCCAGCTCGACCGGCGTCGCGCGGCCGAAGATCGACACCTCAACCTTCAGGCGCGAACGTTCTTCGTCCACATCCTGAACCGTGCCGTTGAACGAAGCGAACGGGCCGTCGGAAACGCGAACCTGTTCGCCGATCTCGAAGGTAATGGAGGCCTTCGGCCGCTCGACACCTTCCTGAACCTGACCGAGAATGCGCTCGGCTTCATAATCCGGAATCGGAACGGGCTTATTGTCGGAGCCGAGGAAGCCGGTGACCTTCGGCGTATTCTTGATCAGATGGTAGGCCTCATCCGTCAGATTGGCGCGGACGAGGACATAACCCGGGAAGAACTTGCGCTCGCTGTCGACCTTGCGGCCGCGTCGCACTTCCACCACCTTTTCGGTCGGCACGAGGATCTTCTCGAACAGATGCTCAAGCCCCTTCTGGCGAGCCTTGTTCTCGATGTCCTCAGCCACCTTCTTTTCAAAATTGGAATACGCGTGGACGATGTACCAACGTGCCGCCATTTTCATCTCCACCCGTATCAGTTGCCGGTATTGAGCACGAAGCTCAGAACCCAGCCGATCAGCTGGTCAGCAGCAAAGAAAAACAACGCGGCGAACACCACCATCACAAGCACCATAACCGTCGAGATCATCGTCTCGCGGCGCGACGGCCATGTAACTTTGGACGTCTCGGAGCGAACCTGCTGCAGAAACGCAAACGGATTGGATTTGGATGCCATCGACTGCCCACGCAATTACGGCGCGTAAAGCTGAAACTATCAGCCCCACGCACCGCGTGTCTGTTGAACCCTAAATAAACACCGATTTCCGAATACACAAGAGGGAAACCGAAGTTTAACGAAATTAGTTGCCACCGATCAATCCCCGGCCGGAACGGCTGCAAGCACAGTCGCGCTGTCCCTATCAAGGAAAATGGCAGGGGCAGAGGGGCTCGAACCCCCGACCTGCGGTTTTGGAGACCGCCGCTCTACCAACTGAGCTATACCCCTTCATGCCTCTCCTTCAGCGCCCGGGCCAAGACCCGCAAATCGCTGCCGAAATGCATGGCGCACCCTTTAAGACGGCGGCGGCGGATTGGCAAGCACGATTTTCGATTTTCAAAGCCGTTCTGCTCATTTGCGAGCGACCGGCTTTTCAATCGCATGGCCGACAAACGCTCAGATCTTCACATATTTCCGCCAGTCGTGCTCTTCCCTGAAGCCCAGCACTTCGCGAATCTTGCGGTTGGAAAGCAGGCCTTCATATTCGCCGATCTCGCGGGTGAAGGGCACATTCGGGAAGAATCGCTTCGCAAGCTCCCTCGACGGCGTGTTGGCCGAGACGGTATCATTGGCGGCGTTGAACACCTGGTAGCCGAGGCCGTCCTTCTCGATGCAGAGATGGCAGATCTGACCGAGGTCGCGGGCGTCGATATAACTCCAGGCGATGCGCTTGCGCATTTCGGGATGGGCGAAATAGGTGGGAAACCTCTCATATTCGTGCGGCTCGATGACGTTGCCGATGCGCAGCGCATAAATGTCGAAGCCGGACCGTTCGGCAAAGGCGCGCGCCGTCTTTTCGTTGACCACTTTCGAAAGGCCATAGGAATCCATCGGATTGACGTCATAGTCCTCCTCCAGCGGGAACTGGTGGAAATCGCGATGCCCCTCGGCAAAACAAACGCCGTAGGTCGTCTCGCTCGACGCGACGATGATCTTCCGGATGCCGAGCTTCACCGCCGCCTCGATGACATTGTAGGTACCCATCGTGTTGATGCGGAAGGTCTCGTTGTCGGGCTTGATCAGGATGCGCGGGATGGCGGCGAAGTGCACGACGGCATCGAAGGGCTGGACGCCCCTGCCCGCGTCGAGATCGGGAAAATCGCGATGCATGGAGAGCGCGTTGAAGACCTGACCGCTATCGGTGATGTCGGCGATGAGATTGGTGACGCCGGGGCTGTCCAGCGGCACGAGATCGAGGTTGTGGACCTCATAACCTGAGTTGACGAGCCATGGCACGGCATGGCGACCCGCCTTGCCCGAACCGCCTGTGAACAGGATTCGTTTCTTCATGGAATATCCTCCGCGTCATTCGGAGGCATAGTTAGACGCTTCCGCGCGAAGAGCAAGCGAGCGTCCTGCGAGAGTTCACCCCCGCCTCATCAGGCCGCCTGCGTCCGGCGCCTGATCATTCATTTCCAATCACCGCCGAATCCGGCGATGATTTGCAGGGCCGTCACTTGACGACGCTGACCTCGTCGATCTGCACGCCGGCCGATTGAACAACCTCTTGCGGGATCGCAGCGATGAAAAACATCGTGAAAACATACATTGCGAATATCGTCGCAACAAATGTGGCCTTTGGAATCATGCGAACTCTCCTCTCTACACGGAGGAGTCTGAACTAAAATGAGCCAATCACAAACCGGTTTCTGAACGTGAGATGAACAAAATACTGTGACGGGCCTGTTTAACGATATTTTTACAACACCTGTTAATCCGTCGATCAGGCATCAAAACGAAAAAACCCCGCTGTCGCCAGCGGGGTTTTTCCTGAATTGCGGGTAATCCCAGGATTACTCGACGATCGAGGCGACAATACCGGCGCCGACGGTGCGGCCGCCTTCGCGGATGGCGAAGCGCAGCTTTT